>NZ_JBWKIR010000021.1:0-151098 GCF_056432605.1 Streptomyces sp. NPDC045022
GGCCCGTGCGCGGGCGGCGCGGCCTACAGCCCCGCCCTGACGGACTTCGTGTTCATGGTCCGCGAGACCTCGCAGATGTTCATCACCGGCCCGGATGTGGTCAAGGCGGTCACGGGTGAGGAGATCACCCAGAACGGCCTGGGCGGCGCCGACGTCCACGCCGAGACCTCCGGTGTCTGCCACTTCGCCTACGACGACGAGGAGACCTGCATCGCCGAGGTGCGGTACCTCCTCTCGCTGCTCCCGCAGAACAACCGCGAGAACCCGCCGCGGACGGAGACGACGGACCCGGTGGACCGCCGCTCCGACGTGCTGCTGGATCTGGTCCCGGCGGACGGCAACCGGCCCTACGACATGGCCAAGGTCATCGAGGAGATCGTCGACGACGGCGAGTATCTGGAGGTCCACGAGCGCTGGGCGCGCAACATCATCTGCGCCCTCGGCCGCCTCGACGGCCAGGTCGTGGGCATCATCGCCAACCAGCCGCAGGTGCTGGCGGGCGTCCTGGACATCGAGGCGAGCGAAAAAGCTGCGCGCTTTGTCCAGATGTGTGACGCTTTCAATATCCCGATCGTCACCTTCCTGGACGTGCCGGGGTTCCTCCCCGGTGTCGACCAGGAGCACGGCGGAATCATCCGGCACGGCGCGAAGCTGCTGTACGCCTACTGCAACGCGACCGTGCCGAGGATCTCGCTGATCCTGCGCAAGGCGTACGGAGGTGCCTACATCGTCATGGACTCCCAGTCGATCGGTGCCGACCTGACGTACGCCTGGCCGACGAACGAGATCGCCGTGATGGGCGCCGAGGGCGCCGCGAACGTCATCTTCCGCCGGCAGATCGCCGACGCGGAGGACCCCGAGGCCATGCGTCAGAAGATGGTCAAGGAGTACAAGGCCGAGCTGATGCACCCCTACTACGCCGCCGAACGCGGCCTGGTCGACGACGTCATCGACCCGGCTCAGACCCGCGAGGTCCTGGTCAGGTCCCTGGCGATGCTGCATACCAAGCACGCCGACCTGCCCTCCCGTAAGCACGGCAACCCCCCGCAGTAACCGAGCGGACCCGCCGCGGCAACCCCGCGGACCTCTCTCTCACGGAGACTGACACCCATGAGCACTCCTGACATCCGCGTCGAGAAGGGCCACGCCGAGCCCGAGGAGGTCGCCGCCATCACGGCCGTCCTCCTGGCCCGTGCGGCCGCCCAGCCGGCGCCCGCGGCCCAGACCCACCGAGGCCGCGCCAGGGCCGGCTGGCGCCGCCTGGAACGCGAGGGCGGCTTCCGGGCCCCGCACAGCTGGCACTGAGCTTCTCCGCGTGACCCTCGGCCCCGCCACTCCTTCGGGAGGGCGGGGCCGAGGTGTGTTCACTCCTCGTTCGTCCCTCACCCGATCGGCGTAAGCCCTCCGCGCCGAAGTACCGCCGGGGGGTACGACAAAGGGCCCTCTCCCGAAGGAGAGGGCCCCCGAAGTCCGGGACGGCTAGCGCAGGCGAGCCATCAGGGCGTGCTCCACGAGCGTGATCAGCGCGCTCTTGGCGTCCGCGCGGTGGCGGGCGTCCGTGGTGATGATCGGGGTGTCGGGGCCGATCTGGAGCGCCTCGCGGACCTCGTCCGGGTTGTACGGCTGCTGGCCGTCGAAGCCGTTGAGGGCGATGACGAACGGCAGCCCGCTGTTCTCGAAGTAGTCGACCGCCGGGAAGCAGTCGGCCAGGCGCCGGGTGTCGACCAGCACGATGGCGCCGATGGCGCCGCGGACCAGGTCGTCCCACATGAACCAGAAGCGGTCCTGGCCCGGCGTGCCGAACAGGTACAGGATCAGGTCCTGGTCCAGGGTGATACGGCCGAAGTCCATGGCGACGGTGGTCGTCGTCTTGTCTCCGGTGTGGGTGAGGTCGTCGATGCCGGCCGAAGCGGACGTCATGACGGCCTCTGTGCGCAGCGGGTTGATCTCCGAGACGGCGCCGACGAACGTGGTCTTGCCCACGCCGAAGCCGCCCGCCACCACGATCTTCGCGGAGGTGGTGGAGCGGGAAGGACCGCCGCTAGAGCTTGCGAAGTCCACTGAGCACCCTTTCGAGCAGTGTCACGTCTGGCTGGCCACCGGCGTTCTCGTCGCCGCCGGGCTGATGGATGGCGACCAGGCCCGCCTCCGCCAAGTCGGCGACGAGAATCCTGGCCACGCCGAGGGGGATCGTCAGCAGGGCCGAGACCTCGGCCACCGACTTGATCTCCCGGCACAGGTTGCAGATCCGCTGATGCTCGGGCAGCTGGCCCTGCATCTGGTGCGGAGCGGCGGTGGTGTGCACCAGTGCCTCGATGGCGAGCTGGTAGCGCGGGCGGGTCCGGCCGCCGGTCATGGCGTACGGACGCACCAAGGGGTTGTGCGACGCCGGCGCCGGCTCGGGGCGGCGCTGCGGCTGTACCGGCTGGATCCGCGGGGCCGGGGGCTGGCCGTACGGCGACGGACCGGGACCCTGCGGGGCGTAGGGCTGCCGGTGGCTGGGCGCGGAGGGGAAGTTGTACCGGTTCGCCGAACCGTCGCCCTGGCCCTGTGCAGGGCCGTACGACCAGTTACCCGAAGACGAGCCGCCTGGGGGTGTTGCCACTTTCTCCTCCTCCTACTGCGCCGGGCACCCAAACCTGTGGCGCCGCGTCCCGAAACCTTACGGCCCCGGGACACGTATACGCACCGTCCGATTACTAGTTGAGAAGGCTTCCCTGGAGCTCCGCGCGGAGATCCGGGGTGAGAACCGTGCCCGCGCGGTCCACCAGAAGAGCCATCTCGTACCCGATGAGGCCGATGTCCGCCTCCGGGTGGGCCAGAACGGCGAGCGAGGAACCGTCGGAGATGGACATGAGGAAGAGGAATCCCCGCTCCATCTCCACAACCGTCTGATTCACGCTGCCACCCTCGAAGATGCGCGAGGCACCGGCGGTCAGCGAGGTCAGACCGGAGGCGACGGCCGCGAGCTGGTCGGCGCGGTCGCGGGGGAAGCCTTCGGACATCGCCAGAAGGAGTCCGTCGGCGGAGACCACCACCGTGTGGGACACCCCCGGGGTGTTGTCCACGAAGTTGGTGATCAACCAGTTCAGGTTCTGTGCCGCCTGGCTCATCGGGCTCACACTAACGCTCCTGGTTGTAGGTGCTGTCAGGCCCACTGTGGTGATCCCTAGTGGCCTGGCCGTTCGTTTCACTGCCTGCGCTGCGTCCGCGCTGGACGCCCCGGCGCAGGTTGCTCAGCCTGCCCCGGACGTCCTCCGGGGCGCGGGAGACCTGGGGGCCTCCCTGAGGGGTGCTCTCGGCGGTGCCTTCGACCAGATTGGCCTTGGGTACCCGCCGCGGCAGGCCGGAGGCGGTGACCCCGCCTGCCTTGGGCTTCCGGAGCTGGGCGGCCTGCTGCCACCGCTCGTCGTTCGCCGAACGCCAGCCGTTCTCGCCGCCCGCCCCCGGGGTGTTCCCCGGTGCGGGGGCCGGCGCTTCCTGCGGCGCGCGCGCCGAGCCGTTGGAGGCACTCGAGCCGTTGGAACCGCTCGCGCCGGATCCGCGGCGGGGCAGCCCGGCGTCGGTCAGCCCGTGGGCGGCGGGAGAGGCCGGTCCCGGACGGTCGAAGCCTACGCGGTTCCGCTCCGTCGCGTCAGTGGCCTGCGAGGATTCCGTTTCCGCAGCGTACTGGGCCGGATAGCCGTTCTGGTAGCCGTCCTGCTGGGGCCAGTCGTCCTGGTAGGACGGGCTGTCGTAGGCACCGAAGCCGTCGGCCGCCTGGCCGTGCGCCGGCGCCTGCTCCTCCTGGGCCGGCTCCGCATACGCCGGGTCCGGGTAACCGCCGTTCGCGGCGAAGCCGTTGTTCTGGTTCTGCGGCAGACCGCCGTTCGGCGCGTAGTACTGCTCGTCGTACGACTTCTCGTACGGCTGCTCGTACGGCTCCTGGTACGCGGTGTGCTGCTGTTCCTCGTACGAGGACTGCTGCTGCTCCTGGTACGAGGGCTGCTGCTCCTGGTACGGCTGCTCGGTGTAGCCCGTGCTGCTGCCGTCGTAACCCTGCTGCGTCTCGAACTCGTCGCGGAAACCGCCGGGGGTGTCGGCCGCGTCCTGCTGCTGCTCGGACGGCTGGCCGTGCGTCTGGGCCTCCAGGGCCGCGCGACGCTCCTCGCGCATCAGGGAGCGGCCGACGGGGTCCAGGTCACGGATGTCGTCGGGGACGTCCACGTACCGGCTGTCGTCGAAGCCGAGTTCGGCGGCGGTGCGCATCGGCTGCACCTGGTTGAAGCTCTCACCCTGGAACGGCTGGTCCGGGATGATCTGGGAGACCGTGAACTCCTCGCGGTCCAGCGGCGTCTCGGCGCCACCGCCGTGCGTGATCGCGTCCGGCAGCATGACCAGGGACGTCGTACCGGCCTGCTCGCCCGAGGGGCGCAGCTGGACCCGGATGCCGTGCCGGTCGGACAGCCGGCCGACCACGAACAGGCCCATGCGCTGGGAGATCGCGGCGTCCACGGTCGGCGGGTTGGCCAGCTTGTGGTTGATGTCCGCGAAGTCCTCGGCGGTCAGGCCGATGCCCTTGTCGTGGATCTCGATCATGATGCGGCCGTCGGGCAGACGCGTCGCGGTGACGCGGACCTTGGTCTGCGGGGAGGAGAACGTGGTGGCGTTCTCCAGCAGCTCGGCCAGCAGGTGCACGAGGTCGGTGACCGCGCGGCCGTGGATCTCGGCCTCCGGGACGCCGGACAGCTCGATGCGCTCGTACTGCTCCACCTCGGAGGAGGCGGCGCGCAGCACGTCGACCAGCGGAACCGGCTGGTCCCAGCGGCGGCCGGGCTCCTCGCCGGCGAGGACCAGGAGGTTCTCGCCGTTACGGCGCATACGGGTGGCCAGGTGGTCCAGCCTGAAGAGGTTCTCCAGCTGGTCCGGGTCGGCCTCGTTGTTCTCCAGGTCGGTGATCAGGGTCAGCTGGCCCTCGATCAGCGACTGGTTGCGGCGCGAGAGGTTGGTGAAGATCGCGTTGATGTTGCCCCGCAGCAGGGCCTGCTCGGAGGCGAGCCGGACCGCCTCACGGTGGACCTGGTCGAAGGCGCGGGCGACCTCGCCGATCTCGTCCTTGGTGGTGATCGGGATCGGCGCGACCCGGGTGTCGACCCGGCCGGGGTCGGTGCGCGAGAGCTGGTCGACCAGCATCGGCAGGCGCTGTTCGGCGATACCGAAGGCGGCGTTACGCAGCTGGCGCATCGAGCGGCTCATCTGGCGGGCCACGGCACCGGCCAGGATGAACGCGAGCAGCAGGGCGATCACGACGACGGCACCGGTGGTGAACGCGGAGGTCTTGGCGTCGTCGGCGATGGACGAGGCCTCGTTCACCGCCTTGTCGGCGAGGTCCGACTCGATCTGCCGGTAGGCCTTGTACTTGAGCGTGTTGACCGCCCACCAGTTCTCGGCGGTGATGCCCTTGGCAGCGAGTCCTTGACGGGTGAGCGGGCTGGTGTCCGGCATGGTGGCGATCCGCACCACCATCTTGGACGGGTCGGAGGGCGGGGCGACGTACTTCGGGTCCCTGCCCTTGGCCTCCTCGACCAGCGCGGCGCCGTCCGTCTTCATCTTCTGCTGCGCGTCGGTCAGCTTCTGCGCGTCGGCCTCGGTGCCACCGCCGAGGTACTCCTCCAGGGCGATGCGCTCCAGGTAGGCGTACGAGGACAGGGACACCCGCTGGGTCGCCAGGTTGGGGTCGTCCGGACCGGGGTTGACCAGCAGGTGCGTGCCGATCGACCGCTCCAGCGACAACGCCGCCTTGGTCAGCGAGATGGCGTAGACGGTACGGCCGTAGGAGGTGATGTTGCCGGTGCCCAGACCGAGCTCGTTGGCGAACTCCATCAGGGGGTGGGCGACCTCGACGTAGCCCTCCTCGGTCTGCACGCCGTGCACCTTGGAGGTGTACGCGGCCTGGCGCAGCTGGGCCAGCTTGGGCTCGGCCTCGCGGAACAGCTTCAGCCGGCGCTCCAGGCCCGACTTGTGCGGCATGTTCTGCGCGGCCTGGTCGAAGGCGTCGGCGGCCTGGTCGGTGGCCTTGCGGGCGCCGTCGACAGCCGCCTTGCTGGGGGCGTCCTTCTTGTTCAGCAGCAGCGGGGCCGCGGTGACGTCCCGCTCGTTCTCGAGGGCGTCGGCGTAGCCGAGGGCGGCACGGACCAGGTGGGCGGTGTTCTCGGCGTCGCGGGCCTCCTGCCAGGTGTCGATCGAGTTCTTCACCTGGAAGCCGCCCATGACGAGACCGACCGCCACGGGTATGAGCAGGATCGCGTTCAGACGGGTCGGCACCCGCCAGTTGCGCGGGGAGAAGCGGCCGCCGCTCGACGCGGGAGTGGCCGCCGGCTCCGCACCGGACACGGGGGTGGGCGCCGCAGCGCGCGGCGGCGGGGTGAAGTTGCCCCGGGCCGACGGCTCGGGACCGTTCTTGCTTCGCCTCACTCGACCAACAACCTCTCGGCGGTCGGCACCTACGTCGTGCCGCAGTCTCTCAGAGCCCGGTTAGTCATCGAACAGTCAGTACGTCTTTGACCATTGGGCAGTTCAGGCATTCCAGCACGTGGACCAGCGCACTTCCAAACAGTGGAAACCTCCGGAGGCGAGCGACGTAAGCCCCAGATAAAACGGTCATAAAGAACGAGCCCCGCCAAAAGGCGGGGCGTTCGTGCGCGCAGCGGCACCACCCGAACGCGTCGCGTGGTGACACCGGGCGATTCCTCTGCCGAACTGTTATGAACGTCGGAGCCGACCGTGTCTAAGGCCACAGCCGGCTCCGATTCCCTTACGGCAACTGCCGTGAGACCCGTGATTCTTGAGTGCTACCTCAGGCGAGCCATCAGGGCGTGCTCCACGAGCGTGATCAGCGCGCTCTTGGCGTCCGCGCGGTGGCGGGCGTCCGTGGTGATGATCGGGGCGTCCGGCCCGATCTGCAACGCTTCCCGCACTTCCTCGGGGGCGTAGGGCTGCTGGCCGTCGAAGCCGTTGAGGGCGATGACGAACGGCAGCCCGCTGTTCTCGAAGTAGTCGACCGCCGGGAAGCAGTCGGCCAGGCGCCGGGTGTCGACCAGTACGACGGCGCCGATGGCGCCGCGGACCAGGTCGTCCCACATGAACCAGAAGCGGTCCTGGCCCGGCGTGCCGAACAGGTACAGGATCAGGTCCTGGTCCAGGGTGATACGGCCGAAGTCCATGGCGACGGTGGTCGTCGTCTTGTCTCCGGTGTGGGTGAGGTCGTCGATGCCGGCCGAAGCGGACGTCATGACGGCCTCTGTGCGCAGCGGGTTGATCTCCGAGACGGCGCCGACGAACGTGGTCTTGCCCACGCCGAAGCCGCCCGCCACCACGATCTTCGCGGAGGTGGTGGCCCGACCCGCGTCAGAGCTTGCGAAGTCCACTGAGCACCCTTTCGAGCAGCGTCACATCCGGAGCGCCGCCGTTGTTCTCGTCGCCACCCGGCTGGTGGATGGCGACCAGGCCGGCCTCGGCGAGGTCGGCCACCAGGATCCGGGCCACCCCGAGCGGCATGGCCAGCAGCGCGGAGACCTCCGCGACCGACTTGACCTCCCGGCACAGGTGGCAGATGCGCTGGTGCTCCGGGAGCAGTCCCATGAGCGCAGCCGGGTCGGCCGTGGTGCTGATCAGCGCCTCGATGGCGAGCTGGTAGCGCGGCCGGGTCCGGCCGCCGGTCATCGCGTACGGCCTCACCAGCGGCTGGTCGCCCTCGTCCCCGTACGGCTCCGCGTACGGATCATGATGGGCGGTGGGCGGGGTCATGAATCCTCCGGGCGGGACAGCAAGTCGGTCAGTCAAGCCGTCTGATGGGGCCGGTGGGGGGATTGTGGCGGCCGGACGGTGTTTTCGTGAGGTGGGTGGTGCCGGGGGCGGTCAGTGAAGCAGACTGCCTTGGAGTTCGGCGCGCAGATCCGGGGTGAGTACCGCACCCGCGCGGTCGACGAGCAGTGCCATCTCGTAGCCGACAAGGCCGATATCCGCGTCGGGGTGGGCCAGGACCGCGAGGGACGACCCGTCCGAGATGGACATCAGGAAGAGGAAGCCGCGCTCCATCTCGACGACCGTCTGTGCCACGCTGCCGCCCTCGAAGATCCGGGACGCCCCGGCCGTCAGGGAGGTCAGCCCGGACGCGACGGCCGCCAGCTGGTCGGCGCGGTCCCGCGGGAAACCTTCGGACATCGCCAGCAGAAGGCCGTCGGCGGAGACCACCACTGTGTGGGACACCCCGGGGGTGTTGTCCACGAAGTTGGTGATCAACCAGTTCAGGTTCTGTGCCGCCTGGCTCATCGGACTCAACTAACGCTCCTGCTGGTGAGTGGGGCTCGGGAAGCTGCCGGTCTGGCCGCTGCCGGCCTGACGGCCCTGAGCGATGCCCCGACGAAGATTGGTCAGCCGGCCGCGTACGTCGTCAGGCGCACGCGAGACCTGCGGACCGGCTTGGTGCTGTTGCTGCTGAGCCGTGCCCGGGACGAGGTTCGCCCGAGGCACTCGGCGCGGCAGGCCGGAGGTGGTGACACCGCCCGCGGCGGGCTGCCGGACGCGCTCGGCCTGCCGGACGAGTTCGTCGTTCGGCGAGGTGCGCCAGGAGCCGGTGTCGGTGGTGGAGCGCCGCGGAGCCGGGGTCGCCGGCGCCTGCGACTGCTGCTGAGGCGCCGGAGCGCCGCCCTGCTGCTGACCGTGGAACCAGTTGGTCTCCAGTGTGTCGTACAGCGGGGTACGGCCGTCACCCGGGCCGCTGGCCGGCGGCAGTGCCCACCCGTCACCCGGTCCCCGCCCGTCGCCGGGCCGCTGTGCGGCGCCCCGGTTGTCGGGCTCCTGATGGACCGGACGCTGCTGCTGCGGGGCCGGCGGGCGCGGGGCGCCGAAGTCCTCGCGGCCGCCCTGGGCCGCGTAGCTGTCACGGCCGTTCGGCTGCGGGCGCTCGAACTGGCCGGTCTGCGCGGGGTTCTGGCCGCCGGGCACGGCGTGCTGCCCGGTGGAGCTGCCGCCGTAACCGCCGTCGTACGCCTGCGGGGCCGCGAACTGGCCCGTGTGCTGGGCGCTGTCGTCCTGCTGTCCGGCCCCCGGCGTACCGAAGACGTCGGAGCGGACGAACGAGTCGGGACCCTGCTGGTTGCCGGGCCGCGATGCGAACCGGTCCTGCTGGGAGGCGTCGGGACCCGCGAACTGGCCCGTCTGCTGGGGGTCTTCCGGACGCGCGAACTGACCTGACTGCTGGGCGTTGTCGGGATGCGGGAACTGGCCCGTGCTCTGGGAGCCGCCCGGGCCGGTCAGCTCGGCGCGCGGGAACCCGCCCGTGGCGGCCGGGCCCTGAGCGTCGATCCGGGGCATCTCCGCGGTCGAGCCCGGGCCCTGCCGGTCGTCGACGCGCGGCATGCGCGCGGTCTGTGACGGGTCCTGCTCGTCGTGGCCGCGCGGGGCGTCCAGCGAGGCGCGCGACAGCGGGGACCGGGTGTCCCCCCAGTCCGGGGTGCGCCGTTGCGAGTCACCGCCGGGCAGCTCGGCCTGCGGGCCGCCGCGCGGCGGCAGCTGGGGCTGACGATTCTGGTCGGCGGGGGCGGCGGGCCGCTGCCGGCCACGGCCGCCGAAGGCGTCCTGCTGCGGTCCGCCCGGGTTCGCGGCCTGCAGGCCCTGCGGGGCACCCGGCGTCTGACCGCCGAAGCCGCCCGCACCGGAACCGGCGGGCGCGGGCCGGCCCTGCTGACCGGGACCGCCCTGCGGACCGCGCGCACCGCCCGGCGCACCGGGACGGCCGCCCTGGCCCGCGCCGGGCAGCGCGGCCCGGGGGCCCTGGCCGGAGCCGACCTGGCCGCGCGGGCCGGGACCGGCACCGAGCAGACCGCCACCGGCCGGGGCGCCGCCGAGGGCACCGCCCTGGCCGTTGGCGCGACGCGCCGCGGCCGCACCCGCGGCGGCCTGCGCGGCGGCGGGGCCACCGGTCACACCGGGCGCGCCCGGCTTGCCCGGAGCGGGCTTCCTGCCGCCCTGGGCGACGTCCACGGGCAGCATGACCAGCGCGGTCGTACCACCGGAGTCGGACGGGCGCAGCTGGATGCGGATGCCGTGCCGCTGGGACAGCCGGCCGACCACGAACAGGCCCATGCGGCGGGAGACGGAGACGTCCACGGTGGGCGGCGAGGCGAGCCGCTCGTTGATCGCCGCGAGGTCCTCGGGGGAGAGGCCGATACCGGTGTCGTGGATCTCGATCAGGACGCGGCCGTCGGGCAGCGCGTGACCGGTGACCTTGACCTTGGTCTGCGGGGAGGAGAAGGAGGTCGCGTTCTCGAGCAGCTCGGCGAGCAGGTGCACGAGGTCGTTGACGACCCGGCCGGCCACTTCGGTGGTGGGCACGGAGGCCAGCTCGATGCGCTCGTACTGCTCCACCTCGGACGCGGCGGCACGGAGCACGTCGACCAGCGGGACCGGGCGGGTCCAGCGGCGGCCGGGCTCCTCACCCGCGAGGACGAGGAGGTTCTCACCGTTACGGCGCATACGGGTGGCGAGGTGGTCCAGCTTGAACAGCGAGGACAGCTGGTCCGGATCGGCCTCGCGGGACTCCAGCTCGGAGATCAGCGACAGCTGGCGCTGGATCAGACCCTGGGAGCGGCGCGAGAGGTTGGTGAACATCGCGTTGACGTTGCCTCGCAGCAGGGCCTGCTCGGCGGCGAGGCGGACCGCCTCGCGGTGCACGTCGTCGAAGGCCGCGGCCACCTGGCCGATCTCGTCCCGGGAGTGCACACCGACCGACTCCACGGAGGTGTCGACGTCCTGCGGGTCGGCCTCCGACAGCTGCTTGACCAGCTCGGGCAGCCGGTCCTGGGCGACCTTGGTCGCGGTCTCCTGCAGCCGGCGCAGCGAGCGGATCATGGAGCGGGCCACGACGAACGCGCCGACCAGCGACACACCGAGCACGAGCAGGATCAGCGCACCGGAGATGATCGCCTCCTGCTCGGAGGCGCTGCGCAGCTCGCGGGCCTTCTGCTCCATGTCCTCGAGCAGCGTGTGCTCGATCTTCTTCATCTGTTCGAGCTTGGTGGAGCTGGTGTCGACCCAGTCGCGGTAGGAACGCGCCGGCAGCGACTCGATGCCGTCACGCGACTCGAAGGACCGCTTGGCATAGGTGTCGGCCGTCTCGATCGTCGGGTTGCCCTCGTCGATCGGCTTGAGGAGTTCCTCGGCGTTCTCGTCGGCGTAGATCTTCCGGAAGATCGCGAGCTCGGAGCCCTCGCTCTCGTACGCCGACTGGCCGTACAGGCGGTCGTTCTCGGCGAGGTGGCCCTTGGTGGAGGTGGTCGCGGGCAGCGCGGCGGCGATCATCGCGCGCTGCACGGAGGCGTACTCCTTGGCGGTGGAGAAGGCCGCCAGGGCGCGGGTGCGCGAGATCATCTCCGGGTTGCTGGACGCCTCGGCCATGTCCTGGGACAGGCCGATCAGCTGGGTGATGAGCCGGTGGTAGGACTCGACCGTCTGGGTCGAGTTGTCCTTCGACTGGTAGGCGGACCGGCGGATCTTGGCCAGGTCGTCCAGCTGGTTGGCGAGACCGACGAGCGCGTCGCGCACGCCCTGCAGGTTGCCGTTCTTGCTGGCCGCGTCGATCTGCTCGGAGGCGTCGAGGAAGTTCTCGCGGGCACGGTCGGTCTTCTGCTGGTAGCCCTTGACCGTGTAGTCGCTCGGCTTCAGGCCGTGTGCCAGGGGGCCGGCGGACTGGTCGCGCTCGTCCTGGAGCGCGGCGGCCAGCTCGGTGGCCTGCTTGGTCATGTCCGTCAGCAGCTTCATGTTGTCGAGCTGCTGGATGTTGTCCATGTTCTCGCTGATGCGCAGCGCGCCCAGTGAGGTCGCCGCGACCACGGGCAGCGCAAGCAGCGACACCAGTCGCGTGGAGATGCGCCAGTTGCGCAGGGCCACGCGCGAACCGGGGCCGGTCGGCCCCTGCACGGGCTTCACCGCGGGCGCGGGGGTCCCGGACTTCGCCGACTTCGTGGCGGCCGACGAAGCCGGGGCGCCGGGGCGCCCGGGGCGGTCACCGCCGTCCGCGGACGCGCCCGGGCCCGGGTTCTGGGCGTGCTGGGGCGAGGAGCTGCCCTTCATGGGGCCAGTCCCGTCGTGCGACTCCGGCTCCGCCGAAGCGCTGCCATCCCTCTTGAAACGTCCCTGCACTAGCGTCGCAACCTCTGGACCAGGCGCCCCTCCGCGCGAACGGAGGGACACGGTGTCGGCGTTGTGAGAGGCGTCCTGAATACGCCCCTCGGGTGGTCTTGAGTGACCGGCGCAGTTCCCCCCTGTCTCGCCGCCACTCGGCGCTGCGTCGCGCCCGCTGTGCACCGGCTCGATCCTGCGGCGGTCCGTGGAATTCCAGCACAGTGCCGGATCTCCAACAAGGGCCGTGGACCGAGCTGTGACCTCCGTGACGGGCTGTGAGTGATGAATTACCAGCCGTGGAAGTCGATTCGGGGCGAACCGGACGTATCGCTGCGAGTCGCTCCTCGGTGGCACGTGTCCCAGTCGCGATGATCAGCAGCGGAATGATGGCTTCAGGGCTCCAATGTCCGTTTCATGGCGTCAGGTTGCAGGTCTGAATTGACCGGTTTGCCCGTGAGGTCGTGAGCAAACTCACACGAGCAGCGTGGGCAGTTGGCCTCTTCGGCGGGGAATCGGATGTTTAGCCTGACGCTTTACAAGAGCGGCGGCTCTGCCAACCCCATCGACCAGAGGGCACAGGACCACAACGGTGAAGACGACGATGATGTTCCGCACGATAGCCAACCCGCGACGCACAACCCTGGCGCACCTCGACGACGCCGGCGAACTGCAGATGCCGGAGCTGCCGGAGCAGTCCGTCGACCTCCCCGCCCAGACGGCCAACCCCAGGCGCACCGTCCTGATGGAGGTTCCGGTCGGCGCGGTGGCCGGGGCCGGCGAGTAGCCGGCCGGGCGGTACGCCCGCCGACGCCACGGGCCACGGGCCCGGCGAGCGCGGCCGGGGAGATCACGCGTCAGCGACGATCCTCCGGGCCGCGCTCACCTTTTTCCGCGCCCGGTGCGCCGAGCGGGCCGATCGGTGAGGCGTACGCGTACTGCTTCTCGTGTTTTTCCGCCGCATTTGCGATACCGCGTTTTCCGTGGACGCACTGGATATCCGTACCGACGATCCGGCCCGCTGTCCGGAGCGGATTTGTTCACCGGGGTACAGGGCGCCGACCCGCTATTCGGCGTCGCTGTGGCCGCAGGCCGCGACGGTGCAGCCCGCCAGGTGCGCGAGGGGGAGCGGGGGCCGGCCGCCCGGCTCCGTCGGCGGCTCGGTCCCGCTGCGTGGAAATCGGGGTGGGGAGAATTCCGCTGCGCAGGTTCCGGGTACCGGAAAACACCTGACCGGCGGCCGTACCGGCCGAACGCCGGGCGGCCCGACCGGTTAACCTGGGGCGTCAGTACGCCGGTTCTAGTTGAGGGGCGCAAGGATCCCGTGCGCATCGCCAGGTTCTCCATCGACGGGAACGTAGCCTTCGGCGCGGTCGAGGGCGACAAGCAGGACGAACTCGTCCTCGACATCATCAAGGGCATCCCGTTCGCGGACTACGAGCTGTCCGGGACGAAGGTGCCGCTGAACAAGGTCAGGCTGCTCCCGCCGGTCCTCCCGAACAAAGTCGTGGCGTTCGGCCGCAACTACTCCGAGCACGCGCGCGAGCTGGGCAACGAGGTGCCGGATGCCCCGTTCGCCTTCTTCAAGCCGTCCACCTCGGTGATCGGCCCCGGCGACGAGATCCAGTACCCGCCGTTCTCCCGGGAACTGCACCACGAGGCCGAGCTGGCCGTCGTCATCGGCCGGATGTGCCGCGAGGTCCCGCGCGAGCGCGTCAAGGACGTGATCTTCGGCTACACCTGCGCCAACGACGTCACCGCCCGCGACGTGCAGAAGCGCGAGAAGCAGTGGGCCCGGGCCAAGGGGTTCGACACCTCCTGCCCGCTCGGCCCCTGGGTGGAGACCGGCCTCGGCCTCGACCGCGCGAACGACCTGACCATCCAGCTCACCGTCAACGGCGAACAGCGCCAGCTGGGCCGCACGAGCGAGATGATCCACGCCATCGAGGACCTGGTCGTCAACATCTCCGAGGCCATGACCCTGCTCCCCGGCGACGTCATCCTCACCGGCACCCCCGCGGGGGTCGGCCCCCTGAACGTCGGCGACGAGGTCGCCGTCACCATCGAAGGCATCGGCACTCTCACCAACAAGGTTGTCAAGCGTGGCTAGCGCACCCGGCTCCCCCGTACGCGTCCGTTTCTGCCCCTCGCCCACCGGTAACCCCCATGTGGGCCTGGTCCGCACCGCCCTGTTCAACTGGGCGTTCGCCCGGCACCACCAGGGCACCCTGGTCTTCCGCATCGAGGACACCGACGCGGCCCGCGACTCGGAGGAGTCGTACAACCAGCTGCTGGACGCCATGCGCTGGCTCGGCTTCGACTGGGACGAGGGCCCCGAGGTCGGCGGCCCGCACCCGCCGTACCGCCAGTCGCAGCGCATGGACATCTACGCCGACGTCGCGCGGAAGCTCCTCGACGGCGGCTACGCCTACCACTGCTACTGCTCCCAGGAAGAGCTGGACACCCGCCGCGAGGCCGCCCGCGCGGCCGGCAAGCCCTCCGGCTACGACGGCCACTGCCGCGACCTGAGCGCCGAGCAGGTCGAGGAGTACCAGGCCCAGGGCCGTACCCCGATCGTCCGCTTCCGCATGCCCGACGAGACGATCACCTTCACCGACCTGGTCCGCGGTGAGCTGACGTTCACCCCGGAGAACGTGCCCGACTACGGCATCGTCCGCGCGAACGGCGCCCCGCTGTACACGCTGGTGAACCCGGTCGACGACGCCCTGATGGAGATCACCCACGTCCTGCGCGGCGAGGACCTGCTCTCCTCCACCCCGCGCCAGATCGCCCTGTACAAGGCGCTGATCGAGCTGGGCATCGCCAAGCGCATCCCGGAGTTCGGCCACCTGCCGTACGTGATGGGCGAGGGCAACAAGAAGCTCTCCAAGCGCGACCCGCAGGCGTCCCTCAACCTCTACCGCGAGCGCGGTTTCCTGCCCGAGGGCCTGCTGAACTACCTGTCCCTGCTGGGCTGGTCCCTCTCGGCGGACCAGGACATCTTCACGATCGACGAGATGGTCGCCGCCTTCGACATCGCCGACGTGAACCCCAACCCGGCGCGCTTCGACCTGAAGAAGTGCGAGGCGATCAACGCCGACCACATCCGCATGCTGGATGTGAAGGAGTTCACCGAGCGCTGCCGCACGTGGCTGAAGCCCCCGTTCGCCCCCTGGGCGCCGGAGGACTTCGACGAGACCGCGTGGCAGGCGATCGCCCCGCACGCGCAGACCCGCGTGAAGGTCCTCTCCGAGATCACCGACAACGTCGACTTCCTGTTCCTGCCGGAGCCGGTCTTCGACGAGGCGAGCTGGACGAAGGCGATGAAGGAGGGCTCCGACGCCCTGCTCCGCACGGCCCGCGAGAACCTGGAGACCGCCGACTGGACCTCGGCCGAGTCCCTCAAGGCGGCCGTCCTGGCGGCTGGTGAGGCCCACGGCCTCAAGCTCGGCAAGGCCCAGGCCCCGGTCCGCGTCGCCGTCACCGGCCGCACCGTCGGCCTGCCCCTCTTCGAGTCCCTGGAGGTCCTGGGCAAGGAGAAGACGCTGGCGCGCATCGACGCGGCGCTGGCCAGGCTGACGGCGTAATCGCCCGCGCTGTGAGGGGCGGCACCCGGACCACCGGGTGCCGCCCCTTCGCGTCGGTCACCGAGCACCAGGCCGGGCGCCCCCTCGGGCCCCGGGCGGTACCGTCGGTGTCATGACGATCAGAGCCGTGGTCTGGGACGTGGACGACACCCTGTTCGATTACACGACCGCGGACCGGGCGGGCATGCGGGCCCACCTCGCCGCCGAAGGACTCCTCGCCGGTTACGGCAGCGCCGAGGAGGCCCTGGTCCGGTGGCGGGAGATCACCGAACAGCAGTGGACCCGGTACGCGGCCGGTGAGACCACCTTCCGGGACCAGCGGCGCGACCGCGTCCGGGTGTTCCTCGGCAAGGAGCTGTCCGACGCGGAGGCGGACGCCTGGTTCCAGCGTTACGTCGGTCACTACGTGGCCGCCTGGAACCTCTTCCCGGACGTCCTGCCCACCCTGGAGGTCCTCGCCGCCAGTCACCGGCACGCGGTGCTGTCGAACTCCAGCATCACCGTCCAGGAACACAAGCTGCGCACCCTCGGCGTGCTGGACCGCTTCGAGGCCGTGCTGTGCGCCGCCGAGCTGGGCGTCTCCAAGCCGGAGGCCGGCGCCTTCCTCGCGGCCTGCGAGGCGCTGGGCCTGCCCCCGCACGAGGTGGCGTACGTCGGCGATCACCCGGAGATCGACGGGCGGGGCGCCGCCGAGGCCGGGCTGCTGTCCGTGTGGATCGACCGCGGCGCGGCCTACGCGCGGGCCGTCGGCGCGGTGGTCGCGCACCGGATCTCGACCCTCGCCGAACTCCCGGCGCTCGTCCGCGCGGATACCCGTTTTGGAGCCCCGTCCACCTTCAGGTAATGTTCTTCCTGCGCCGAGGGAAGCGGGCCGGAAGGCCGGAGCCCCGAGGAGCAAACTAGAACGAGATCCCCGCAAGGGCTTGAGTTCCAGTGGCCTATGGTGTAATTGGCAGCACGACTGATTCTGGTTCAGTTAGTCTTGGTTCGAGTCCAGGTAGGCCAGCTCGCAGAGCTCATCTGCAAAGCCCCCGTTGTGTAGCGGCCTAGCACGCCGCCCTCTCAAGGCGGTAGCGCCGGTTCGAATCCGGTCGGGGGTACTGATCCCGATGCTGTCGGGATCGCTAGGGCCCCCGTTGTGTAGCGGCCTAGCACGCCGCCCTCTCAAGGCGGTAGCGCCGGTTCGAATCCGGTCGGGGGTACTGACTGGTCTAAACCATCATTGGTCTATGGTGTAATTGGCAGCACGACTGATTCTGGTTCAGTTAGTCTTGGTTCGAGTCCAGGTAGACCAGCTCGGACCTGCGGAAACGCAGCGTCCATGCCCCCGTTGTGTAGCGGCCTAGCACGCCGCCCTCTCAAGGCGGTAGCGCCGGTTCGAATCCGGTCGGGGGTACGCACAGAGAAGGCCCTCCACCTCGGTGGTGGGCCTTCGGCGTGTCCCGGGCTGCCAAAAGTCAGGCCCCCAGGAGCGCCGACTGTTCCATCAACTCCGCGTAGCGCACCGTCAGTTCGGGATCCTGTGCGGCGATCCACGGCGACATGCCGGCGATCGGGCCGGCGGCCGCAGGCGGTCTGACGGTGGGATCGGGGGCCGGGGAGGGCCTGCCGCGGCGTTGAGGCGGACCGTCCCCGGTGATGTGCCCGAAAGCGCCCGGGTCAGCCCGAGCGGCGCAGGGCCTCCGACAGGCGGGCCGCCGCGTCGATGACCGCCTGGGCGTGCATACGGCCCGGGTGGCGCGTCAGGCGCTCGATGGGGCCGGAGACGGACACGGCCGCCACCACGCGATTGGACGGGCCGCGCACGGGCGCCGAGACGGACGCGACGCCCGGCTCGCGCTCACCGATGGACTGGGCCCAGCCACGACGCCGTACGCCCGACAGGGCCGTCGCCGTGAAGCGGGCGCCCTGCAGGCCGCGGTGCAGGCGCTCGGGCTCCTCCCAGGCCATCAGGATCTGCGCCGACGAGCCCGCCTTCATCGTGAGTGTCGAACCCACCGGGACGGTGTCCCGCAGACCGGACAGGCGTTCCGCCGCGGCCACACAGATGCGCATGTCACCCTGGCGTCGGTAGAGCTGCGCGCTCTCGCCGGTGACATCGCGGAGGTGGGTGAGCACGGGGCCCGCCGTCGCGAGCAGGCGATCCTCGCCGGCCGCGGCCGCTAGCTCCGAGAGGCGCGGGCCGAGGATGAACCGGCCCTGCATGTCGCGTGCCACCATGCGGTGGTGTTCCAGGGCCACGGCCAGACGGTGGGCCGTGGGTCGTGCCAGTCCGGTGGCCCCGACCAGACCCGCGAGGGTGGCCGGACCGGACTCCAGAGCGCTCAGGACGAGGGCCGCCTTGTCCAGAACGCCGACGCCGCTACTGTTGTCCATGCAACGATACTCACGTCTCACTCTGTGAAACGCAAGTTCAATTTTCCGTGGAACGCGCCACCCTGGAATGACACAGCGGCCCGCAGACCAACGGGCCTGGCGGTGGGCGCCCGGAATCACGACTTCAGGGGCCCCGAAAAGGGCAGCCGCCGCTTGCTCAAGATCTCGAGTAGGGCCGGTGGACGTTTGCCGGCCGGAGGGAAAGCGATGGGTAGGACACTCGCGGAGAAGGTCTGGGACGACCATGTCGTCCGGCGCGCAGAGGGCGAGCCCGACCTCCTGTACATCGATCTGCACCTGCTGCACGAGGTGACCAGCCCGCAGGCCTTCGACGGGCTGCGCAAGAGCGGCCGCCAGGTGCGCCGCCTCGACCTCACCATCGCGACCGAGGACCACAACACCCCGACCCTCGACATCGACAAGCCCATCGCCGACCCGGTCTCCCGCGCCCAGCTGGAGACCCTGCGCAGGAACTGCGCCGAGTTCGGGGTGCGCCTGCACCCGCTGGGCGACGTCGAGCAGGGCGTCGTCCACGTGGTGGGCCCGCAGCTGGGTCTGACCCAGCCCGGCACGACCGTCGTCTGCGGTGACTCGCACACCTCCACGCACGGTGCCTTCGGCGCGCTGGCGTTCGGCATCGGCACCTCCCAGGTGGAGCACGTGCTGGCCACGCAGACGCTGCCGCTGGCCCGCCCCAAGACCATGGCCATCACCGTCGAGGGCGAGCTGCCCGACGGCGTCACCGCGAAGGACCTGATCCTGGCGATCATCGCCAGGATCGGCACGGGCGGCGGCCAGGGCTACATCCTGGAGTACCGCGGCTCCGCCATCGAGAAGCTCTCGATGGAAGCGCGGATGACCATCTGCAACATGTCCATCGAGGCCGGCGCCCGCGCGGGCATGATCGCCCCCGACGAGACCACCTTCGCGTACCTCGAGGGCCGCCCGCACGCCCCCGAGGGCGCCGACTGGGACGCCGCGGTGGCGTACTGGAAGACGCTGCGGACGGACGAGGACGCGGTCTTCGACGCCGAGGTCGTCATCAACGCCGCCGAGCTGTCGCCGTTCGTCACCTGGGGCACCAACCCCGGCCAGGGCGCACCGCTTTCGGCCGCCGTCCCCGACCCGGCTTCGTACGAAGACGCTTCGGAGCGCCTGGCCGCCGAAAAGGCCCTGGAATACATGGGGTTGGCTGCCGGCCAGCCGCTGCGCTCCATCAAGGTGGACACCGTCTTCGTAGGATCCTGCACCAACGGTCGCATCGAGGACCTGCGCGCCGCCGCCGAGCTGCTCAAGGACCGCAAAGTCGCCGACGGCGTACGGATGCTGGTCGTCCCGGGCTCCGCGCGGGTCGGTCTGCAGGCCGTCTCCGAGGGCCTGGACGTGGTCTTCAAGGAGGCCGGCGCCGAATGGCGGCACGCCGGCTGCTCGATGTGCCTCGGCATGAACCCCGACCAGCTGGCCCCGGGCGAGCGCTCGGCGTCCACCTCCAACCGCAACTTCGAGGGACGGCAGGGCAAGGGCGGTCGTACGCACCTGGTGTCGCCGCAGGTCGCGGCGGCCACCGCCGTCCTGGGCCACCTGGCCTCCCCGGCCGACCTGACCGACGTCCCCGCGTCCGCTGGAGTCTGAGAACCATGGAAGCCTTCACCACTCACACCGGCCGGGCCGTCCCGCTGCGCCGCGGCAACGTCGACACCGACCAGATCATCCCTGCTCACTGGCTGAAGAAGGTCACCCGGGACGGTTTCGAGGACGGGCTGTTCGAGGCCTGGCGCAAGGACCCGGAGTTCGTGCTCAACCGCCCCGAGCGCCAGGGCGCCTCGGTTCTGGTCGCCGGCCCCGACTTCGGCACCGGCTCCTCCCGTGAGCACGCCGTCTGGGCGTTGCAGAACTACGGCTTCAAGGCCGTGATCTCCTCGCGCTTCGCGGACATCTTCCGGGGCAACTCGCTGAAGAACGGCCTGCTCACGGTGGTCCTGGACCAGAGGATCGTGGACGAGCTGTGGGAGCTGACCGAGAAGGACGCGACTGCTGAGGTCACTGTGGACCTTGAGGCGCGTGAGGTGCGGGCCGCGGGCATCACCGCCTCCTTCGAGCTGGACGAGAACTCCCGCTGGCGGCTGCTGAACGGCCTGGACGACATCTCCATCACGCTCCGGAACGAGGACGACATCGCCGCCTACGAGGGCAAGCGGCCCGCACACAAGCCGCGGACCCTGCGGGTCTGATCCACCCGCCCTGAACAGGTCGGGTTTCGGCCACCCAACACCCCCTCTGTACCCCCGATCGCCACGATTGGGGGTACAGCCATGTCGGCGTCCGAACGGCCCCGGGGATCTCCGGCCGGATCCCTCAACTTCCCACGTTAAGAGGGATGTTGCTTGGGTAGGTGAGTGCTGGGTTCGCGTCCTCCGCAAGTGCCTGGAAGGCCGTTTGAGGCGGCAGTTGCACCCTGCGCAGGCGACAACTCGCCCCAGATGGCACAATCTGTGCATGGAACACGACGGCCAACTCCAGCTCTATACGGCGGTCGCGAACCAGCTCAAGGAAGCGCACACAAGAGTGCGCGCACTGCAAGTCCCGGAGGGCGTACGGATGGCGCTGACCCGGAAGCTGCTGGTCATTACGGCCGCGGCCAAGCACGATCTCGCCGATGCGGCAAGGCGGCTCGAGCGGTTCACCGCGGACCTCGACGCGGGTCGGATCCCCGACGAGGACCGCTGAACCGTCCGAGACAACCGAGTCCGTTGCGGCACAAGGGTGATTAGCCCGTTTCGTGTTTGATTTGCGGTATATATCTGCCTAACGTGCGAAAAAGCTTGAACATTTCGTTCTGGCGAGGTCTCCGAAGGGGAAGACGTGAACAAGGCGCAGCTCGTAGAAGCGATTGCCGACAAGATGGGCGGCCGCCAGCAGGCCGCCGATGCTGTCGATCAGGTCCTGGACGCCATCGTCCGCGCGGTCGTCGCGGGCGAGCGGGTCTCGGTCACCGGCTTCGGGTCCTTCGAGAAGGTGGACCGCCCCGCCCGTTACGCCCGCAACCCGCAGACGGGCGAGCGCGTTCGGGTCAAGAAGACCTCCGTGCCGCGGTTCCGCGCCGGCCAGGGCTTCAAGGACCTGGTGAGCGGCTCGAAGAAGCTCCCGCGCGGCGGTGAGGTCGCGGTCAAGAAGGCGCCCAAGGGCAGCCTGTCCGGCCCGCCGCCCACCATCGCCAAGGCTGCCGGCAAGAAGGCCGCCGCCAAGAAGACGGCGGGTGCGGCGAAGAAGGCCGCCACGGCGAAGAAGACGGCGGCCAAGAAGACCACGGCCACCGCCAAGAAGACCACGGCGAAGAAGGCGCCCGCCAAGAAGACCACGGCGACCGCCAAGACCACCGCGGCGAAGACCACCGCCAAGAAGGCCCCGGCCAAGAAGGCCCCGGCGAAGAAGGTCACCGCCAAGAAGGCCCCGGCCAAGAAGTCGACGGCCCGCAAGACCACCGCGAAGAAGGCCACCGCCCGCAAGGCTTCGTAAGGCCACCAGGGCACTCACGCGCCGGGCCGGACTCCCCTGGGGAGCCCGGCCCGCGGCGTGTGTAAGGGCAGTTACAGGGTCTGAAGGGTTACGAGGGTGATCCGCGGGCCGTCCCCGGCGCCCTCCGTCTCGATCCGCACGCGCTGTCCGGGCCGCAGCAGCCTGAGCCCGCCCGCGTCGAACGCCGCGGTGTCGAAGGGCAGGGGGGTGCCGTCGTCGAGGAGCACCTGCCCGCTGCGGGTTTCCGGGTCGTACGTGTATGCGGTGGCCTGCATGGCGGCCAGCGTAGTGCCTCCGGCGGCTCGCCGCCGGGCCGCGGGGCGTCCGCCGGGTGCGGGCCGCGGGCCCGTTGCGGCCGGTCGCGCACTTCCCCGCGCTCCCATGGGGTTGCGGTGCCGTCGGCCGCGTGGTTCCGCCGCCGCTGCGGGCAGTCGCCCGCTCGGGGCGGCACCCCGTCCCGGAACAAGGCGGCACTCCGCCGGCGCCGGGGGAGCCGCCCGACGCCCGGCCGGCGCCGGTGCGGGGCGCCTCACGAGCCCGGAATCAGCAACCCCGCCGACACGGCCGCCGTATGCGGCCCCACCCCCAGCGCCAGCGCCGCCCGCAGATCCTCGCCCGTGTCCACGTCCTGTCGTACCGAATCCACACCGGGCAACATGAGTTCGGCCGCACCCGAGGCCCGATGCCGGGAACGGGAACCCAAACCGAATGCCGGCCGCAATTCCCGGTCGGGGCCCGCGGCCAGCAACGTCGTCCCCAGCGCTGCCGCATCCGCGAGAAAGGCCCGCGGGAATTCCGCCGCAGCGTTCAGCACCCGCGCCAGTTCCGGCGGCCGCAGTGCCGGCAGATCGGCGTTCAAGGTCGCGACCGCCGTGCCGGGGTGCTTTTCCCGTACGACGGCCGCCCCGTGCGCCAGAGCGGCGTTCAGGCCGCCTGCCGGGGAATCCGGGACGATCCGCGCGCCCAGTGCCGCCAGTTCCTGGGCGGCCAGCTCGTCGTCCGTGACTACCGCCACATCCGCCACCGCGGCACAGGCCAGCGCCGCGGCCACCGTGTCCTGTGCGAACGCGAGGGCCAGCCCCGGGCGCACCCCGTCCGCCGCGGTGTCCGCGAGCCTGCTCTTGGCCCGCGTAAGGGGCTTCACGGGGATGACCAAGGTCCACCGCACCGGCTCACCGTCCCTTCCTCGTCGCGCTCATTGTCCCCCGGGGCCCGCCACGGCCTGCGTATCGGGGAGGTGTGCGAAGGTCCCTGCAAGGGCGGTGGCGGATGACGGGCGGGCGTACGGTGTCCTCGACAGACCGGCGCCCCGGGGCCACACTTGTGCGGCCCCCCGCCGGGGTGGCAGCCCTAGAGGAAGGTGTCCTTGTGCCCCGCCGCAGAATCGGCTTCTGGTACCGCTTCGCCGCGGTGATCTGCAAACCGCCGCTGGTGATTCTGATCAAGCGGGACTGGCAAGGAATGGAGCACATTCCGGCTGAGGGCGGATTTATCACCGTGGTGAACCACAATTCCCACGTGGACCCCTTCGCGTACGCGCACTATCAGTACAACACCGGACGGGTTCCGCGATTCCTGGCGAAGAGCGGACTTTTCAAGAAAGGATTCGTCGGTGCCGCCATGCGCGGTACCGGGCAGATCCCCGTCTACCGCGAGAGCACGGACGCGCTCAGCGCCTTCCGGGCCGCGATCGACGCCGTGGAGCGCGGCGAGTGCGTTGCCTTCTACCCCGAGGGCACCCTCACCCGCGACCCGAACGGCTGGCCCATGACCGGCAAGACCGGTGCCGCCCGCGTGGCCCTGCAGACCAAGTGCCCGGTGATTCCGGTCGCCCAGTGGGGCGCCAACGAACTGCTGCCGCCGTACGCCAAGAAGCCCAGCCTCTTCCCGCGCAAGACCCACCGCGTACTGGCGGGGCCGCCCGTGGACCTCTCACGCTTCTACGGCAAGGAGATGACCCCGGACGTGCTCAAGGAGGCGACCGAGGTCATCATGGCGGCCATCACCCGCCAGCTGGAGCAGATCCGCGGCGAGAAGGCACCCGAGACGCCCTACGACCCGCGCCGGGAGCGGATCGAGCAGCGCCGCCGTACCCGGGCGCAGACCGGCAAGGAACAGGAGAGCAGCACGTGAGCAAGCCTGTCCGGGCGGCCGTCATGGGCACCGGCTCATGGGGCACCGCCTTCGGCATGGTCCTCGCCGACGCGGGCTGCGAGGTGACCCTGTGGGCCCGCCGTCCCGAGCTGGCCGAGGCGGTCAACTCCACCCGGATCAACCCCGACTACCTGCCCGGCGTCGAACTCCCGGAGAATCTGCGCGCCACCTCCGACGCGGCCGAGGCGCTCGCGGACGCGGACTTCACCGTCCTCGCGATCCCCTCCCAGACCCTGCGCGCCAACCTCGCCGAGTGGACCCCGCTGCTCGCCCCCGGCACCGTGCTCGTCTCCCTGATGAAGGGCGTCGAACTCGGCTCAGCCATGCGGATGAGCGAGGTGATCGACGACGTCGCCAAGGTCGGCGCCGACCGCATCGCGGTCGTCACCGGGCCCAACCTGGCCCGCGAGATCGCCGCCCGCATGCCCGCGGCCGCCGTCGTCGCCTGCGCCGACGAGGCCGTCGCCCAGCGCCTGCAGAGCGCCTGCCACACGCCGTACTTCCGGCCGTACACGGAAACCGACGTGGTGGGCTGCGAGCTGGGCGGCGCCGTGAAGAACGTCATCGGGCTCGCCGTCGGCATCGCGGACGGCATGGGGCTCGGCGACAACGCCAAGGGCTCGCTCATCACCCGCGGCCTCGCCGAGACCGCACGGCTCGGTGTCGTGCTCGGCGCCGACCCGCTGACCTTCTCCGGACTCGCGGGCCTGGGCGACCTGGTGGCCACCTGCTCCTCGCCGCTGTCCCGCAACCACACCTTCGGCACCAACCTCGGCAAGGGCATGACCCTTCAGGAGACCATCGCGGTCACCAGGCAGACCGCCGAGGGCGTCAAGTCCTGCGAGTCGGTGGCGGATCTGGCCCGTCGGCACGGCGTGGAGATGCCCATCACCGAAACGGTCGTGGACATCGTGCACGAGGGCAAGCCGCCGGTGGTCGCCCTCAAGGAGCTGATGTCGCGCAGCGCGAAGCCCGAACGACGCTGAGCGACGCCCTTCTTCCGGCGGCCCGTCGACGCTGTATCCGGGCTCTACCAACGGGTACTCTCAACGCGATATGAGCACCGAGAACCTCCCCCAGAGCCCTGAGCAGCCGTCGCGCAAGCCGCGCGTGGCCGTCGTGTTCGGCGGACGCAGTTCCGAACACGGGATCTCCGCGGTCACCGCCGGCGCCGTCCTGAGCGCCATCGACCGGACGAAGTACGACGTCCTGCCGATCGGCATCACCCGCGAAGGCCGCTGGGTGCTGACGGCCGACGAGCCGGAGCGGATGGCCATCGCCGACCGGCGCACCCCCGAGGTCGCGGACCTGGCGGAGTCGGTCGAGGGCGGCGTGGTGCTTCCTGTCGACCCCGGAAGCCGCGAGGTCGTCTACAGCGAGCCCGGCTCCGTGCCCAAGGCGCTCGGCGAGGTCGACGTGGTCTTCCCGGTGCTCCACGGCCCCTACGGCGAGGACGGCACCCTGCAGGGACTGCTGGAGCTGTCCGGAGTGCCGTACGTGGGCGCGGGTGTGCTCGCCTCGGCCGTCGGCCAGGACAAGGAGTACATGAAGCGGGTGTTCACCTCCTTCGGGCTCAAGGTCGGCCCGTACGTGGTGATCCGGCCCCGCGAGTGGGCCCAGGACGAGTCCGCCGCCCGCAAGAAGATCGTCGACTTCGCCGGCGAGCACGGCTGGCCGCTGTTCGTGAAGCCCGCGCGCGCGGGCTCGTCCATCGGCATCACCAAGGTCGACGATCTCTCCGGCCTGGACGAGGCGATCGCCGAGGCGCAGTCGCACGACCCCAAGATCCTGGTCGAGGCGGCCGTGCGGGGCCGCGAGATCGAGTGCGGCGTCCTGGAGTTCGAGGACGGGCCGCGCGCCTCCGTCCCGGCCGAGATCCCGCCGCCGGACGCGCACGCCTACTACGACTTCGAGGCCAAGTACATCGACTCCACGCCCGGCATCGTCCCGGCACCGCTCAGCGAGGAGCAGACCGCCGAGGTGCGGCGGCTCGCGATCGAGGCGTTCGAGGCGGCCTCCTGCGAGGGCCTGGTCCGCGCGGACTTCTTCCTCGCCGAGGACGGCGAGTTCGTCATCAACGAGATCAACACCATGCCCGGTTTCACGCCGATCTCGATGTACCCGCAGATGTGGCAGGCCACCGGGGTCGGCTACCCGGAGCTGATCGACCGGCTGGTGCAGGCGGCGCTGCGCCGCTCCACGGGGCTGCGCTGACCGAGCGGCACGGCGTCACCGCATGGAGGCGATCCCCTTGGGGATCGCCTTCCTGACCGCGGTCGCGAGGTCCGTGAGCACCGCGGTGCCCTCCTCCTGCGCGGACATCCCCTCGGGCAGGCTCAGCTGCACATAGGCCACGCGGTTGGCCGTGGTGAACCGCCAGGTCCCGTCGCCCTGCTTCTCCATCAGCCAGTCGACGCCGTTCACCCCGCCCGCGATCGCGTCCGGGTCACCCCCCTCGGCCACCTTGGGATCGATCATCTTCGGCGGCCGTACGACACCGCAGCGCAGTATGATCGCCGGGTTTCCCCAGCCCGCCGTGTAGGCGGACCGGGGCTCGGGGTCGTTGCGGCTCCGTCCGTCGAGCTGCCGCGGCAGCACCCGGTCGAGATCCCGGCACACCTTCGCCGTCTTCGCGTCGGGACCGGGAACCGCCACCGTGGCGCTGTCGTCGCTCGAGGTGCAGCCCGCGACCACGACCAGCAGCGCGGGCGCGAGCAGGCCGAGGCAACGGTGACGGAAGATGTTCACCGGCCAAGGGTAGACGGGGGCTACAGATGCACGACCGGACAGGTCAGGGTGCGGGTGATGCCGTCCACTTGCTGGACCTTGGCGACCACCATGCGGCCGAGGTCGTCGACCGTGTCGGCCTGGGCGCGCACGATGACGTCGTACGGTCCCGTCACGTCCTCGGCCTGGAGCACTCCAGGGATCTTGCTGATCGTCTCGGCGACGGTCGACGCCTTGCCGACCTCCGTCTGGATCAGGATGTACGCCTGTACCACGGAACCTCCAGGGCGGCCACGAGGATCATGTGGGGAAAAGGAACGCCACGGTATCGCGTCGCCGCTCCCCGCGGGGAGACCTGCGGGGACCGGGCTTGCGCGCCAGGGTGCAGGCACGACGGAAGTTGACGGTCGCCTCGGCCGCGACGAGGTTCATCCCGACCGCGGCGACAGTCATCTCGACGGTATCGGGGACACTGATGACGCGCGACCGGGCACGGCACGGCAGAGAAGGGGAGCCAAGGGAAATGAAGGGCACTGTTGGTGAGCTCGGGGAGTTCGGGCTCATCAGGGAGCTCACCTCCCGTCTCACCACCACTCCGGCGGTCCGGGTCGGCCCCGGTGACGACGCCGCGGTGGTCGCCGCGCCCGACCGCCGGGTGGTGGCGAGCACCGACATCCTGCTGGAGGGGCGGCACTTCCGCCGGGACTGGTCCACGGCGTACGACGTCGGGCGCAAGGCCGCGGCGCAGAACCTCGCGGACATCGCCGCCATGGGCGCCGTACCCACCGCGCTGCTGCTCGGCCTGGTCGTCCCGGCCGAACTCCCGGTCACCTGGCCGAGCGAGCTGATGGACGGCCTGCGGGACGAGTGCCAGGTGGCGGGCGCCTCCGTGGTCGGCGGGGACGTCGTGCGCGGCGACACGATCATGGTGTCGATCACCGCGCTCGGCGATCTGCGCAACCAGGAGCCGGTGACCCGCGCCGGTGCCCAGCCCGGCGACCTGGTGGCCGTCACGGGCTGGCTCGGCTGGTCCGCGGCCGGCTACGCGGTGCTCGCCCGGGGATTCCGTTCGCCGCGCGCCTTCGTGGAGGCCCACCGGCGCCCGGAACCGCCGTACCACGCGGGTCCGGCCGCCGCCGCGCTCGGCGCCACCGCCATGTGCGACGTGAGCGACGGGCTGATCGCCGACCTCGGGCACATCGCCGAGGCCAGCAAGGTCCGCATCGACATCCGCTCCGGGGCCATCGACATCCCGACGCAGATGAACGACATCGGGCAGGCCGTCGGCGTGGACCCGCTGCAGTGGGTGCTGACCGGGGGAGAGGACCACGCGATCGTGGCGACCTTCCCGCCGGACGTCAAACTGCCGGCCCGCTGGAAGGTCATCGGCGAGGTCCTCAACCCGTCCGCGCTGCCCCAGGTGACGGTCGACGGGGCGCCCTGGACCAGCAAGGGCGGCTGGGACCACTTCGGGGACATCGAGTCATGATCCCCAGGGTTCTCACGGTGGCGGGCTCGGACTCCGGCGGGGGGGCGGGCATCCAGGCCGACCTGAAGACGCTGCTGGCGCTCGGCGTGCACGGGATGAGCGTGATCACGGCGGTGACCGCGCAGAACTCCGTGGGCGTGCAGGGCGCCTGGGGGCTGCCGGTGGAGGCGGTCCGGGCGCAGTACCGCAGCGTCGTGGACGACATCGGCGTACAGGCCGTGAAGACCGGCATGCTGGCCTCGGCCGAACTGGTCGAGGCGGTCGCCGAGTTGATCTCCGGCACGGACGCGCCCGCCGTGGTCGACCCGGTGGGCGTCTCCAAGCACGGCGACCCGCTGCTGGCCGCCTCCGCACTGGACTCGGTGCGCACCAAGCTGCTGCCGGCGGCGACCGTGGCGACCCCGAACCTCGACGAGGTGCTGCAGCTCACCGGGGTACGGGTCGAGTCGGAGGGCGATCTGCGTCGGGCCGCGGCGGCCGTGCTGGAGTACGGGCCGCGCTGGGTGCTGATCAAGGGCGGCCATCTGTCCGGGGATGCCGTGGACCTGCTCACGGACGGCTCGGCGGAGCACTGGCTGCGGGCCCCACGCCACGACAACCGGCACACGCACGGCACGGGCTGCACACTCGCCTCCGCGATCGCGTCGGGGCTGGCGAAGGGGCTGCCGGTGCCGGAGGCGGTCACCCGGGCCAAGGAGTACGTGACCGGGGCGATCGCGGCCGGGTTCGCGCTGGGGGCGGGGATCGGGCCGGTGGATCACGGCTGGCGGTTCAGGTCGCCCGAGTGATCTTGCGGGTACGGCTGATCTTGCGGGTACGGCAAAAAGCCGGCCCACCCGAGGGTGGACCGGCTCCGTGCAGCGAACCAGGCAGTGGCCGCGCGCTCAGCTGTAGCGTCAGCGCGAGACCTTGCCGGCCTTGATGCACGAGGTGCAAGCGTTCACGCGCTTCGGCGTCCCGCCGACCACGGTACGCACACGCTGGATGTTCGGGTTCCAGCGGCGAGGCGTACGGCGGTGAGAGTGCGAGATGTTGTTGCCGAAGCCCGGCCCCTTGCCGCAGACGTCGCAGTTGGCAGCCACGGGTCACTCCAAAGACTTCAGATGCACTTACGGTTGATCCCGGCATGCCGGGATCGAGATCTTAAGACCTGAGATCTGAGTGGCGGTGCCAGGGGGAATGGCCCGATCGGATCGGGCAACCGGAGCAGCATACAACGACTGCGTCCGTACAACGAAACTACCATGGCAGATCAGGGCCCCGCTCCCGGCCCGCTTCCGGTGCACACCGGCTCGGGGTCTACGCTGCGTCCCACGTCCAGCCAGCTCAGGGAGGCGCAGGTGGCGCAGGTGCCGCAGACATTCCTCGATGCTCTCGCGGTGCGCACCTGGTGCGGTCTGGCGCTCGCGGCACTGGGGCGGGCCCGCGAGGAGATCGACGCGATCAACGTCTATCCGGTGGCGGACGGCGACACCGGAACCAACCTCTATCTGACCCTGGAGTCGGCGGCGACGGCCGTGGAGGCCGTGTTCGCCGGGTACGGGACGGGCTCCGAGGAGCCGTCCCTCGCGGACGCGGTGCGCGCCATGGCGCACGGGGCGCTCATCGGGGCCCGGGGCAACTCCGGGACGATCCTCGCGCAGTTGCTGCGGGGCATGGCGCAGGTGCTCGCCGACGACTCCGGCCGGGACAGGCCGCACATCGACGGTACGGGGCTGCGGCTGGCCCTGCGGCGGGCCGCCGACTCCGCCCGGCAGGCCGTGGCCCACCCCGTCGAGGGCACCGTGCTGACGGTCGCCGCCGCCGCCGCGGACGCGGCCGAGCGGGCCGAGGGCGACTGCGGGGCCGTCGCGCGGGCGGCCTACGAGGGCGCGCGGACGGCCCTGGCGGCGACTCCCGGCCAGCTGGCCGTGCTGCGGCGGGCCGGGGTGGTCGACGCGGGCGGACGCGGGCTGGTGGCGGTGCTGGGGGCGCTGGTGGAGGCGTTCACCGGGGAGGCGGCACGAGAGCCGCTGCGGGCTGCGGAAGCTGTTTCCGACGCGCACGCGCGCGTAGTGAGCCAGTCCCGGATCGCCGAGGCCGGCCCGCACGCGCGTGCGGCCGCCGTTTCCGGTGACGACGCGCACGCGTGCGTGGCAGGTGACAAGACCAACGCGTGCGGGGCCGCCCCGGACGCCGGTCTGTGCGCCGACGGCGCCGACGCGGGCGGACCCGCCTTCGAGGTGATCTACCTCCTGGAGGCCGACGACGCGGCCGTGGCCCGGTTGCGCGCGCGGCTGGACGTCCTCGGGGACTCCCTGGTGGTGGTCGGCGGCGACGGGCTGTGGAACGTCCATGTGCACGTGGACGACGCGGGCGCCGCCGTGGAGGCGGGCGTGGAGGCCGGGCGGCCGTACCGGATCCGGATCACTCACTTCGGGCTCGGCGACGTCCACACCGGTGGCGAGCGCCCGCCGCGCGAGCGCGCCCAGCGGGCCGTCGTCGCCGTCGTCCCGGGCGAGGGCCTGGCCGGGCTGTACACGGAGGCCGGCGCGACCACCGTCCTCGCGCGCCCCGGGGAGCCGCCCGCCAGCGGCGAGCTGGTGCAGGCCGTACGGCGCGCCCACGCGCGCGAGGTCGTACTGCTGCCCAACGACGCCGAGCTGCGCCACACGGCGGCCGCGGCGGCCGAGCAGGCCCGTACCGAGGGCATCCGGGTGGCCCTGATCCCGACCCGCTCGGCGGTCCAGGGCATCGCCGCGCTGGCGGTGCACGAGCCGGAGCGCCGGTTCGACGAGGACGTCGTCCAGATGACCTCGGCGGCCGGCGCCACCCGGTACGCCGAGGTCGTCCTCGCCGAACGCCAGGCCTGGACGACGGCCGGCATCTGCCAGGCCGGGGACGTCCTGGGCCTGATCGACGGCGACGTGGCGGTGATCGGCCCGGACGTCACCGCCATCGCCGAGACCGTCCTGGGCCGCATGCTCCAGGCCGGCGGCGAGCTGGTCACCCTGGTCGTCGGCGACGAGGCACCGCAGACCGTCGCCGAGCACCTGGAGGCCCGGGTACGGGAGTCCTACCTCGCGGTGGACACGGTGGTGTACCGGGGCGGCCGGCAGGGGGCACTGCTGCTCATCGGCGTGGAGTGAACGCGGCCGCGCTCACTCCTCGGCCTGTGCCGCCTGGAGCATCTGCGTGGCCTCCGCCCGCCGGGCCTGGACCGTCCCGTCCGCGTCCCCGTCGCCGGCGCCTTCGTACGCCGCGAGCACGGCACGCGCGCGTGCCGCCGCCCGGGCCGGCCGGCCGAGGTCGGCCTCCAGCCAGCCCGCGGCGAGCCCGGCGCCGGTACGGTCGTGCAGCCCGTCGGCGCCGAGCGTGCCGAACAGCGTGGCCGCCCGGTCCATCTGGGTCAGGGCCGCCTCGAACGCGGCCCGGATCACGTCGTCCCCGGCCTCCTCGGCCTCCTGGGCCGCCGTGCGGGCCAGCAGGTCACCGAACTGGCGGTGGGTGGTGCCCAGCTCCGCCGTGAGCTGCTCCCGGGCCACCGGGTCCGCCGCGGCCTCCAGCGCGTCCTCGCACTCGCGTACCGCGTCCGTCATCAGCTCCCGCGCGCCCTCCGCACCGGCCTCCCCGCGCAGCGCCAGCCAGCCACGGGCGCGCAGCGAGCGGACCAGGAAGTGCGGGTTGCCGAGCGTGCGCCACAGCTCGCCCGCGCGCGTGTAGGCCCGGTCCGCCTCGTCCGTCAGCCCGGCGCTGCTCAGGGACTCGGCGGCGAGGTGCGCGAGCGTGGCGTGGTCCTGCTGCTCGGGCCAGTGCCGGGCGATGTCGGCGGCCCGCAGCCGGTGTTCGGCGGCCGCCCGGTGCTCGCCCAGTTCGCCCAGGCAGTCCCCGAGCCACCAGCGGGCCTGGACGACCGCCCCGTCGCCGTGCGTCTCGGCGCTCAGGTCGGCCAGCGCCGACTCCAGCACCTCGGCGGCCTCCGCGTACCGGCCCTGGCGCAGCAGCAAGCCGCCCAGCTGCTGCCGCGCCCAGGCGCCCAGCGTGCCGCTCTCGCCGGCCTCGTCGGCCCAGTGCGCGGCCTCCAGCGCGTGCTGGACCGCCTCCCCGGCCTCGCCCCGGCCGCCGATCACCTCGGCGAGCTGCAGGTGCAGCTGCGCCCGCCCGACCGGCTCCACGTACGGCCCGCCGTGCTCCAGCGCCGCGCGCAGCACCCGTTCGGACTCGGCCAGGTCACCGGCCTGGTGGGCGAGGGCGGCGACCTGCACCTCGTACTCGACCGTGAACCACGGGAGCCCCGCGGCCACGTACTCGGCGGCGGCCCGCCGGAACAGCTCCGCGGCCCGCCCGGCGTCCCCGGCGTGCGCGGCCAGCTCGGCGAGCATCGCCCGCGCCTCGGCGGCCCGCGCCGCCAGCCGCACATCGTCCCCGGCCCGCCCGTCGACCAGGGCCAGCACTTCGCGCACCGCGCTCTCGGCCTCGGCGAGCGCCGCCCGGGCGGCCGGGCCCGCGGTGTCCTCGTGCACCCGCCGCATCAGGATCCGGGCCCGGCTCATCACCACCGACGCCGTCTGCCGTACTCCGGTGGCCTCGTCGGCATACAGCGCGAGCACCTCGTCGTACAGCCCCGCGATCGTGGCCTGGGCCGCGTCCACCTCGCCGCCCAGCGCGCGGACGTACGCCCCCCGCGCGCGTGCCGCCAGCGCCTCGCCCGGGTCGCCCGCCTCCGCGTACAGCGCGGCCGCCCGCTCGAACAGCTCGGCGCCCTCGGGGCCCCGGCCCATCGCCTCGTGGTCGGTGATCTCCGCACGGTCGCGCGGCTCCAGCTCGACGCCTTGCGCGGCCTCCGCGACCGCCGCCCACGCCTGGAGCGCGTGCGGCCGCAGGGTGTCCGACATCCGCCGGGCCTCGGCGAGCAGCGTGGCCAGATCCGGTTCGTCGGAGCCCTCGGGCGCCGGTGCGGCGGCCACCGCCACCGGCGCCGGGCGCACCGTCCGCACGCCCAGCGGGAGGCGTTCCACCAGCGGGCGCTGAGACATACGCGCGCGGACCCGGTCACCGACGTACGAGGTGCCGTTGCGGCGGTCGAACCGCCCGGCCAGTTCCGTGGCCTCCGCGCGCGCGTGCGCGGCGAGTTCCCGCGCCGTCCACGTCCGCCCGGCAGGCCCCGCCACCCGCTGCTCGCCGAGCCCCAGCCCGGTCAGCCGGTCCATCAGCAGCGCCACGACGGCCATGAAGTCGAGCCGGCTGCGCGGATGCCCGGCGTCCGTGAAGTACGCCGGCCGCTCGGCGAGCAGCTCCAGTCCGCGGGCCTCGTTGCCGGTCAGCGCGCAGAACTCCACGTGGTCCGCGTAGGCGCCGCGCATGCTCTCCATGGGGCGTACCAGCCGGAAGCCGCGCAGATGGTTGGCGCGGGCCTCCTCCACCCGGCCGAGGCGCAGCAGCGGGAGAAGCGAGGAGGCGAGGACGGTGTGCGGCTCGTGCGCGCAGCTGTACTCGTCCGCCAGCACCGGCCCCCACAGCTCCAGAGCCTGGGCGTCCCGGCCGCGCCGGGCCTGCCACGTGCCCTGCCCGTGCAGCTCGCAGGCGTGGCAGTCGGCCATCCGGTCCCGGTCGGCGGCCAGCCACGCGGCGTACGCCCGCTCGGCCCGCTCCAGGTCGCCGATGTGCGCGGCCACGCTGAACTCGGCGCTGCGCACCGCCCGTTCGGAGTGTCCGGCGAGCCGGTAGCGGTGCTCCATCTCGCCGAGCCACTTCTCGATCGAGGCGAGCGGGATGTGCGGCTGGTCCAGCATGCCCGCCGACATCCACTTGAAGACCCAGTGCAGCGAGTGCGTCTCGTACTCGTCGAAGTCCTGCGGCTGTTCGTCCCACATGCGCAGCAGTCGCGCGAACGGGACGAACATCTTGTCCTTCTCGGAGCTGTAGTTGTAGACCTTCAGCTGGTGCCCGAGCGCCTCGACCACGGCGAGCGGGATGTTCAGCCGCTCCGCCTCGGCGAGCAGCTGTTCCGCGCGCGCGTTGCGGGCCGGGCCCTCCGGCTGCCCGGAGTTCTCCGCCATCGCCCGGCGCAGTGCGTCGAAGTCCGTGATCTCAGGCATCAGCGACCGTTCTCCCCATGCGTGGCCCACTCCAGGAGGCCGATGAACGCCCGGTTCAGCAGTGCCGAGTCGGCCGGCCTGAGCGGGCGCTGCGCCATGAGCAGCGCCTGCCCGTACAGCGACTCGGTGGCCGTGCCGATCAGCTCCGGGTCCCTCAGTGAACTGATCCTGCGGACCAGCGGGTTGAGATGGTTGAGCACCAGACGCGCGCGGGGGGCGCTGCCGCGCAGCGAGCCGAGGATGCCCGCCCACAGATCGTCGGCCCGCTTCTCGGCCTCGGCCCGCGCGTGCTCGTGCCGTGCCGCCCGGTCGTCCAGATGCAGCGCGGGCACGGACAGCGGGTGGAAGGCGCGCAGCACGACGTCACAGCCCAGCGGGTCGAGCTTCGCCCGCGCGGCCGCCAGGAAGCCCGACAGCGCCAGCTCCTCGGCCGGGTCCACCGCGTCCAGGTGCGCGGTCACGGTGTCCGCGTCCAGCTCGGCGACCACCGTCCCCGGCCGCACCCGCGGCAGCGCCTCGATCAGCTCGCTGTCGTAGGTGTAACCGCCGTTGACGACCCCGACCCCCTGCGCGGAGGCGATCGGCGCGACCTGCCGGTACTCCTCGACGGTCCGCGTGAAGTGCACCACCGGGTGCCGCTGCGCGAACTCCTCCAGGGCCAGCTGTCCGTCGGTCGTCTCGAACGGCAGCCACGGCAGCATGGTGCGCAGCATGTCGCCGTCGTGCCGGGCTAGGGACTTCACACCGAGGTGGTGCACGGCGAGGAAGGCCGCGAGCCGCTCCGGATCACCGGCGGCGAGCCCGGTCAGCCAGGACCGGATCCGTTCGCCGAGCGCGTCCCGGACGGCGGCGAGGGTCTCGTCCTCGTACAGCGACTCGCGCGAGGCGGTCGGCCGCAGGCTGTCGGTGTCCAGCACGCAGCGCACGAAGAACGCCCAGTCCGGCAGCAGCTGTTCGGCCCGCTCGGTCAGCAGCATGCCCTTCAGGTGCACGCGATGGGTCGCCCGCTGGGCCGGGCTGACCGCCGACGGCAGCACGTACGCCACCCCGCGGATCCCGGCCACCGGCACGTCCAGGTCGATCGAGTCCAGCGGGGTGAACGCGAACAGCTCGTGACAGTGCCGGGCCAGCGCCACCCGTCTCGTGGCGGGACTCGGGTACGGGCGGTCCCAGGGCGCCGGCAGATCGGTGATCCGCTCCTCGCCCACCCGGACGTCGTACGGCAGCAGTGCGCCGAAGTCCCGGGCGAGGGCGCGGACCCGCTCGGGCGAGAGCCACTCGGCCGCTCCGGGCCGCGCGGTCAGGTACACGGTCGTGCCCGGCTCGGGCCGCTCGGCGCCGGGCAGCGTGCGCACGGTGTACGACCCGTCGTCCCGGGCCGTCCACTCGACCGGCGGGGCGTCGGGCGTACGGGCGCTGCGGCTGACCACCCGGATCCGCTCGGCGACCACGAAACAGGCCAGCAGCCCGATGCCGAACTGGCCGAGGAAGCCGGACCGGGCCTCCTGCAGCCCCTCGGCCCGCTTGGAGCTGCGGCCGATGGTCGCCAGCAGGTCGTGCACGTCCGACTCGGTGAGCCCGACGCCGCTGTCCTCCACCCGCAGGCCGCCGTCCGCCGCGTGCAGCCGCACCAGTGCCGGGGAGCCGGGGTCCGCGGCCCGCCGGGCGGTGATGGCGTCCACGGCGTTCTGCAGCAGTTCGCGCAGATAGACCTTGGGGCTGGAGTAGAGGTGATGGGAGAGCAGGTCCACCAGACCGCGCAGGTCGACCTGAAACATATGAGGTGGGTGAGGTGACTGGGATGCCTGGGATGACCGGGATGTCTGGGAGTCCATCGTCATGCGCCGGCGGGGGGAGTACGTGCGGCGCGGGGTCGGGCGGTCCCGGAGGGTGCGGTGACCGCGAAGGATGGCCGGAGCGCGCCATCCTAGAGCCGGAACAGACCACTGACCAGGGGTTTCCCGGATCTCTCGGGCAACGCCGGACGCATCACGGGGCAGCGTCCGGCGAATCCGCAGCACAGCGTGTACGGCATTGTCAGTGCCGTGGTGTGCAATGGATCTCGTGCCCGCACTGGAAGAACCACTGAAGCAATGCCTGAAGTCAGTGCTCGGCCCCGCCACCGCGAAGGTGATGGCCGAGCACCTCGGCCTGCACACCGTCGGCGACCTCCTGCACCACTACCCGCGCAGATACGAGGAGCGCGGCCAGCTCACCCACCTCGCCGACCTCCCCATGGACGAGCACGTCACGGTGGTCGCCCAGGTCGCCGACGCCCGCCTGCACAGCTTCGCCTCGGCCAAGGCCCCCCGGGGCAAGGGCCAGCGTCTCGAGGTCACGATCACCGACGGCAGCGGCCGGCTCACGCTGGTCTTCTTCGGCAACGGCGTGCACAAGCCCCACAAGGAACTGCTGCCCGGCACCCGCGCGATGTTCGCCGGCCGGGTCTCCGTCTTCAACCGCCGCCTCCAACTCGCCCACCCCGCCTACGAGCTGCTGCGCGGCGACAGCGAGGAGACGGTCGAGACCTGGGCCGGCGCCCTCATCCCGATCTACCCCGCCACCGCCAAACTGGAGTCCTGGAAGATCGGCAAGGCGGTCCAGACGGTGCTGCCCAGCGCCCAGGAGGCCCTCGACCCCCTCCCGGACTCCCTCCGCGAGGGCCGTGGCCTGCTCCCGCTCCCCGAGGCACTCCTAAGGATCCACCGCCCGCACACCAAGGCGGACATCGCCGGCGCCCGCGCCCGCCTCAAGTGGGACGAGGCCTTCGTCCTCCAGGTGGCCCTGGCCCGCCGCCGGCACGCCGACACCCAGCTCCCCGCCGTACCCCGCGCCCCCAAGCCGGACGGCGTCCTCACGGCCTTCGACGACCGCCTGCCCTTCACCCTCACCGAGGGCCAGCAGAAGGTCTCCAAGGAGATCTTCGACGACCTGGCCACCGACCACCCGATGCACCGCCTGCTCCAGGGCGAGGTCGGCTCCGGCAAGACGCTCGTCGCCCTGCGCGCGATGCTCGCCGTGGTCGACGCGGGCGGCCAGGCCGCGCTGCTCGCGCCCACGGAGGTCCTCGCCCAGCAGCACCACCGCTCGATCACCGAGATGATGGGCGAGCTGGCCGAGGGAGGGATGCTGGGCGGTGCCGAGCATGCCACCAAGGTGGTCCTGCTCACCGGCTCGACGGCCGCCGCCGGCCGCCGCCAGGCCCTCCTGGACCTGGTCACCGGCGAGGCCGGCATCGTCATCGGCACGCACGCCCTGATCGAGGACAAGGTCCAGTTCCACGACCTGGGCCTGGTCGTGGTCGACGAGCAGCACCGCTTCGGCGTCGAGCAGCGCGACGCCCTGCGCGGCAAGGGCAAACAGCCCCCGCACCTCCTCGTCATGACGGCCACCCCCATCCCGCGCACGGTCGCGATGACCGTCTTCGGCGACCTGGAGACCTCGGTCCTCGACCAGCTCCCGGCCGGCCGCTCCCCGATCGCCAGCCACGTCGTCCCGGCCGCCGACAAGCCCCACTTCCTGGCCCGCGCCTGGGAACGGGTCCGCGAGGAGGTGGCGGGCGGCCACCAGGCGTACGTCGTCTGCCCCCGCATCGGAGACGAGGAGGACGATCCCAAGAAGGCCGGCAAGAAGAAGTCCGCCGAGGACGAGGCCGAGAAGCGGCCCCCGCTCGCGGTTCTCGACGTGGCCGACCAGTTGGGCAAGGGCCCGCTCCAGGGGCTCAGGGTCGAGGTCCTGCACGGCCGTATGCACCCTGACGACAAGGACGCCGTCATGCGCCGCTTCGCGGCCGGCGAGACCGACGTCCTGGTCGCCACCACCGTGATCGAGGTCGGCGTCAACGTCCCCAACGCCACCGCGATGGTGATCATGGATGCCGACCGCTTCGGCGTCTCCCAGCTCCACCAGCTGCGTGGCCGGGTCGGCCGCGGCTCGGCCCCCGGTCTGTGCCTCCTGGTCACCGAGATGCCCGAGGCCGCCGCGGCCCGCCAACGCCTCAACGCGGTCGCCTCCACCCTCGACGGCTTCGAACTCTCCCGCATCGACCTCGAGCAACGCCGCGAGGGAGACGTCCTCGGCCAGGCCCAGTCCGGTGCCCGTTCCAGCCTCCGGGTCCTCGCGGTCATCGAGGACGAGGAGGTCATCGCGGAGGCGAGAGAGGAGGCGGCGGCGGTCGTGGCGGCGGATCCGGAGCTGCGGCACCTTCCCGGCCTGCGGACGGCGCTGGACGCCCTGGTGGACGAGGAGAGGGAGCAGTACCTGGAAAAGGGCTGAAGCGGAAGTGCCCACGGCGCGAGCCGTACCGGCGTGCGGCTCGGCCACGCGGGCGCGAGCGAGCACGACGGACCTGCTGCCAAACTGAATCCGTAATCACCCCCGAACAAGGACCGAAGATGACCCGCGTGATCGCCGGCGTGGCCGGCGGACGTCGCCTCGCCGTCCCGCCAGGCACCGGCACCCGCCCCACCTCCGACCGCGCCCGCGAAGGTCTCTTCTCCACCTGGCAGTCCCTCCTCGGCGGCCCCCTCCGAGGCGAGCGGGTCCTCGACCTCTACGCGGGCTCCGGAGCCGTCGGCCTCGAAGCCCTCTCCCGGGGCGCGGGGCACACCCTCCTGGTCGAGGCGGACGCCCGCGCGGCGAGGATCGTCCGGGACAACGTGAAGAACCTGGGCCTGCCGGGCGCCGAGGTGAGAGCGGGCAAAGCGGAGCAAGTCATCAGGACCGCACCCCCCGCCGAGCCGTACGACCTGGTCTTCCTGGACCCGCCGTACGCCGTCACCGACGACGATCTCCGGGAGATTCTGCTCACACTCCGCACGGAGGGGTGGCTCGCGGAAGAAGCCCTCGTCACCGTGGAGCGCAGCACCAGAGGCGGCGAATTCCACTGGCCGGACGGCTTCGAGGCGATCCGGTCGCGTCGCTACGGCGAGGGAACGTTTTGGTACGGTCGCGCCGCCTCTACGTGCGAAGACGCACGATGACCGGACCGGAGAGCGAGGGATCTCAAGTGCGCCGCGCCGTCTGTCCCGGGTCGTTCGACCCGATCACCAACGGACACCTCGACATCATTGCCCGCGCCTCCCGTCTGTACGACGAGGTCTATGTCGCGGTGATGATCAACAAGTCCAAGAAGGGCCTCTTCGGGATCGAGGAGCGGATCGAGCTGATCCGCCAGGTCACCGCCGAGTACGCCAACGTCCGCGTGGAGGCCTTCCACGGCCTCCTCGTCGACTACTGCAAGCAGCGCGACATCCCCGCCATCGTCAAGGGCCTGCGCGCCGTCAGCGACTTCGACTACGAACTCCAGATGGCCCAGATGAACATCGGCCTCACCGGCGTCGAAACGCTCTTCGTGCCCACCAACCCCACCTACAGCTTCCTGTCCTCCTCCTTGGTCAAGGAGGTCGCGGCCTGGGGCGGAGACGTCTCCCACCTGGTGCCGCCCCTGGTGCTGGAGGCCCTGAACAAGCGTCTGCGCCAGGACTGATGGGGCTACAGTCGTCCCGTCCGTCTCCAACCCGGCTGTAGAGAGTGGCGAGCACAGGTGGACGTGCAGAAGAAGCTCGACGAGATCGTCTCCGCGGTCGCCGGCGCCCGGGGCATGCCCATGTCGGCGTCCTGCGTGATCAACCGCGCCGAGCTGCTCGAGCTGCTGGAAGAGGTGCGCCAGGCCCTGCCCGGCTCCCTCGCGCAGGCGCAGGAACTGATCGGCGGCCGTGAGCAGATGGTCGAGCAGGCCCGCCTGGAGGCCGAGCGGATCATCGAGAACGCGCACGCCGAGCGCGGCTCGCTGATCTCCGACACCGAGATCGCCCGCCGCGCCCAGGCCGAGGCCGACCGGATCCTCGCCGAGGCCCGTCAGGAGGCCGAGGAGATCCGCGCCGAGGCCGACGACTACGTCGACTCCAAGCTCGCCAACTTCGAGGTCGTCCTCAACAAGACCCTCGGTTCGGTCGGCCGCGGCCGCGAGAAGCTCCTGGGCACCGGCCCCGGCCTGGACGAGAACGGTTACGAGGACGAGGACGCCCCCGAGCGCAGCCAGGACCCGGAGACCCTGCGCCACAACGCCGACGCGTATGTCGACGCCAAGCTCGGCGCCTTCGAGGCGGTCCTGGCAAAGACCCTGGAGGCCGTCGGCCGGGGCCGGCAGAAGCTGCACGGCCGGATCGCCACCGACGACCTCGGCGCCCTCGCCGACGACACCACGACCTACCAGCACTCCAGCGACGCCGACTACCTCGCCGACCTCGCGGCCCTCACCGACACCCCGGCCGAGCGCCCGGCACCGCCGCGGCAGCCGGAGCCGTCGTACGAGCCGCAGCCGGCCTATGGCTACGAGCAGCAGCCGGACCCGTACGCGGGGGGCTTCCCGCAGCAGTCCGACTACGGCCGGCAGCAGGACCCGTACGGTTACCAGCAGGCCGACCCGTACGCCTACCAGGGCTACGACGCCCAGCAGGCCGCCTACGACGTTCAGCAGGCCCAGCAGGCCCGACAGGCGCAGCAGCCCCAGCAGTCGCAGCAGTCGCAGCAGCAGGGCTACGCGCTCGACGAGACCAGCCTCTTCGACACCGGCATGATCAGCGCGGAGCAGCTGAGGGCGTACGAACAGGGCCGGGGCATGTAGCCGCGTACCGAAGTCGCACCGGATTGGGCCCTGAGTGAAAGGTCCAGTATCCTGGCTCTTCGGTCGCGCGTATGTCCGCGATCACCGCTGCCCGCGACACCGGCGGGCGGCGTCCCCTCGAGTTCGAAGATCGAAAGCAGGAATGGCCTCCAACGCCCGCCTCGACCACCGCAACCCCCTCGTGTTCGACACGCACGAGCTGGGTCGGCGTCCAGGCGCGCTGCAGCGCCTGACCCGCACGATCGACGCCCCTCGGGACCTCGGTATCGCGGGAGTCATCGGAGTGCCGGAAGGCGCCCCGGTGGAGCTCGAACTCCGGCTCGAGTCGGTCATGGAAGGGGTGCTCGTCACAGGCACCGCCCGTGCACTGGCCGAGGGGGAGTGCGTAAGGTGTCTGGAGCCGGTCGAGCTGGAGCTCGAAGCGGACTTCCAGGAACTGTTTTCGTACCCTGACGCCGACGACCGGGGCCGCGTGACCGCGGAACCGGGCGACGACGCCGAGGACGACGAGGACAGGTTCTTCCTCGAGGACGGAATGTTCGACCTCGAACCCATGCTGCGCGATGCGGTGGTGCTCGCACTGCCGATGCAGCCGGTGTGCCAGGAAGGCTGCCCGGGTCTGTGCTCCGAGTGCGGAGCGCGGCTCGCGGACGACCCGGACCACCACCACGACGCCGTCGACATCCGTTGGGCGGCTTTGCAGGGACTCGCCGGTTCACTCGAAGACGGCGAGAAGGACGAGATGAGCGGCGCCGAAGCGGGCGTCGACGAGAAGCAGGAGAAGTAGCCGTGGCTGTTCCGAAGCGGAAGATGTCGCGCAGCAACACGCGCCACCGCCGGTCGCAGTGGAAGGCTGCGGTCCCCACCCTGGTTGCGTGCGAGCGCTGCCACGAGCCCAAGCAGCAGCACATCGCGTGCCCGTCTTGCGGCACCTACAACAAGCGCCAGGTCCTCGAAGTCTGAGCGGGCTGGTGAGAGGCACTGTGTCCAGTCCCAAGAAGGCGGAAGACGCCACGGCGGAGGCATCCGCCACGAAGAAAGTGGACAACCAGGCCTCGTCCCACACGCTTCTGGAAGGGCGGCTCGGCTACCAGCTCGAGTCCGCCCTTCTGGTGCGTGCGCTGACCCACCGTTCCTACGCGTACGAGAACGGCGGTCTGCCGACGAACGAGCGGCTGGAGTTCCTCGGTGACTCCGTCCTCGGCCTCGTCGTCACGGACACGCTGTACCGCACCCACCCCGACCTGCCCGAAGGCCAGCTGGCCAAGTTGCGGGCCGCGGTGGTCAACTCGCGTGCGCTGGCGGAAGTGGGCCGCGGCCTCGACCTGGGCGCCTTCATCCGGCTGGGCCGGGGTGAAGAGGGCACGGGCGGCCGGGACAAGGCGTCCATCCTCGCCGACACCCTCGAAGCGGTGATCGGTGCGGTCTATCTCGACCAGGGCCTCGACGCGGCGTCCGAGCTGGTGCACCGGCTCTTCGACCCGCTGATCGAGAAGTCCTCCAACCTCGGAGCCGGCCTGGACTGGAAGACCAGTCTCCAGGAGCTGACCGCGATCGAGGGGCTCGGCGTGCCCGAGTACCTGGTCACGGAGACCGGCCCCGACCACGAGAAGATCTTCACTGCTGCCGCCCGCGTCGGAGGCGTCTCGTACGGCACCGGCACCGGCCGCAGCAAGAAGGAGGCGGAGCAGCAGGCCGCCGAGTCCGCCTGGCGGTCCATCCGGGCCGCGGCGGACGAGCGCGCCAAGGCGGCCAAGGAGGCCGCCGCTGTGGACGGCGCGGCCAGGGAGGCCGCCGCCGCCAAGGCCGCGGACGGCGACCCGTCGTCCGCCACCGCCTGACGAAAGCAGCACCGAGCGCCCGCCCCACCGTTCACGACGGGGCGGGCGCTCCGCTCATCCACCGGTTTCGTACGGGGGTCCCGATGCCCGAGTTGCCCGAGGTCGAGGTCGTCCGGCGCGGCCTGGAGCGGTGGGTCGCCCATCGCACCGTCGCCGAGGTCGAGGTGCTGCACCCTCGCGCCGTACGCCGGCACATCGCGGGCGCCGACGACTTCGCCCACCGGCTCAAGGGCCACCACATCGGCACCCCGAGCCGACGCGGCAAGTACCTGTGGCTGCCGCTGGAGGAGACGAACCAGTCCGTCCTCGCCCACCTCGGGATGAGCGGCCAGCTGCTGGTGCAGCCGCACGAGGCGCCGGACGAGAAGCACCTGCGCATCCGCGTCCGGTTCGCCGACTCCCTCGGCACCGAACTGCGCTTCGTCGACCAGCGCACCTTCGGCGGCCTGTCGCTGCACGACAACACCCCCGAGGGCCTGCCGGACGTGATCGCGCACATCGCCCGCGACCCCCTCGACGAGCTGTTCGACGACGAGGCCTTCCATGCGGCCCTGCGCCGTAAGCGGACCACCATCAAACGGGCCCTGCTGGACCAGTCGCTGATCAGCGGGGTCGGCAACATCTACGCGGACGAGGCCCTGTGGCGCGCCCGCCTCCACTACGAACGCCCGACGGCGAGCCTCACCCGCCCGGTCACGGCGCAACTCCTCGGCCATGTACGGGACGTGATGAACGCGGCCCTCGCCGTCGGCGGCACCAGCTTCGACAGCCTGTACGTCAACGTCAACGGCGAGTCGGGCTACTTCGACCGCTCCCTGGACGCCTACGGCAGAGAGGGGCTGCCCTGCAAGCGGTGCGGCACCCCGATGCGCCGCCGGCCGTGGATGAACCGGTCCAGTTACTTCTGCCCGAAGTGTCAGCGCCCACCCCGTACGGCAGCGTGACCGGCCGGCCCGGGTCGGGAGAAGCCTCCGCATGATCCCCTTTCCGGGGCTTCTGATCCCCTTTCCGGGGCTTCGGCGCCGGGTGACCTCGCGCGGCTACGCCGGCTGTCGGCCGTCGTACGCCTCGCGGGACGCCAGGACGTCGTCCATCGCGTCCTCCACGCAGTGGATGAGCGCCAGCAGGCGTTCGGCGACCTGGCGGCCGAGCGGGGTCAGTTCGTAGTCCACGCGGGGCGGGTTGGTCGGCTGGGCCTCCCGGTGCACCAGTCCGTCGCGCTCCAGCGCGTGCAGGGTCTGGGACAGCATCTTCTCGCTCACCCCGTCGACGCGGCGGCGCAGCTCGTTGAAGCGCAGCGACCCCTCGTACAGCGCGCCGAGCGTCAGCCCGCCCCAGCGGCCCGTGACGTGCTCCAGCGTGCCGCGCGAGGGGCAGGCCTTGGCGAAGACGTTGTAGGCGAGGTCGTCGTGGTCCTGGGCGGTGACGGTCATACCGCAAGGGTACGCGGAGGCAGCGCTACCCGCCAGGTTGCACTAACCACAAGTTAGTGCTTTCCTTTGGTCACTGCTTTGAGCTGCCCTTTCCAAGGAGTGTCATGACCAACCCCGTCGTCTCCATCGCCTACCACTCCGGCTACGGCCACACCGCCGTCCTCGCCGAGGCCGTCCGTGCCGGCGCCGCCGACGCGGGTGCCGAGGTGCACCTGATCAAGGTCGACGAGATCACCGACGAGCAGTGGGAGACGCTGGACCGCTCCGACGCGATCGTCTTCGGCTCGCCCACCTACATGGGCACGGCCTCCGGTGCCTTCCACGTCTTCGCCGAGGCGACCTCGAAGCGCTGGTTCGGCCAGGACTGGAGGGACAAGCTGGCGGCCGGCTTCACCAACTCGGCCTCGAAGAGCGGCGACAAGCTGCACACCCTGCAGTACTTCCAGACGCTCGCCGCCCAGCACGGCATGCACTGGGTCAACCTCGGCCTGCTCCCCGCCTGGAACAGCAGCACCGCCTCCGAGAACGACCTCAACCGCCTCGGCTTCTTCGCCGGCGCCGCCGCCCAGAGCAACAACGACCAGGGTCCCGAGGGCGTCCACAAGGCCGACATCGCCACCGCCGAACACCTGGGCCGCCGGGTGACCGAGACGGCACGCCTGTTCGCCCGCGGACGCGCCGCCGCGTAGGTACCGGTAAGGGTCAGTAACCGAAGTCCTGGGTCCACCAAGGGCCGCCCGGACCGAGGTGCACGCCGACGCCGAGGGTCTTGAAGTCGCAGTTCAGTATGTTGGCGCGGTGGCCCGGGCTGTTCATCCAGGCCTCCATCACGGCCGCCGCGGTGGCCTGGCCGCGGGCTATGTTCTCGCCGCCGAGGCCCGTTATACCGGCCTTCGCGGCCCGGTCCCACGGCGTGGCACCGTCGGGGTCGGTGTGGTCGAAGTAGCCCCGCGCGGCCATGTCGCCGCTGAACGCCTCGGCGAGCTTGGTGAGGGAGGAGTTCGCCGCGAGCGCGCTGCAGCCGACCTTCGCCCGCTCCTCGTTGACGAGCTTGAGCACCTCCGCCTCGACGGCGGCCTCGGTCGACACCGTCCCCGGTGCGGAGGTCGCCGCCGGCGCCTTGGTCGCCTTGCGCGACGGGGTGCTCTTCGGCGTGGACGGCGTCGCCCTGGGCGTCGGCTTTTGGGTGGCCGTCTTCGACGGCGCGGGCGTGGGCGAGGCCGGCCTCGAGGTCGGCTTCGAGGGGGAGACGGAGGTGGAGGGGGAGGCGGAGGGGGAGGCGGACCGGCTCGGGGTCTGCGCGCGCTGGGTGTTCCGGCCGGCGGCGGTGGAGCCGCCGGGGCTGTCGGCGCTGCCCGAGGTGCCGCCCTGCTCGCTGGCCGTGTTGCTGGGCGAGCCCGCGGCCTGCACCTGGTCGCCGCCGGTGGTGTGCGTGGCGCCGCCCAGCTGGTAGTTCTCCAGGCCCGGCACCACGCCCGTGGCCACCGCCGCCGCCGTGCTGAGCGCGACGGCCGCCGACACGCCGAGCAGGCCGGCGCGCCCCGGTCGTCCGGCCTTCTTCCGGCGCCGGTGGCCGGAGGGCGGGCCGCCGCCCGCGGAAGCGCCCGGCGCCGAGCCGTCGTCGTCCGCCGCGAACAGGTAGGCATGCGCCTTGGCGTTGGCCTCGGCGTACGCCTCGGGGTTCAGATACGGCGCGATGCCCCTGGGTGCCTGCCCGCCCGCGGGCGAGTACATCGGGTCGGCGCTCGCCGTGGCGGAGCTGTGCGGGTGGGTGACCCCGGTGGCGCGGCCCGTGGCGGCGCTGCCGGCGGCGGAGCGTCGGTGGCGTCCCATGTCCTTGCCCTCTTCCTCGTGCTCGCGGTCGACCGGTGCCAGCGCGGTGAGTGGCGCTCTTGGGCCACCCCGGCTCACTCGATCGAGTGAGTTTCATATGAGATGCATTGGGTGGGGACGGTACCCCATGCCGTTGGGGGACGACGTGTCCCGAGCGACACCGGCCGGTTAGGTTGCACCCATGAGCGAGGAAGTACGACTGGTCGCCTGGGTCCGTGGACACGTACAGGGCGTGGGTTTTCGCTGGTTCACGCGCGCCAAGGCGCTGGAGATCGGCGGCCTGAGTGGTTTTGCTCTCAATTTGGCCGACGGCCGGGTCCAGGTGGTCGCGGAGGGGCCGCGCGCGGACTGCGAGGGACTGCTCGGCTGGCTCCAGGGCGACGACACACCCGGGCGTGTGGACGGCGTCACCGAGATCTGGGACACACCCCGTGGCGGCTACGACGGCTTCGCCATCCGTTGAGCCGGTTCCGTAAAGAACCGCAGGACCGGGGCGCGGGAGCTGCCGGGGGCACATGCGGAAAGCAGAAACGACCTGGTGGTTGCCAAGAACGGCGTGGCGTGGCAGGCTCCCGCTGGTACAGCTGATCGCCACGCCCTGAGGGCCCCCGGACGAGTCTCAGCGCCGCCGTTCTCCGGCCGCGCGCCCGGGTTTGCCCGCCAATACGGGGCGTGATCGTGTTGACCGTCAAACTTTTTGGTGAGACGCTGAAAGCCCCGCGCACCTTAGCTGTTTGGCATGGAGCAACAACAGAGCAACACCCGGATGTGCCAAGCACGCGGGTGCGAATCCCTCACGACCCAACCGCATCGGTCGGTCACTCATTGTGGAGGACCATCCATCATGGCAAAGGCGCTTCTCGGTTACGTCGGCGGCTCCGACCCTCGACTCCTCGCCGAGATGCGACGGCTGCAGCAGCGTGTGCAGGACCTGGAATCCGAACTCGGACGCATCCAGGCGGAGAACGACGCGCTGACGGCTGCCGCCTCTCAGGACAGGATCATGGAGAGCATCGACGCACACCAGGCGGAGCCTGCGCTCACCTGATCACTGCATCGCTCCACGACAGCAGTCACGCAGTGGTCGGGCTGCCGTATCAACCGCTCAGTTGATTGGACGGCTGGGACCCAGTCGTCAGATTTGCAAGGGACGCTTCGGCGTCCCTTCTTTCTTCCCCCCGCGTCTTTCGCTCCCCCGCGCATCCTTTCACTTCCTTTAACGTCTGGTGTGCCCTGCATGTTCAAGCGTGAAACCGTGGGGTTGCGAGTGTCCGTGGAGTGAGATACCGGCGGCGGGTAGAGTCCAGCGGCGTGCACCTCAAGGCCCTGACCCTCCGTGGCTTCAAGTCGTTCGCCTCGGCGACCACGCTCCGGTTCGAACCGGGCATCACGTGCGTCGTCGGACCGAACGGCTCGGGCAAGTCCAACGTCGTGGACGCGCTCAGCTGGGTCATGGGCGAACAGGGCGCCAAGTCCCTGCGCGGCGGAAAGATGGAGGACGTCATCTTCGCCGGCACCACCGGGCGTCCACCGCTCGGCCGGGCCGAGGTGTCCCTCACCATCGACAACTCCGACGGCGCCCTGCCCATCGAGTACGCCGAGGTCACCATCACGCGGATCATGTTCCGCAACGGCGGCAGCGAGTACCAGATCAACGGCGACACCTGCCGCCTCCTCGACATCCAGGAACTCCTCTCCGACTCCGGCATCGGCCGCGAGATGCACGTGATCGTCGGCCAGGGCCAGCTCGACTCCGTCCTGCACGCCGACCCCATGGGCCGCCGCGCCTTCATCGAAGAGGCCGCGGGAGTGCTGAAGCACCGCAAGCGCAAGGAGAAGGCGCTCAGGAAGCTGGACGCGATGCAGGCCAACCTCGCGCGCGTGCAGGACCTCACCGACGAACTGCGCCGCCAGCTCAAGCCGCTGGGCCGCCAGGCGGCGGTGGCCAGGAGGGCCGCCGTCATCCAGGCGGACCTCCGTGACGCCCGCCTGCGGCTCCTCGCCGACGACCTCGTACGCCTGCGCGACGCCCTCACGGCAGAGATCGCCGACGAGGCGGCCCTGAAGGAACGCAAGGACACCGCCGAGCGGGAGCTGAAGAAGGCACTCCAGCGCGAGGCCCTGCTGGAGGACGAGGTACGGCAGCTCACGCCCCGGCTGCAGCGCGCCCAGCAGACCTGGTACGAGCTGTCCCAGCTGGCCGAGCGCGTCCGCGGCACCGTCTCGCTGGCCGACGCCCGGGTGAAGAGCGCCACCTCCGCGCCCGCCGAGGAGCGGCGCGGCCGGGACCCCGAGGACCTGGAGCGCGAGGCCGCCCGTGTCCGTGAGCAGGAGGCCGAGCTGGAGGCGGCCCTGGAGGCGGCCGAGCACGCCCTGGACGACACCGTCGCCCACCGGGCCGAGCTGGAGCGCGAACTGGCCGTGGAGGAACGGCGGCTGAAGGACGTCGCCCGTGCCATCGCCGATCGCCGCGAGGGTCTGGCCCGGCTGTCCGGGCAGGTCAACGCGGCCCGCTCGCGCGCGGCCTCCGCCCAGGCCGAGATCGACCGGCTGGCCGTGGCCCGCGACGAGGCCCAGGAGCGCGCGGTCCGCGCCCAGGAGGAGTACGAGACGCTGAAGGCCGAGGTCGACGGCCTCGACGCCGACGACGCGGACCTGGCCGAGCGGCACGAGACGGCCAAACGGCAGCTCGACGAGGCGGAGACCGCCCTGACCGCGGCCCGCGAGGCGGTCACCGCGGCCGAGCGCAGGCGCGCCGCGACCCAGGCCCGCCACGAGGCGCTGGCGCTCGGCCTCCGCCGCAAGGACGGCACCGGCATACTGCTCGGCGCCCGGGACCGCCTCACCGGCGTCCTCGGCCCGGCCGCGGAACTGCTGACGGTCACCCCGGGCCACGAGGTCGCGCTGGCCGCGGCCTTCGGCGCGGCGGCGGACGCGATCGCCGTGACGACACCGGCGTCGGCGGCCGAGGCGATCAGGCTGCTGCGCAAGCAGGACGGCGGCCGGGCGGCCCTGCTGCTCGCGGGGGCACCGGAGGCACCGGGGGAAGGGGTGCCGACCGGCGGGCCGGGCGGGAGGACAACGAACAACGGCGAGCCGGCTGCCGCCAGTGGTGCTGGTGATGCCGGTGGTGCCGGTGGTGCGAGTGGTGCCGGTTCCGGCGGTGCGCTGACCGGTGGTGCGCTGAGAGGGAATGGGTCGGCCGGTGGTGTCGGTCCCGGCGGTGCGTCGCTCGGCAGTGCGCCGTCCGGCGGTGCGTCGCCCGGCGGTGCGTCGGCTGGTGGTGGTGTCGGTTCCGGCGGTGCGTCGCTCGGCGATGGGGCGGCTGGTGGTGTCGGTTCCGGCGGTGCGTCGCTCGGCAGCGCGCCGACCGGCAGTGCATCGCCCGGCGGTGCGCCGATCAGCGGAGCGCCGACCGACGGTACGTCGCCCGGCAGCGCGTTGGTCAAGGGTGTCCCGGCCTGCCGTGCGTCGGCCGACGGGGACGCATCCGGTTCCGTTGGCCGGGCGGCGGCCGAGCGTGCCGGTGATTCTGTGGGCGTTCCGGCGCACGGCACGCCGGGTGGCACCGTCGGCGCGCGGGCGAGCGGTACGGGCGGCGTACCGCGCGCACCCCGCCCCGGCGGGCTCCTCTTCGCCGCCGACCTCGTGCGCGGCCCCGCCGAGCTGATGCCCGCCGTGCGGCGGCTGCTGCGCGGGATCGTCGTCGTGGGGACGCTGGAGGACGCCGAGGACCTGGTCTACGGCCACCCGGAGCTGACCGCGGTGACCGCCGAAGGGGATCTGCTCGGGGCCCATTTCGCACACGGTGGATCCGCCGGGGCGCCCAGCCTGCTGGAGGTGCAGGCCTCCGTGGACGAGGCCGCCGCCGAACTGGCCGGACTGGCGGTGCGCTGTGCGGAACTGGCCGAGGAACAGGGCGCGGCGGCCGAGCGGCGTACACGGGCGGCCACCCTCGTCGAGGAACTGGGGGAGCGGCGCCGGGCCGCCGACCGGGAGAAGTCGGCCGTGGCCCAGCAGCTCGGGCGGCTCGCCGGGCAGGCGCGGGGCGCCGCCGGGGAGGCCGAGCGGTCCGCGGCGGCTGCCGCACGTGCGCAGGAGGCGCTGGAGAAGGCCGTACAGGAGGCCGAGGAGCTGGCCGAGCGGCTGGCTGTCGCCGAGGAGACGCCGGTCGAGGAGGAGCCGGACACCTCGGTGCGGGACCGGCTCGCCGCCGACGGTGCCAACGCCCGGCAGACCGAGATGGAGGCGCGGCTCCAGGTCCGCACCCACGAGGAGCGGGTCAAGGGGCTCGCCGGGCGGGCCGACTCGCTCGACCGGGCCGCCCGCGCCGAACGTGAGGCACGCGCGCGTGCCGAGCAGCGCCGGGCCCGGCTGCGGCACGAGGCGTCCGTCGCGGAGGCCGTCGCCTCCGGCGCCCGCCAGTTGCTCGCGCATGTCGAGGTCTCCCTCGCGCGGGCCGAGCGGGAGCGCGCCGCCGCCGAGGCCGCCAAGGCGCGACGGGAACATGAGCTGACCGCCGGGCGCGCGGCCGGACGTGAACTCAAGGCCGAACTGGACAAGTTGACGGATTCGGTCCATCGAGGCGAGGTACTCGGCGCCGAGAAGCGGTTGCGGATCGAGCAGCTGGAGACCAAGGCGCTGGAGGAGCTGGGTGTCGAACCGGCGGGACTGGTGGCGGAGTACGGGCCGCATCAGCTCGTGCCGCCCTCGCTCCCCGCCGACGGCGAGGTGCTGCCCGAGGATCCCGGGCACCCGCGCAACCAGCCGAGACCCTTCGCGCGCGGCGAGCAGGAGAAGCGGCTCAAGGCGGCCGAGCGGGCGTACCAGCAGCTGGGCAAGGTCAACCCGCTGGCGCTGGAGGAGTTCGCCGCGCTGGAGGAGCGGCACAAGTTCCTCAGCGAGCAGCTGGAGGATCTGAAGAAGACCCGCGCCGACCTGCTTCAGGTGGTGAAGGAGGTCGACGAGCGTGTCGAGCAGGTCTTCACCGAGGCCTTCCGGGACACGGCCCGGGAGTTCGAGGGTGTCTTCAGCCGCCTCTTCCCCGGTGGCGAGGGGCGCCTGCTGCTGACCGACCCCGACAACATGCTCACCACGGGTGTGGACGTGGAGGCGCGGCCGCCGGGCAAGAAGGTCAAGCGGCTCTCCCTGCTGTCGGGTGGTGAACGGTCGCTGACGGCCGTCGCGCTGCTGGTGTCGATCTTCAAGGCCCGGCCGAGCCCGTTCTACGTCATGGACGAGGTCGAGGCCGCCCTCGACGACACCAACCTCCAGCGGCTGATCCGGATCATGCAGGAGCTGCAGGAGGCCTCGCAGCTGATCGTGATCACGCACCAGAAACGCACGATGGAGGTCGCCGACGCGCTGTACGGCGTGTCCATGCAGGGCGACGGTGTGTCGAAGGTCATCTCTCAGCGGCTTCGGTAGCGCGCCGACAAGATCAAACTAACTCTACGTTCACTACTTGAACGTAGAGAGCCGTCACGCATGTAAAAACTCATAGCTGTTGAACTATTGACTTCGAAACTTGAAGGCATAGTCTCTGCAACGTTACTTTTACCTTCAGGTGTAAGTGGAGTGAACCCGTGCCCCACTGGATACCTGTAAGGGCTCACCCCCACCGGCAGCGTTGCCGTGGCCCGAGGAGATTCACGTGACCAGCACAGCGCAGGCACCTCAGTCAGGAGCCAGGACGACCCATCCCGAACATCTCGGGCACGTCATCTTCATCGCGGCGGCCGCCGCCATGGGCGGTTTCCTGTTCGGCTACGACAGCTCCGTCATCAACGGTGCCGTCGAAGCCATCCGTGGCCGCTACGACATCGGCTCCGCGGCCCTCGCTCAGGTCATCGCGATCGCCCTGATCGGCTGTGCCATCGGTGCCGCCACGGCCGGTCGCATAGCCGACCGGATCGGCCGCATCCGCTGTATGCAGATCGCCGCCGTCCTCTTCACCATCAGCGCCGTCGGCTCCGCGCTGCCCTTCGCGCTGTGGGACCTCGCCTTCTGGCGCATCGTCGGCGGCTTCGCCATCGGCATGGCCTCCGTCATCGGCCCCGCCTACATCGCCGAGGTCGCCCCGCCCGCCTACCGCGGCCGTCTCGGCTCCTTCCAGCAGGCCGCGATCGTCGTCGGCATCGCCATCTCCCAGCTGGTCAACTGGGGCCTGCTGAACGCCGCCGGCGGCGAGCAGCGCGGCAAGCTGATGGGCCTCGAGGCCTGGCAGGTCATGCTCGGCGTGATGGTCATCCCGGCCGTCCTGTACGGCCTGCTCTCCTTCGCGATCCCCGAGTCCCCGCGCTTCCTGATCTCCGTCGGCAAGCACGAGCGCGCCCGCGGGATCCTCGCCGAGGTCGAGGGCAAGGACGTCGACCTGGACGCCCGCGTCGCCGAGATCGAGCACGCGATGAGGAGCGAGCACAAGTCCACGTTCAAGGACCTGCTCGGCGGCGGCTTCTTCTTCAAGCCGATCGTCTGGGTCGGTATCGGCCTGTCGGTCTTCCAGCAGTTCGTCGGCATCAACGTCGCGTTCTACTACTCCTCGACGCTGTGGCAGTCGGTCGGTGTCGACCCGGCGGACTCGTTCTTCTACTCCTTCACGACGTCGATCATCAACATCGTCGGCACCGTGATCGCGATGATCTTCGTGGACCGCGTCGGCCGCAAGCCGCTCGCCCTCATCGGCTCCGTCGGCATGGTCATCGGCCTCGCGCTGGAAGCCTGGGCGTTCAGCTACGACCTGGTCGACGGCAAGCTGCCGGCCACTCAGGGCTGGGTCGCCCTGATCGCCGCGCACTTCTTCGTCCTCTTCTTCGCCCTCTCCTGGGGCGTGGTCGTCTGGGTCTTCCTCGGTGAGATGTTCCCGAACAAGATCCGCGCCGCCGCGCTGGGTGTCGCCGCCTCCGCGCAGTGGATCGCCAACTGGGCCATCACCGCGAGCTTCCCGTCGCTGGCCGACTGGAACCTCTCCGGCACCTACGTGATCTACACGGTCTTCGCCGCGCTCTCCATCCCGTTCGTGCTCAAGTTCGTCAAGGAGACGAAGGGCAAGACGCTGGAGGAGATGGGCTGAGCCTCGTAGCGAGGCACCTGAACCCGAGGAGAAGGGCCAAGTCCCCGCTGCCCCTCTCCTCGCACCGTCCGCCGCCCCCGGCCCGGCCACTGCCCGGACCGGGGGCGGCGGTGTCGTACGCGCGGTTCGCGAGACGAGGACGCGGGCGCCGAGTCACTGGGCACGCAGGGTCGCCGCCCCTACGGTGTCCCGTCGGCCGGTGATCCCGTCCGGGTGCACGCCGACCGCCGGTCCTGCCGAGGGCGCCCGCGGCAGGCCGTACCCGGACCCGAACCGTACCCCGCCGCTGACGCGCTCCGGTCGTCCGCTCAGCCCGCCAGCTCCGGCACCACCCGCTCCGCGAACAACCGCAGGCTCCGCCACCCCTCCTCCACCGGCATCCCACCCGCCAGCGGATGCAGCACGAGGCTGTCCCCGCCCTGCGCCACGCACTGCTGCGGAGTGAGGATCCGGTACACGCCCTCCGCGCGCAGCTCCTCCACCGTGGTGGCCGCCGACCGCACCGCCGAGCGGATCCCGCCCGACTGCCAGGAGGCGTACGTCCGCGCCTCGTGCAGGAAATGCTCGCCGTACTGTGCCCACGCCCGGTCCGGGTCCTCGGCGAGGTGCAGCAGCGGGATCTCGGCGGCCGGCATCATGACCCAGCCCTCGGTGCCGAACTCGGTGAGCTTCTCCTTGTAGTACGCCTCCAGCTCCGGCAGATGCGCGCTCGGGAAGAACGGCAGACCGAGCCGCGCGGCCCGGCGGGCGGCGGCCTTCGAGGAGCCGCCGACCAGCAGCAGGGGGTGCGGATCGGTGAACGGCCGCGGGGTGAGCCGTACCCTGCGGCCCCGGTGCTCGAACTCCGCGCCGGACCAGGCCTTCAGCAGCGTCTCCAGCAGCTCGTCCTGGAGCCGGCCGCGCCGCCCGAAGTCGACGCCGAACAGGGCGTACTCCTCGGGCCGGTAACCGACCCCGGCCACCGTCACCAGCCGTCCGCCGCTCAGCAGATCCAGTACGGCGATGTCCTCGGCCAGGCGCAGCGGGTCGTGCAGCGGGCCGATCGCCGCCGAGACGGTCACGGCGATGCGCCCGGTCGCCCCGAACACCGCCCCGGCGAAGACGAACGGCGACGGCAGCCAGTTGTTCTCCGCGCCGTGGTGCTCCTCCGTCTGCACGGTGCTGATCCCGCGCTCGTCCGCGTACGCGGCCATCTCCAGGGCGGCCCGGTAGCGGGCGGAGAGGGCGGCGGGGCCCGCTCCGGGAGCGACGAGGTTGAAACGTACGACCGTGACGGGCATGGGAAAGTCCCCCTCCGGTGCGGTGCGTGGAGGGGGACGGTAGCTGACGTGGCGTCAGATTGCTATGACGGGTGGAGACCCGGGACCGCTGTGCCCGCCTGCGTTTCCGGGCGAGCGCGGCCCCGCACAACAGCGGCCTGTCCGGCTGACGCCCGTCAGGCGCCGACGCTCGCGGGCTCCTCGGCGGCCTGGGGCGTCCGCGCCGGGGCCGCCACCGCGGGCTTCGGCAGCGCCAGGTACAGCAGACCCGAGATCACGATCGTCGCGACCCAGCCGAGGCCGTACTCGCCGATGACGTTGTTCTTCGCGAGGGGGCCGGTGAACCAGTCCGAGGTGGTGAACATCAGGCCCGAGAGCAGGCCGACCGCCCAGGCGGCCACGGCCGCGGGGGAGAAGCCGCCCCGGTACCAGTAGGCGCTGGTGCGGGTGGTGTCGGCCATGGCCCGGCCGTCGTACTCCGGGCGGCGCAGCATGTCCGCGCCGAAGACGCCGACCCAGGCGGAGAAGGCGACCGCCAGCAGGGACAGGAAGGCGATGAAGGAGCCCATGAAGCTCGTCGCCACCAGCATCAGCACCCCGCCGAAGATCAGCGAGATCACGGCGTTGACCGAGACCGCCCAGTGGCGCGGCACCTTGAAGCCGAGGGTCTGCGCGGTGAAGCCCGCCGAGTACATCGACATCGAGTTGATCAGCAGCATGCCGATGAGCGCGATGCACAGGTACGGCACCGCGAGCCACGTCGGCAGGATCTCACCGAGGAAGGACACCGGGTCGGTCGCCGAGGCCAGGTCCGGCGTGGACACCGCCATCACCGCGCCCATCAGCACCATCGGCAGGACGACGACACCGGCACCGCCCACCGCCGTGCCGACGATCGCCCTGGACGAGGCCGTGCGCGGCAGGTAGCGGGTGAAGTCCGGGGCGGACGGGATCCAGCTGACGCCGCCGGCCGCGATCATGCCGATGCCGGTGATCACCGCGGCCGTGGAGCCGGCGCCGTGGTCCAGCACCTTCGACCAGTCGGTGTTCGCCACAAGGTAGGCCAGGACCAGCACCGAGAAGACGCCGAAGAGGTAGGTCGCGTACTTGTTGCACTTCTGCACGGCGTTGATGCCGAGCCCGGAGATGGCGAACGTCGCGACGACGAACAGCAGCAGCATCACCATGTCGAGCACGCTGTTCGCCTTGAGGCCGAACAGCATGTCCAGGAGGGTGAGCATCGCGTAGGCGCCGGTCACCGCGTTGATCGTCTCCCAGCCCCAGCGGGCGACCCAGATCAGCGAACCGGGCAGCAGATTGCCCCGCTGCCCGAAGACCGCGCGCGACAGCGCCATGCCGGGCGCGCCGCCCCGCTTGCCGGCGATGCCGATCAGCCCGACCAGGCCGTACGACACGAGCGGCGCGGCCACCGCGACGACGAGCGCCTGCCAGATGTTCAGGTGGTACGCCACGACGAGGCTCGCGCCCATCGTCAGCAGCAGCACGCTGATGTTCGCGCCGACCCAGGTGGGGAACAGCTCACGTGTCTTCGCGGTGCGCTCGTGGTCGGGGACCTGCTCGATGCCTCGGGTCTCGAGAGCGCCTTCGGTCTCGACGGTATTGCTCATGAAAGAGGTGCCAGACATGGGGGGACAGGGGGACGTCGGGACTCTACGCGCGTCAACCGATGCTTCACCATCGTACTTTGCTCCGACTCCTTGCTTTACGCGCTGTTTGTCTCTCGGAGGAAGTCACAAACAGGCTCTCGCCGTAACCCATGACTGATACTGGACGAGTTATGGAAACCGTCATCCTTGCTGTAGTCATCGCCGTGGTCGTGCTCGGTGCGCTCGGCGGGCTCATCGTCGGCAGCCGGCGCCGGAAGCCGCTGCCCCCGCCGCCCCCCGCAGCGCCCGACATCACCGCGCCCCCGGCCGAGCCGCACGTCGGCGACGAGGCCGAGACGCCGCGCGACGAACCGCGCCGGACGATCGAGGAGGTGGATCTCCCGGGCGGCCCCGCACCGGTCGTCGTGGAGGAGCCGCCCGCCGAGCCCGATCTCGTGGCCCCCGAGATCGAGATCCCGGAGCCCACCGCGGGCCGGCTGGTCCGGCTGCGCGCCCGCCTGTCCCGTTCGCAGAACGCCCTCGGCCAGGGCCTGCTCACGCTGCTCTCCCGCGAGCACCTCGACGAGGACACCTGGGAGGAGATCGAGGACACGCTGCTCACCGCCGACGTCGGCGTGCTGCCCACCCAGGAACTGGTCGAGCGGCTGCGCGAGCGCGTGAAGGTGCTCGGCACCCGCACCCCGGAGGAGCTGCGCGGCCTGCTGCGCGAAGAGCTGCTCAAGCTGATCGGCACCGACGTCGACCGCACGGTGAAGACCGAGCCCGAGGACCGCAAGCCCGGCATCGTGATGGTCGTCGGCGTCAACGGCACCGGCAAGACCACCACCACCGGCAAGCTCGCCCGGGTGCTGGTGGCCGACGGCCGCAGTGTCGTGCTCGGCGCCGCCGACACCTTCCGGGCCGCCGCCGCCGACCAGCTGCAGACCTGGGGTGAGCGCGTCGGCGCCTACACCGTGCGCGGGCCCGAGGCCGGCGACCCCGCCTCCGTCGCCTTCGACGCGGTCAAAGAAGGCAAAGAGATGGGGGTCGACGTCGTCCTCATCGACACCGCCGGCCGTCTGCACACCAAGACCGGCCTCATGGACGAGCTGGGCAAGGTCAAGCGCGTCGTCGAGAAGCACGCGCCGCTGGACGAGGTGCTGCTCGTCCTGGACGCCACCACCGGTCAGAACGGTCTGGTGCAGGCCAGGGTGTTCGCCGAGGTCGTGGACATCACCGGCATCGTGCTGACCAAGCTGGACGGTACGGCCAAGGGCGGCATCGTCATCGCGGTCCAGCGCGAGCTGGGTGTGCCGGTCAAGCTGGTCGGGCTCGGCGAGGGCGCGGACGATCTCGCGCCGTTCGAGCCGGAGGCGTTCGTGGATGCCCTTGTCGGTGGCTGACCACCTCCGGATGTCCGGAGGTGCCCCGGCACCCGGGAACGTTCCCGGGTGCTCCCGAAGCGGCGCCCGTCCCCACGATGCGGTCGGGGGCGGGCGCCGGCTCTTTCGGCGGCGTTACGTGCGCGACCGATGGGCGACGTACGCCAGCGGTCGGGGGCGGGCGCCGGTTCCTTCGGGCGGTGTTACGTGCGCGACCGATGGGCGACGTACGCCAGCGGTCGGGGACGGGCGCCGGTTCCTTCGGGCGGTGTTACGTGCGCGACCGATGGGCGACGTACGCCAGCGTCCCGAGCAGCAGCCGCGCCGCCGGAGGCCTGGTCGCGCAGTCCAGCGCGGGCGGGCGCAGCCAGCGCACCGGGCCGAGGCCGCCCCGGTCGGAGGGCGGCGCGGTGATGTACGTACCCGGGCCGAGGCCGTGCAGGTCCAGTGCGCAAGGGTCGTCCCAGCCCGTGCGGTAGAGCAGCCGGGGGAGTTCGGCGGCGGCGCCGGGGCCGACGAAGAAGTGGGCGCGGCCGTCCGGGGTCGCGGTCACCGGGCCGAGGGGGAGGCCCATGCGCTCCAGGCGGACCAGGGCGTGGCGTCCGGCGGCCTCGGAGACCTCGATGACGTCGAACGCCCTGCCGACCGGGAGCATCGCCGCGGCGCCCGGGAACTCGGACCAGGCCTTGGTCACCTCGTCCAGCGTGGCCCCGGCCGGTACCCGGGGCGCGAAGTCCAGCGGATGGGCGCCCGGCGCCGGGCAGTCGGCGTGCCCGCACGAGCAGGCGCCCGCCGCGGCCCGGGCCCCCGGCACCACGTCCCAGCCCCACAGCCCGGTGAACTCGGCGACGGCGGTGCACTCCGACGAACGGCCGCGCCGACGTGTGCCGGAGCGGATCTCGCGCATGCCGCCGATCGTGAAGCCCATGCCCCCTCCAACGGGTCCGGCGCGCCGGTGGTTACGACGCGGAACGAGACGGTAGCGGAACGTAACGCTACGGCTCCGCCTGCCCGCGGCGCCGCGAGGCCAAGGCGGCGCATCGAAGCGCATCGGGTGGCGCACCGAGGGACACGCGCCCCAACGTGCATCACTCCGCCCACTCGCCAACCGTCCTGTGTCAAGTGAATCGCGCCGAGGTCACCGGGAGTTCATTCGAAGGGGTGGCGAATGGTGGCGATTCCGGGATCCCCGTGGCTGAGGCGGTGATCGTAGGATTACTGTGAGTGTGCGAGTCCTGGGGGCACATGCACCCATGGGTATGCCGCAGGCAAGTCGTCAGTTCGTTCGGAGAGTGAGAACCGGCGGACGGGAGGCCGTATTTACCGGCATTCTGATAGGGCTTGGCGCACTCGGCGACAAGTGGTCTCAGGGATGGGGGCGTTCCAGTGGGCGGCAATGGCGGTAGCGGGACGAACGCTGACAAGCGCCCCAACGAGCTGCTCGGCTCGTGGTTCGTGCGCAGCGGCTGGTCCAAGGGCGAGCTGGCCCGCCAAGTGAACCGCAGGGCCCGCCAGTTGGGCGCCAACCACATCTCCACCGACACCTCGCGCGTACGGCGCTGGCTGGACGGGGAGAACCCGCGCGAGCCGATCCCGCGCATCCTCTCGGAGCTGTTCTCCGAACGCTTCGGCTGTGTGGTCTCCGTCGAGGACCTCGGCCTGCGCGCCGCCCGCCAGTCGCCCTCCGCGTCCGGCGTCGACCTGCCCTGGACGGGCCCCCAGGCGGTCGCCCTGCTCAGCGAGTTCTCGCGCAGCGACCTGATGCTCGCCCGCCGCGGCTTCCTCGGCACCTCGCTCGCGCTGTCCGCGGGCCCCTCCCTCATCGAGCCCATGCAGCGCTGGCTCGTCCCCAGCCCCGCCTCCCCGGTCCCGCCCGACCCGGAGTCCCTCCTCGACTCCCGCAGGCCGGGCCGGCTGTCCAGGCCCGAGCTGGAGCTGCTGGAGTCCACCACGCGGATGTTCCGCCAGTGGGACGCCCAGTGCGGCGGCGGTCTGCGCCGCAAGGCGGTCGTCGGCCAGCTGCACGAGGTCACCGACCTCCTGCAGGAACCCCAGCCCGAGGCCACCGCCCGCAAACTCTTCAAGGTCGCCGCCGAACTCGCCGAACTGGCCGGCTGGATGTCGTACGACGTCGGCCTCCAGCCCACCGCGCAGAAGTACTTCGTGCTCGCCCTGCACGCGGCCAAGGAGGCCGGCGACAAGCCGCTCGGCTCCTACGTCCTGTCCAGCATGAGCCGCCAGATGATCCACCTCGGCCGGCCCGACGACGCCCTGGAGCTGATCCACCTCGCCCAGTACGGCAGCCGCGACTGCGCGAGCCCGCGCACCCAGTCCATGCTGTATGCGATGGAGGCCCGCGCCTACGCCAACATGGGCCAGCCCGGCAAGACCAAGCGCGCGGTCCGCATGGCCGAGGACACCTTCGCCGAGGCCGACGAGTGGGACGAGCCGGACCCCGACTGGATCCGCTTCTTCTCCGAGGCCGAGCTGTTCGCGGAGAACTCGCACTCCTACCGCGACCTCGCCTACGTCGCCGGCCGCAGCCCCACCTACGCCTCACTGGCCCAGCCGCTGATGGAGCGGGCCGTGGAGCTGTTCGCCAAGGACAGCGAGCACCAGCGGTCGTACGCGCTGAACCTGATCGGCATGGCCACCGTGCATCTGCTGCGGCGCGAGCCCGAGGAGAGCACGGCGTACGCCTCCAAGGCCATGGAGATCGCCAAGAAGGTGCGCTCCGAGCGGGTGAACACGCGTATCCGGAAGACGGTCGACACGGCCGTACGCGACTTCGGCGATCTCGCGGCCGTCGTCGGCCTCACCGATCAGCTCGCCGTGGACCTGCCCGAGACCGCCGAGGCGGTCTGACCGGCCCGGCCCACCCATGCCCCGGCCGCGGCCGGTCCTCCCGAACTGCCCGACTCGGCTCCCCCACGCCAGGTCATCGAGAGGCCCGCCGCGGCCGGTCCCTTTGTGCGCCTGGACCGGTGCCGCTCGCGCGGACCCGGTCACCGGTTGCGTCACGATAACGATCGGCGCGCCGGACATCAGGCGGTTCATGGACGCGTAACACACAAGGCGCCTTCGTCACCCGGGCGAAACAACGAGGGGCTTCCACCGAAACCGCGCTGCGCCAATCTCATGGCGCATAACCGGCCCACCCCTCAACCGACCGGACCGCTCAGGCACCGCCCGCACGGGGCCGTACCAATCGACGAGGAGACGCCGATGGCACCTGCCATCACGCTTGCCGCGGAGGCACCGAAACTGTCCTCCGCGAACACAGGCTTCATGCTCATCTGTTCCGCCCTGGTGCTGGTCATGACCCCGGGCCTGGCCTTCTTCTACGGAGGCATGGTCCGCGTCAAGAGCACCCTGAACATGCTGATGATGAGCTTCATCAGCATGGGCATCGTGACCATATTGTGGGTGCTCTACGGCTTCTCCCTCGCCTTCGGCACGAACAACAGCCTCATCGGCTGGAACCCCGACTGGTTCGGGCTCAGCAACGTCGGGCTGACGGAGCTGTGGGACGGCTACACCATCCCGATCTTCGTCTTCATGGTCTTCCAGCTGATGTTCGCCATCATCACGCCGGCCCTGATCAGCGGCGCCCTCGCGGACCGCGTCAAGTTCTCCGCGTGGTCGCTCTTCGTCGTCCTGTGGGCCACGATCGTCTACGTCCCGGTCGCACACTGGGTCTGGGGCGCCGACGGCTGGGCGTACAAGCTCGGCGTGATCGACTTCGCCGGCGGTACCGCGGTCCACATCAACGCCGGTGCGGCCGCCCTCGGTGTCATCCTCGTCATCGGCAAGCGGGTCGGCTTCAAGAAGGACCCGATGCGCCCGCACAGCCTCCCGCTGGTCATGCTCGGTGCCGGTCTGCTGTGGTTCGGCTGGTTCGGCTTCAACGCCGGCTCGTGGCTCGGCAACGACGACGGCGTCGGCGCGCTGATGTTCGTGAACACGCAGGTCGCGACGGCCGCTGCCATGCTGGCCTGGCTCGCCTACGAGAAGATCCGGCACGGCGCGTTCACCACGCTGGGCGCCGCCTCCGGCGCGGTCGCCGGTCTGGTCGCCATCACCCCGTCCGGTGGCGCGGTCTCCCCGCTCGGCGCGATCGCCGTCGGCGCCATCGCCGGTGTCGCCTGCGCCGCGGCCGTGGGCCTGAAGTTCAGGTTCGGCTACGACGACTCGCTCGACGTCGTCGGCGTCCACATGGTCGGCGGCATCATCGGCTCCCTGCTCATCGGCTTCTTCGCCACGGGCAAGGGCCAGTCCGCCGCCACGGGCGTCTTCTACGGCGACCACAGCTTCGACCAGCTGTGGAAGCAGTGCGCCGGTGTCTTCGCGGTCCTCGCCTACTCCCTGATCGTCTCCGCGGTCCTCGCGTTCCTGCTCGACAAGACCATCGGGATGCGCGTCACCGAGGATGAAGAGGTGTCGGGCATCGACCAGGCCGAGCACGCCGAGACCGCATACGACTTCAGCGGCGCCGGCGGCGGCGTCATCGGCTCCGCCGCGGCCGTCTCCTCCCTGGCCGCCACGCAGACCAAGAAGGTGGACGCATGAAGCTCATCACCGCCGTCGTCAAGCCCCACCGGCTGGACGAGATCAAGGAGGCCCTGCAGGCCTTCGGCGTCCACGGGCTGACGGTCACCGAGGCCAGCGGCTACGGTCGGCAGCGGGGCCACACCGAGGTCTACCGCGGCGCCGAGTACACCGTCGACCTGGTTCCCAAGATCCGCATCGAGGTGCTGGCCGAGGACGACGACGCCGAGGAGTTGATCGAGGTCGTCGTCAAGGCGGCCCGGACCGGCAAGATCGGTGACGGCAAGGTCTGGTCCCTGCCGGTCGAGACGGCCGTACGGGTCCGCACCGGCGAGCGCGGCCCGGACGCGCTCTGACACGGCAGAGAGACAGGAGTCGCTGGGTGACGGGTACGGATGTGCGGAAAGAAGCGGATGACTCGGGACCCAGCGGCTACGCGGCGGCCCGGCTGCGCCTCCTCTCGGAGGGGGCGCGGTCCGGGCCGCCGCGCCGTGCCGCCCTCGCCGAACTGACCGACGACTGGCTGACCGGACTCTTCACGGCGGCGGCCGGCGGTCTCAAGGGCGTCTCGCTGGTCGCCGTCGGCGGCTACGGCCGCGGCGAGCTGTCCCCGCGCAGCGACCTCGACCTCCTGCTGCTGCACGACGGCTCCGACCCCGGCGCGGTCGCCGCCCTCGCCGACCGCCTCTGGTACCCGGTCTGGGACCTCGGTATCGCCCTGGACCACTCCGTGCGCACCCCGGCAGAAGCCACGAAGACGGCCGGCGAGGATCTGAAGGTCCAGCTCGGCCTCCTGGATGCCCGCCACCTCACCGGCGACCTCGGCCTCACCGCGGGTCTGCGCACCGCCGTCCTCGCCGACTGGCGCAACCAGGCCCCCAAACGGCTCCCCGAACTCCAGGCGCTCTGTGCCGACCGCGCCGAACGGCAGGGCGAGCTGCAGTACCTGCTGGAGCCCGATCTCAAGGAGGCCCGCGGCGGCCTCCGCGACGCCACCGCCCTGCGCGCCGTCGCCGCCTCCTGGCTGGCCGACGCCCCGCGCGAGGGCCTCGCCGACGCCCGCCGGCGCCTGCTCGACGTCCGTGACGCGCTCCATCTGGCCACCGGCCGCGCGACCGACCGCCTGGCCCTGCAGGAACAGGACCAGGTCGCGGCCGAGCTGGGCCTGCTGGACGCCGACACCCTGCTGCGGCAGGTGTACGAGGCGGCGCGCTTGATCTCGTACGCCAGTGACGTCACCTGGCGGGAGGTGGGGCGCGTGCTGCGTTCGCGCGCCGTCCGCCCGCGCCTGCGCGCCATGCTGGGTGGCGGCAAGCCGGTCACCGAACGCTCCCCGCTCGCCGAGGGCGTGGTGGAGCAGGACGGGGAGGCGGTGCTCGCGCGCGCCGCGCGCCCCGAGCGTGACCCCGTGCTTCCGCTGCGCGCCGCCGCCGCCGCGGCGCAAGCCGGCCTTCCGCTCTCCCTGCACGCCGTACGGCGCATGGCCACCACCGCGCGCCCCCTGCCCACGCCCTGGCCCGCCGAGGCCCGCGAGCAGCTGGTGACCCTCCTCGGATCCGGCCGCCCGACCATCGACGTCTGGGAGGCCCTGGAGGCGGAGGGCCTGATCAGCCGCCTGCTGCCCGACTGGGAGCGGGTCCGTTGCCGCCCGCAGCGCAACGCCGTCCACGTCTGGACCGTGGACCGGCACCTGATCGAGACAGCCGCCCGCGCCTCCGAGCTGACCCGCCGGGTCAGCCGCCCCGACCTGCTCCTCGTCGCCGCCCTGCTGCACGACATCGGCAAGGGCTGGCCCGGCGACCACTCCGTGGCCGGCGAGATCATCGCCAAGGACGTGGCCACGCGGATCGGCTTCGACCGCGCCGACGTGGGCGTGCTCTCGACCCTCGTACGGCATCACCTGCTGCTGATCGAGACGGCCACCCGGCGCGACCTGGACGACCCGGCCACCGTCCGCTCGGTGGCCGAGGCGGTCGGCACCCAGAGCACCCTGGAGCTGCTGCACGCCCTGACGGAGGCCGACGCGCTCGCGACCGGCCCCGCCGCCTGGTCCTCCTGGCGCGGCTCGCTCGTCGCCGACCTGGTACGACGCGTCTGTGCCGTCCTCGCCGGCGACGCCCCCGACGAGCCCGAGCCCGCCGCGCCCACGGCCGAGCAGGAACGCCTCGCCATCGAGGCATTCCGCACCGGCGGCCCGGTCCTCTCCCTGCGCGCGCAGACCGAACCGGTCACCGGCGAGGAGCCCTCCGGCGAACCGGAACCCCTCGGCGTCGAACTGCTCATCGCCGTACCCGACCAGCCCGGCGTGCTGCCGGCGGTCGCCGGTGTCCTCGCCGTGCACCGCCTCACCGTCCGCACCGCGGAGCTGCGCGCCCTGCACCTGCCCGACGACGTCGACGACGGCTCGGTGCTGCTGCTGAACTGGCGGGTGGCCGCCGAGTACGGCTCCCTGCCCCAGGCGGCCCGCCTCCGGGCCGACCTCGTCCGCGCCCTGGACGGCTCCCTGGACATCGCGGGCCGCCTCGCCGAACGGGACGCGGCCTACCCCCGCCGTCGCGGCTGGGTCGCCCCGCCGGCCCGGGTGACGGTCGCCCCGGCGGCCTCCCACCACGCCACGGTGATCGAGGTCCGCGCCCAGGACGCCCCGGGCCTGCTGCACCGCATCGGGACGGCACTGGACAAGGCCGGGGTTCGGGTGCGCAGCATGCACGTCAGTACGCTCGGTTCGAACGCGGTCGACGCCTTCTACGTCACGACCGGCGCGGGCGCGCCCCTGCCGGGCGAGGACGCGGCCTCCATGGCCCGGGCGCTGGAAGAGACGTTGCGGGCGTGACCTCGGGGCGCTCGCGCCCGTTGGCCCGGCGTCGTACGCGCGCACGCGCGGATGATTGCGGGACGTCCCGCCCAGACCGGCACGGGCGCCGTGCGATCCCGTAGCGGCGGGGGTGGTCCCGCTCGCCGAATGCGGCGGGCGGGAACCGTTGCCTTGCCGGGCCAGATACCCTGGAAGACGCTCCGACTGCCCCCGACTCCGAGGACCGACGCCGCCGTGTTCGATACTCTCTCCGATCGCCTCTCAGCGACATTCAAGAATTTGCGCGGCAAGGGGCGCCTGAGCGAGGCGGACATCGACGCCACCGCACGCGAGATCCGTATCGCGCTCCTCGAAGCCGACGTGGCCCTGCCGGTCGTCCGCTCGTTCATCAAGAACCTCAAGGAGCGCTCGCTCGGCGCCGAGGTCTCCAAGGCCCTCAACCCGGCCCAGCAGGTCCTCAAGATCGTCAATGAGGAACTGGTCACCATCCTCGGCGGCGAGACCCGGCGGCTCCGCTTCGCCAAGCAGCCCCCCACCGTGATCATGCTCGCGGGTCTGCAGGGTGCCGGTAAGACCACCCTCGCCGGAAAGCTCGGCCGGTGGCTGAAGGAGCAGGGCCACTCGCCGCTCCTGGTCGCCGCCGACCTCCAGCGCCCCAACGCCGTCAACCAGCTCAGCGTCGTCGCCGAGCGCGCCGGTGTCGCCGTCTACGCCCCGGAGCCGGGCAACGGCGTCGGCGACCCGGTGAAGGTCGCCAAGGACTCCATCGACCACGCCAGGTCCAAGGTGCACGACATCGTGATCGTGGACACCGCCGGCCGCCTCGGCATCGACCAGGAGATGATGCAGCAGGCCGCGGACATCCGCGACGCCGTCTCCCCGGACGAGATCCTGTTCGTCGTCGACGCGATGATCGGTCAGGACGCGGTCAACACCGCCGAGGCCTTCCGCGACGGCGTCGGCTTCGACGGCGTGGTGCTCTCCAAGCTCGACGGTGACGCCCGCGGTGGTGCGGCCCTGTCCATCCGGCAGATCACCGGCAAGCCGATCATGTTCGCGTCGAACGGCGAGAAGCTGGACGACTTCGACGCGTTCCACCCGGACCGGATGGCTTCCCGCATCCTCGACATGGGTGACCTCCTCACCCTGATCGAGCAGGCGGAGAAGACCTTCAGCCAGGAAGAGGCCCAGAAAATGGCCTCGAAGCTGGCGTCCAAGAAGGGCCAGGACTTCACCCTGGACGACTTCCTGTCCCAGATGGAGCAGGTCCGCAAGATGGGCTCCATCTCCAAGCTGCTCGGCATGCTCCCGGGCATGGGGCAGATCAAGGACCAGATCAACAACCTGGACGAGCGGGACGTCGACCGCACCGCCGCGATCATCAAGTCGATGACCCCGGCCGAGCGCCAGGACCCGACGATCATCAACGGCTCCCGCCGCGCCCGTATCGCCAAGGGTTCCGGTGTCGAGGTCAGCGCGGTGAAGAACCTCGTGGAGCGGTTCTTCGACGCCCGCAAGATGATGTCCCGCATGGCGCAGGGCGGCGGAATGCCGGGCATGCCGGGGATCCCGGGCATGGGCGGCGGCCCCGGCCGGGCCAAGAAGCAGCCGAAGAAGGCCAAGGGCAAGCAGCGCTCCGGCAACCCGATGAAGCGCAAGCAGCAGGAGCTGGAGGACGCCCAGCGCCGCGAGGCCGCCGCCCAGGGCGGCGGCGCCTTCGGGCTGCCGCAGCAGGGCGGCCAGGACTTCGAGCTGCCGGACGAGTTCAAGAAGTTCATGGGCTGACGCGTACGGAAGCCGTACGTCACCCGAGGGGCGCCCCCTTCCCGGGAAGGGGGCGCCCCTCACCGTGTGCCGTGTGCCGTGATGTGCCGTAACGTCCATGTATGAGCAATGCGGCGCCCCCACGCAAGGCCCCTGACCAGCCGTGGCGCGCCGAGGGCACCCCTGACGAAGCGCCCCGGCGGACGGGTGGAAGGATCCGCGGCGGAAAGTGGTGGGGCCTGCTCGTCACCGCGGTGATCGTCTTCCTGCTGGCCTACATCGGACTGAACTATCTCGGCAGGGGCAACGAGCCGACGATCTCGTACACGGAGTTCAGCAGGCAGGTCGGTGGCGGCAACGTCGCCAAGATCTACTCCAAGGGTGACGCGATCCAGGGCCAGCTCAAGAGCCCGCGCGCCGATCCGGAGGGCGGCGGCGACTACACCAGGTTCAAGACGCAGCGCCCCGCCTTCGCGGACGACAGGCTGTGGCAGAACCTGAGCAGTCACGGGGTCACGGTGACCGCGCGGCCGGTCGTGCAGGAGCGGAGCCTCCTGTCCAATCTGCTGATCTCCCTGATCCCGATCGCGGTCCTGGTCGTGGTGTGGATCTTCTTCGCACGGCGGATCGGGTCGGCTCTGCCCGGCGCGGGAGGCCTGTTCGGCCGCAGGGCGCCGCCCAAGCCGGTCGGGCTGCGGCCGGGCACCGAGCGCACGACCTTCGCGGATGTGGCCGGCATCGACGAGGTCAAGGGCGAACTCGACGATGTCGTCGACTTTCTGGAGCACCCCGACGTCTACCGCAGGATGGGTGCGAAGCTGCCCCGCGGTGTGCTGCTCGCGGGGCCGCCCGGCACCGGCAAGACCCTGCTCGCACGGGCGGTCGCGGGCGAGGCCGGTGTGCCGTTCTTCTCGGCGTCGGCGTCCGAGTTCATCGAGATGATCGTCGGCGTCGGTGCGTCCCGCGTCCGCGAGCTGTTCGCCGAGGCCCGGAAGGTGGCACCGTCGATCGTCTTCATCGACGAGATCGACACCATCGGCCGGGCGCGCGGCGGCGGCGCCTCGATGAGCGGGCACGACGAGCGGGAACAGACGCTGAACCAGATCCTCACGGAGATGGACGGCTTCTCGGGCTCGGAGGGCGTGATCGTCATCGCGGCGACGAACCGCGCCGACATCCTGGATCCCGCCCTGACCCGCCCCGGCCGCTTCGACCGGGTGGTCAGTGTGGCCCCGCCGGACCGTGGCGGCCGCGAGTCGATCCTGCGGATCCACACCCGGGAGATACCGCTCGCCGCCGACGTGGACCTGGCCCAGCTGGCCGGCGTGACTCCCGGCATGACGGGCGCGGATCTGGCCAACCTCGCCAACGAGGCCGCCCTGCTCGCCGTCAAGCGCAAGCAGGACCAGGTGACCGTCGCGGACATGTCCGAGGCCCTGGAGAAGGTCCAGCTGGGAGCCGAACGCACGCTCGTGATGCCCGAGGAGGACCGCCGGCGCACCGCGTACCACGAGAGCGGCCACGCTCTCCTCGGCATGCTGCAGCCCGGCGCCGACCCCGTTCGCAAGATCACCATCGTGCCGCGCGGCCGGGCGCTCGGGGTGACGTTGTCCACGCCCGAGGTGGAGCGGTACGCGCACTCCGAGGCGTACCTGCGCGGTCGCATCATCGGCGCCCTGGGCGGCATGGCCGCGGAAGAGGTCGTCTACGGCGTCGTCACCACGGGCGCGGAGAACGACCTCGAACAGGTCACCAACATCGCGCGCGGGATGGTGGCCCGCTGGGGCATGAGCGAGCGCGTCGGCCGGCTGTCCGCCCTCCCGAGCGACGCCCAGCAGGCCTACGGGCTCTCCGCCGCCCCGCAGACCCTCGACGTGATCGACGCCGAGATGCGCCGGATCGTGGACGAGTGCTACGAGGAGGCGTGCCGCAAACTCCGGGACCACCGCGGCCGGCTGGACGCCCTCGCGCAGGCACTGCTGGAGAACGAGAAGCTGGAGGAGGCGGACGCGTACCGGATCGCCGGGATCACGCGTCTGGCCAAGGGCAGCGAGGCTTAGGGCACGCGGACGGTGAGGCTGACGTTCCGGGCACGCGGGTCAGGGCACGCGCGCGGTGGGGCCGCTGCCCGGGCACGCGCGCGTGAGGCTGCATTCAGGCCACGCGGACCGTGAGGCTGACGGTCCGGGCACGCGAGTGATGAGGCGGACGCTCAGGGCACGCGCGTGTGAGGCAGGCGCTCGGGCCACGCGGAGCGTGAGGCGGACGCTCGGGCCACGCGGACCGTGAGGCGGGCGCTCGGGCCACGCGGAGCGTGAGGCGGGCGCTCGGGCCACGCGGACCGTGAGGCGGGCGCTCGGGCCACGCGGACCGTGAGGCTGACGCCCCGGGCACGCGGGTGATGAGGCGGACGCTCAGGGCACGCGGGCGATGAGGTAGCGGAAGACGTTCGGCATCCACACGGTCCCGTCCTGGCGCCGGTGGGGGTGCAGGGCCTCGGTCAGCTCCTTGTCGACCTGCTTGGCGTCGGTCGCCGCGATCGCCGCGTCGAACAGGCCGGTCGAGAGCAGTCCGCGTACGGCGCTGTCGAGGTCGGCGTACCCGAACGGGCAGGCGACCCGACCCGAACCGTCCGGCTTCAGCCCGGCCCGCTCGGCGACCTCCTCCAGGTCGTCCCGCCGGGCCGGCCGCCAGCTGCGCGCGCTGCGTAAAGGATCGGCCAGTTTGGTGGCCACCCGCAGCACCGACGAGGTGGCGCAGCGCTCCGGCGGGCCCCAGCCGGCCAGCACCACGGCGGCCCCGCGCCCGGCCAGTGGCAGCGCGGCCGCCAGCTGCCCGCCGAGTCCCTCGGAGTCGCCCGCGAGGCAGCCGATCGGCTCGAAGACCGTCACCAGGGTGTACGCGGCCGTCTCCGCGTCGGCCGCGTCCCCCGGCGCGCCCTCGACGAGTTCCACGGCCGTACGCGCGCGCGTGCCCCGGCCGCCGTGTCTGCCGCGCGAGGCGTCCGGCAGCAGGCGCTCACGCGCGAGGGCGAGCCGTTCCGGTGAGGAGTCGACGCCGGTCACCGCGGCCCCTCGGGAGGCACCCATCAGCAGGGCGAGCCCGGAACCGCAGCGCAGGCCCAGCAGCCGGGTGGCAGTGCCCACGTCGAGCCGCTCGTAGACCGCGTCGTAGAGCGGGACCAGCATCCGCTCCTGGATCTCCGACCAGTCACGCGCGCGTGCGCACAGGTCCACGCGGGGTGCGGAATCCGCGTGCGACCGGTGCTGTCGCACGAGCGTAGGTGTCATAGGTAAGCGCCCCAATCCGCCGACAGTTCGCCGCCGTGCCCGGTTGCGTGGCCCCCGTGCCGTGCGCGCGCACTTCCCACGTATGCCAGGTAACTCCCGGCTCGCGGCTCCGTCCAGGGGTCGTGGGGCCCGGCTTGCGGTCCGGGCGCGAGTGTGGCGAGATTTCACATCCCGGCAATCCGGGTGGCCCTACGGTGTCCGCTCCGGGGCGAGGAGGGCCGGAACCGGGGGCCGCGGGCGCACACAGTAACGTCACGACCGTCACGGACGCTGACCAAGGTGGGGCTCCGCGCCGAAAGCGGCCGAAAGACCTCTTGCGCATGTGCCGGTCACCGTCGCACTCGCGTGCCACCCGTCCGTCGTACCGCGGACTACGCACCAGCTTGGTATGAGCTGTGCGGCTTCTCCGCAGATCAGCGCACCCGCCCTCGTCAGGACGCATCAGGGGCAACTGACGGGTACGTGCAAAATATTTGGGATGCCCCGGAATAGGAACACAGTGGCACCCCCGCTCGTTGTCATTACGTGAGCACGACACAGACACCACCTGTTCTCGCCGCAGAGCTGGCACAGGCGTGGGCCGACATTCAGCGGTACCACCCCGAGCTGCCGGACCTTGCCGCGCCAGAGTCCCTGATCGGAGAGTCGTCGTCCGCGTGCGGACACGAACTCTCCTTCGAGCGACTGCTCCATGAGGCAGTCCACGGCATCGCCGCCGCCCGCGGCATCCGCGACACCTCCCGGGCCGGCCGCTACCACAACCGTCGTTTCCTCGCCATCGCCGAGGAGCTGGGCCTCGACCACCCCGAGGAACCGCACCCGAGCAGCGGCTTCTCACTGGTGACGCTCAACCCCGAGGCCAAGCGGCGCTACCGCCCGACCATCGAGCGGCTGCAGCGCGCGCTGAAGGCCCACACGGTGGCGACCTCGTCCGACACCTCCCGCACCTTCCGCGGCCCGGCCGCCCGGCACGGCTCCTCCGGTGGCGGGGTCCGCGTCAAGGCGGTCTGCGACTGCGGCCGCAACGTGCGGGTGGTTCCGTCGGTCCTGGCCCAGGCCCCGATCGTCTGCGGAGGCTGCGGCAAGCCGTTCCGCATCCCGGAGATCGTCGGAGCGGCGTAGCCGCGGACCGCGGGAGTACCGGCATCTCGTGGGTGCCGCAGTGCGCTCGTGACCCGCGGCCAGTCGTGCCGCAGGGCGATCGTGTCCTCCCCGCCCGAGCGGAGCCGAATCGCTCGGTGGAGGGTGGACGCGGCCGGCGATCTCACAGCACCGGGCAGCGCACCCGACGTGACCTCACCTCCACGCCGGGTGCCTCCCCGTCATGCCCGAGCGCGGTTCACGCACCTCGGCCCAAAGCGACCCGCGGCGTATGGCAGAATGGCTAGCTGTACTCGACAGCCGCACAGGACCCCTCTCTCCTCCGGCTGACGCGTCCATCGGGCACTCGGGTACCGCAACCCCACGCGGCAGCTCGCCGTGCCCAACCACGTCAAGACCAGGAGACACCACTTCCGTGGCAGTCAAGATCAAGCTGAAGCGTCTGGGCAAGATCCGTTCGCCTCACTACCGCATCGTCGTCGCCGACTCCCGTACCCGCCGTGACGGCCGGGCCATCGAGGAGATCGGCAAGTACCACCCGACCTACAACCCGTCGGTCATCGAGGTGGACGCCGAGCGTGTGGCGTACTGGCTCGGTGTCGGCGCCCAGCCGACCGAGCCCGTGCTCGCCATCCTGAAGAAGACCGGCGACTGGCAGAAGTTCAAGGGCGAGCCGGCCCCCGCGCCGCTGCTCGTCGCCGAGCCGAAGGCCGCGCGTCCGTCGTTCGAGGCTCTCGGCGGTGACGACGAGGGCAAGGGTGAGGCGATCACCCAGAAGAAGAAGGCTGAGAAGAAGGACGAGGCCGCTGCTGAGTCCTCTACGTCTGAGTCGACCGAGGCCTGAGCAGCATGCTCGAAGAGGCGCTTGAGCACCTCGTGAAGGGCATCGTCGACAACCCCGACGATGTGCAGGTCGCCTCGCGCGACCTGCGCCGCGGGCGCGTGCTGGAGGTCCGGGTGCACCCCGACGACCTCGGCAAGGTGATCGGCCGCAACGGCCGTACCGCGCGCGCTCTGCGTACCGTCGTGGGCGCCATCGGCGGCCGCGGTGTCCGCGTCGACCTCGTCGACGTGGACCACGTTCGCTGACGCTTCATCGCAACCGGCTCGGGCCGGGGAGGGCCACTGGGCCGTCCCCGGCCCGCAGTCGTATGACAGGAGATTTGGACACGTGCAGCTGGTAGTCGCACGGATCGGCCGCGCCCACGGCATCAAGGGCGAGGTCACCGTCGAGGTACGAACCGACGAGCCCGAACTGCGGCTCGCCCCGGGCGCCGTCCTGGCCACCGACCCGGCCTCCGCCGGGCCCCTCACCATCGCCACCGGCCGCGTCCACAGCGGCCGCCTCCTCCTGCGCTTCGAGGGCGTCAGCGACCGCAACGCCGCCGAGGCCCTGCGCAACACCCTGCTGATCGCCGAGATCGACCCCGAGGAACTTCCCGAGGGCGAGGACGAGTACTACGACCACCAGCTCATCGACCTCGACGTGGTCACCGAGGACGGCACGGAGGTCGGCCGGATCACCGAGATCTCGCACCTGCCCTCCCAGGACTTGTTCATCGTCGAGCGCGCCGACGGCAGCGAGGTGCTGATCCCGTTCGTGGAGGAGATCGTCACCGAGATCGACCTGGCGGAACAGAGGGCCGTCATCGCGCCTCCACCGGGCCTGATCGACGACCGAGCGGAGATCGCCTCGTCCCGGGATGCGGAGGACTCGGGGGACGAGTCGTAATGCGCCTCGACGTCGTCACGATCTTCCCCGAGTACCTCGAACCGCTGAACGTCTCCCTCGTCGGCAAGGCACGCGCGCGTGGCCGGCTGAACGTGCACGTCCACGACCTGCGCACGTGGACGTACGACCGGCACAACACGGTCGACGACACGCCGTACGGCGGCGGCCCCGGCATGGTCATGAAGACCGAGCCCTGGGGCGACGCCCTGGACACGATCCTGGCCGACGGCTACGAGACCGGCGCCCAGGACCCCGCGCTGATCGTCCCCACCCCCAGCGGTCGCCCCTTCACCCAGGAACTGGCCGTCGAGCTGTCCGAGCGTCCCTGGCTGGTCTTCACCCCGGCCCGCTACGAGGGCATCGACCGGCGCGTCATGGACGAGTACGCGACCCGCATGCCCGTCTACGAGGTCTCCATCGGCGACTACGTCCTCGCCGGTGGCGAGGCGGCCGTACTCGTCATCACCGAGGCCGTCGCCCGGCTGCTGCCCGGCGTCCTCGGCAACGCCGAGTCCCACCGCGACGACTCCTTCGCGCCCGGCGCGATGGCCGGCCTCCTCGAGGGGCCCGTCTACACCAAGCCGCCCCTGTGGCGCGACCGGGACATCCCCGACGTACTGCTCAGCGGCCACCACGGAAAGATCGCCCGCTGGCGCCGTGACGAGGCGCTCAGGCGCACGACGGCCAACCGGCCCGACCTGATCGCGCGCTGCGAGCCCAGGGCCTTCGACAAGAAGGACCGCGAGATGCTCTCCATCCTCGGCTGGGAACCGGACCCCGAGGGTGAGCCGTACGGCCGATTTTGGCGCCGGGCCGCGGGCATGGAAGAATAGGCCGCTGCTGTGCGTCCGTCCGGCGCGCGCCCCTGCCACAGGGGGACACGACGCCCGCCCCGATCCGCACGGCAGACCTCATGTACACCTAGTTCCGTTGATGACCTGTGGCATCAGCGAAGAAAGCAGACGAAATGTCTCACCTGCTCGACACCGTCGACAGCGCGTCGCTGCGCACTGACGTCCCGGCCTTCCGCCCGGGTGACACCGTCAACGTCCACGTCCGCGTCATCGAGGGCAACCGCTCCCGTGTGCAGCAGTTCAAGGGCGTTGTGATCCGCCGCCAGGGCTCCGGTGTCCGCGAGACCTTCACGGTCCGCAAGGTCTCGTTCTCCGTCGGCGTCGAGCGCACCTTCCCGGTGCACACCCCGATCGTCGAGAAGATCGAGCTGGTCACCCGTGGTGACGTGCGCCGCGCCAAGCTGTACTACCTCCGTGACCTGCGCGGCAAGGCCGCGAAGATCAAGGAGAAGCGCGACAACTGAGCGCTTCCCCGGCGTCACAGCGGGGCCGGATAGCATCTGGCTCCGATGGACACCGAAGCACAGCCGACGGAACGCGACCGCTCCTCCCACCCGGAGTCCCCGGGGCCGGAGGGACGGTCGCGTTTCGCGTTGGTGGCACGGGTCGCCGAGTGGCTGCCGGGCGGCCGGATCACCCTCGGCCTCTTCGCCTGCCTGGCGTTCCTGCTGCTCCTCAACGCCTTTGTGATGCAACCGTTCCAGATCCCGAGCGGATCCATGGAGCAGGGGTTGAGGATCGGGGACCGCGTTCTCGTAAATAAGTTGGCGTACCGTTTCGGTGCCCAGCCGCGCCGCGGCGACGTGATTGTGTTCGACGGCACCGGGTATTTCGGGGACGCGGACTACATCAAGCGCGTTGTCGGGGTGGGTGGCGACCATGTTGTCTGCTGCGACAAGGAGGAGAGGATCGAGGTGAACGGCCGGCCGGTCGACGAGACGGCGTTCCTCCATCCGGGGGACAGCGCCTCCGGCGTGCCCTTCGACGTCGTCGTGCCCACGGGCCGCCTCTTCGTCCTCGGTGACCACCGCAGCGACTCCAGTGACTCCCGCGACCACCTCGGCTCGCCCGGCGGCGGCATGATCCCCGTCGGCGACGTCATCGGCCGGGCCGACTGGATCGTGTGGCCGTACGGACATTGGACACACCTGACGCGGCCGCCCGCCTACGCGCGCGTACCCGCCGCCTCGGATGGCGCGCCACGGTCCCGGCCCGCCGCTTCGGCGGATGGCGCGCCACGGTCCCGGCCCGCCGCTTCGGCGGAGGAAGCCCATGGGTAACCGCGGCAAACCGCGCGGGGTGCCCAGCACGCCCGCCGACAACCTGCTGCCCACCGGGTCCCGCCGCGCCTCCGTGCCCGGCAGCGGCCGCACGCGTGCGGAGCGCCGCCAACTCCAGCGCAAGGTCAAGCGCAAGCGCCGGCGTTCAACCGTCCGGGAGATCCCCCTCCTGATCGGTGTCGCCGTCCTCATAGCGCTGGTGCTGAAGACCTTCCTCGTCCAGGCGTTCGTGATCCCGTCCGGCTCCATGGAGCAGACGATCCGGATCGGCGACCGCGTACTGGTCGACAAGTTCACCCCGTGGTTCGGCTCCAGGCCGCAGCGCGGGGACGTCGTCGTCTTCCACGACCCGGGCGGCTGGCTGGCGGACGAGCAGACCGCCAAGAAGCACGACCCGGTCGTCGTCAAGCAGTTCAAGGAAGGCCTCACCTTCATCGGCCTGCTGCCCTCCGACAACGAGAAGGACCTCATCAAACGGGTCATCGGGGTCGGCGGCGACCACGTCAAGTGCTGTGACGCGCAGGGCCGCGTCACCGTCAACGGCGTACCGCTCACCGAGGGCGACTACCTCTATCCGGGGGACGTGCCCTCCTCCACCCCCTTCGACATCACCGTCCCCAAGGGGCGGCTGTGGGTGATGGGTGACCACCGCGGCAACTCCGCGGACTCCCGAGCCCACCAGAACACGCCCTACGGCGGCACGGTCTCCGAGGACTCGGTGGTGGGCCGGGCCATGGTCATCGGGTGGCCGATCGGCCACTGGACGCGTCTGGAGGAACCTAAAACCTTCGCAAGCGTCGCCGACTCGGCGTCGGGGTCGACCGCCGGTCCCCGCCAGTCGCATAGGGTTGCCTCCGAGGATCACAACGGAACGACCCGGCTCCCGACCCCTGCGGAACTCCCGCTCGTTATGGGAGTGGTGGGCCTGCGCCTTGTCCGGGGCAGGCGGCGGCACGGAGTAAGGAGTTGGCGTGGGGGATGTGGCGGTTGGCGCACGTTCGGGACACGACGGCGAGGAGCACCGCGGGCACCCCGTGGACGCGAACGTCCCCGTATCGGACGGCGCCATGACCTCCGGGAATGAGCCGGCGGCGGGCGACGACGGCACGCCGGAGGACCAGCGGCAGGCCCGCACCCGGGACGCGGGCGAGGGCGAGGCCGCACGCCCGCCGAGGAAGCAGCGCTCCTTCTGGAAGGAGCTGCCGATCCTGATCGTCATCGCGCTGGTCCTGGCGTTGCTGATCAAGACGTTCCTGGTGCAGGCGTTCTCGATCCCGTCCGACTCGATGCAGAACACCCTGCAGCAGGGTGACCGCGTCCTGGTCGACAAGCTCACCCCATGGTTCGGTTCCAAGCCCGAGCGTGGCGAGGTCGTCGTCTTCCACGACCCGGACAACTGGCTGGCCGGTGAGCCCGCGCCCAACCCGAACGCCGTGCAGAAGGTGCTCAGCTGGATCGGCCTGATGCCGTCCGCCGAGGAGAAGGACCTGATCAAGCGGGTCATCGGCGTCGGCGGGGACACGGTCCAGTGCAAGGGCACCGGCCCCCTGACGGTCAACGGCAAGGCGCTGAACGAGCCCTACGTCTACCCCGGCAACACGCCGTGCACCGACGACGAGCTGGGCGGCCGGTTCAAGGTGAAGGTCCCCAAGGGCTTCATCTGGGTGATGGGCGACCACCGCCAGAACTCCCGCGACTCCCGCTACAACCAGTCCGACAAGAACCACGGCATGGTCCCCGTCGACGAGGTCGTCGGCCGCGCCATCGTCAAGGCCTGGCCGATCACCCGCTGGGGCACCCTGCCGGTCCCGGACACCTTCGACCAGCCCGGCCTCGACCAGCAGTCCTCCGCGTCCGCGTCCCTGACGGTGGCCCCCGAGGGCGTGGCCGTCGCGGCGCTGCTGCCGGTGGCGGTGTGGCGGCGCCGGCGCACGGACCGGCTGGAGAACAAGGCCGAACGGAAGACGTCCGCCGGGCAGCGCTGACCTGCCGGCCGGGCGAACCGCCCGGCCGTCATGCATCCCGCCGTGTGCTCGCTGCCGTGAACTCCGCCGGGCGCCGGCCGGGACGGTCCGCCGCGCACCCGGTCGAGACCATCCTTGTGCGCGCGGCCGTGATGATGTCCGTGCGCCCGGCCGACCCGGCCGTGATGAACCCCGTGCGCCTGGCCGATCCGGTTGAGATGATCCCGCCGTGGCGCGAGAACTCCCCGACAGCTGGTCTGTCGAGCGCCTGCGCCGTCACCTCCGGCGATGCCGAGGCCGAGCCGCTCTCCCGACCGCCGCCTCTTGATCCGGACGGGGCGTGGGCTGTCGGGCTTCGTACGGACCCGACCTGGGCGAGGCCATCCGCGACCCGTGATCCGGCGGTGGTGACCCCGGTCGCGAATCAGGGGCTGCCCCCGTTCGGTACCGCCGGGTAGGGTGCGGGTCCATGGGTGGCGAGAGCACGACGCGTACGGCCCCGCACAGCGGTGGCACAGGCACGGCACAGGCCGGCGGCAGCCGGACCGGACAGCGGCTGTCCGGGCTTGCCGTGGCGCTGGGCCTGGTGCTGTTCCTCGGCGGATTCGCGTGGGCAGCGGTGATCTACCGGCCGTACACGGTGCCGACCAGCTCCATGACCCCGACCATCGACGCCGGCGACCGCGTGCTCGCCCAGCGCGTCGACGGCGACGAGGTGCGACGCGGTGACGTGGTCGTCTTCGAGGACAAGAACTGGGTCAGCAACGCCAAGGTGGTCAAGCGCGTCGTCGCGGTCGGCGGCGACACCGTCTCCTGCTGCACCGACGGCAAGCTGACCGTCAACGGCAAGCAGATCGACGAGCCGTACCTGCCCAAGGGCAGCCTCGCCGAGACGCAGAACTTCCCGACGGTGACCGTTCCGAAGGGCCGGCTGTTCCTCCTCGGTGACGAACGTCAGGGCTCCCTGGACTCCACCGCCCACCTCACGGACGCGGCCCGGGGCACGGTCTCCAGCGGTGCCGTGTCCGCCCGGGTGGACGCCGTCGTCTGGCCCTGGAAGGGCACGCTCAAGCGTCCCACCGGCTTCGAGTCGCTCGGTGCCCTCTCCCGGCCCGGCCCGCTGCGCACGATCGAGCTGCTGATCGCCGCCGGTGCCGTCCTGGTCCTCGGCGGCGGCGCGTACGGCCCGATCGCCAAGCGCGTGGGCCGTTCCCGCGCCCGCGCCGCGCGCCCGGAGGCGGCCGGTGTCCGCTGAGGTCACGCGGACGGGCGAGGAGGCGTACGAGGGCGGCCTGCGCAAGGTGGCCCGGGTGGTCCTCCTCGACCCCGAGGACCGCATTCTGCTCCTCCACGGGCACGAGCCTGACGACCCGGCCGACGACTGGTGGTTCACCCCCGGCGGTGGTCTGGAGGGTGCCGAGACGCGCGAGGAGGCCGCGCTGCGGGAACTCGCCGAGGAGACCGGCATCACCGATGTCGACCTCGGCCCCGTGCTGTGGCGGCGCAGGTGCTCCTTCCCGTTCGCGGGCCGCCGCTGGGACCAGGACGAGTGGTACTACCTGGCCCGTACGAGCCAGACGGCCACCGCGGCGACGGGGCTGACGGAGCTGGAGCGGCGCAGTGTCGCCGGAGCGCGCTGGTGGACGTGCCGGGAACTGACCCGGGCACATGAGACGGTGTATCCGACCAGACTCGCCGAGCTGCTGCAGCGGCTGCTCGACGAAGGTCCCCCGGCCAGCCCCGTGACCCTCGACACGGAAATCGTCTGAGGGATCCCGGGACTGGCGCACAATGGTGGGATCGCACGGCTGAAGGGGAACATGCCATGAGCGCCGAGGACCTCGAGAAGTACGAGACCGAGATGGAGCTGAAGCTCTACCGGGAGTACCGAGACGTCGTCGGTCTGTTCAAATACGTGATCGAGACCGAACGGCGCTTCTATCTCACCAACGACTACGAGATGCAGGTGCACTCGGTCCAGGGCGAGGTGTTCTTCGAGGTCTCCATGGCCGACGCCTGGGTCTGGGACATGTACCGGCCGGCTCGCTTCGTCAAGCAGGTTCGCGTCCTCACATTCAAGGACGTGAACATCGAGGAGCTGAACAAGAGCGACCTGGAGCTTCCGGGAGGGTGACGGGGTTTTCCACAACCGCTGAGTAGTCCACCAAGATCAACACTTGGGGGCGGGATGCGTGACCGTTGGCGCCGGAGGTGGTGCCGACATGAGCAAGGCACGCAGTGCACTCGGCAAGTACGGCGAGAATCTGGCCGCGCGGCGGCTGGTCCAGGCCGGCATGACGGTCCTGGAGCGCAACTGGCGCTGCGGACGGTCCGGTGAGATCGACATCGTGGCGCGGGACGGTGACGCGCTGGTCGTCTGCGAGGTGAAGACCCGCAGGGGCGGTTCCTACGAGCATCCGATGGCCGCGATCACCCCGGAGAAGGCCGAACGGCTGCGGGGCCTGGCGGAACGCTGGATCCACGCCCACGGGGGAGCTCCGCCGGGGGGCGTCCGCATCGACCTGATCGGCGTCCTCCTGCCCCGCCGGGGTGCCCCGTCCGTCGAGCACGCGCGGGGGGTGGCCTGAATGGGATTCGCCCGTACGTGCTCCGTGGCCCTGGTCGGCGTCGAGGGCGTGGTCGTCGAGGTCCAGGCCGACCTCGAACCAGGCGTGGCGGCCTTCACCCTGGTCGGCCTCCCGGACAAGAGCCTGACGGAGAGCCGCGACCGGGTCCGGGCGGCGGTGGTGAACTCCGGTGGCACGTGGCCGCAGAAGAAACTCACCGTCGGACTCAGCCCGGCGTCGGTGCCCAAGGCCGGCTCCGGTTTCGATCTCGCCGTGGCCTGCGCGGTGCTCGGTGCCGCCGAGCGGATCGATCCCCGGGTCCTCGCGGACATCGTCATGATCGGCGAGCTGGGCCTGGACGGCCGGGTACGGCCGGTGCGGGGCATCCTGCCCGCGGTCCTCGCCGCGGCGGACGCCGGCTACGAGCAGGTGGTCGTACCGGAGTGCGCCGCCGCCGAGGCCTCGCTGGTCCCCGGGGTGTCGGTGCTCGGCGTCCGTAGCCTGCGGCAGCTCATCGCCGTCCTGACCGAGGAACCGGTCCCCGACGAGGAACCGGACGAGCAGGGACGCCCGGACCCCCTCCTGGCCGGTCTGCGTGTGCCGGGCGCGGGCGCCGCCACCGGCATGCACAGCCTCGGCGCCGCACAGCACGACCACGATCACGACCTCGCGGATGTCGTGGGGCAGACCTCGGCCCGTACGGCCGTGGAGGTGGCCGCCGCCGGCGGGCACCATCTGTTCCTGGAGGGGCCGCCCGGCGCGGGCAAGACCATGCTCGCCGAGCGCCTGCCCGCCGTGCTTCCCCGGCTCACCAGGGAGGACTCGCTGGAGGTCACGGCGGTGCACTCGGTGGCCGGGCTGCTGCCGCCGGGCAAGCCGCTCATCGACGTCGCTCCCTACTGCGCCCCGCACCACTCGGCGACGATGCAGTCACTCGTCGGCGGCGGCCTCGGCATCGCCCGCCCGGGGGCCGTGTCCCTCGCCCATCGGGGCGTGCTGTTCCTGGACGAGGCGCCCGAGTTCCACGGCCAGACCCTCGACGCCCTGCGACAGCCGCTGGAGTCGGGGCACGTCGTGATCGCACGCAGCGCCGGCGTGGTCCGGTTCCCGGCGCGGTTCCTGATGGTGCTGGCGGCCAACCCCTGCCCGTGCGGGCGCTTCTCGCTGCGCGACTCCTTGTGCGAGTGTCCTCCCTCGGCGATCCGCCGCTACCAGTCCCGGCTGTCCGGCCCGCTGCTGGACCGGGTGGACCTGCGCGTCGAGGTCGATCCCGTCAGCCGGGCCCAGCTCACCGAGCCCGGCGCCCGAGGCGAGTCCACCGCGACCGTGGCCGACCGGGTGCGGCAGGCCCGGCAACGGGCGGCCGCCCGCCTCGCCGGAACCCCGTGGCGCACCAACAGCGAAGTGCCGGGCCGGGAACTGCGCAGCCGGTACCACGCCGTCGCCGGCGCGATGGACGAGGCCGAGCGCAGCCTCGAGCGGGGTGTGCTCACAGCCCGTGGGATCGACCGGGTGCTGCGCGTCGCCTGGACGGTCGCCGACCTGGTCGGGCACGACCGCCCGGACACCGGCGACGTCGCCCTGGCCCTGCAGTTGCGCACCGGCGTGCCCCGCGGGGTGCCGATGGCCATCGGGGCGCTGACGTGACCGGACGCGAGCACCCCGACGGCGAGCGGTTCGGCCGGGTCTTCCTCTCTCGGATCGTCGAGCCCGGGGACGAGGTCGGCGGGCGATGGGTGCGGGAGTTCGGGGTGTGGGAGGTGGTGCGGCGGCTGCGCGACGGTGGGGAGCCGCTGCCCGGGGCGAGCGCGGCGCGATGGGCGGGACTGGTCGCGCGGGCCGGGACGGCGGAGCCGGAGCGGGATCTCGGGGTGGCCGAGGCCGCCGGGGCGCGGTTCGTGTGCCCGGGGGACGCCGAGTGGCCCGGGCAGCTCGATGACCTCGGGGACGCGCGGCCCCTCGGGCTGTGGGTGCGCGGGCGGCCCAGCCTGCGGATGTGGGCGCTGCGGTCCGTCGCCGTGGTGGGCGCCCGCGCCTGCACCGAGTACGGCACCCATGTGGCGGCCACCCTCGCCGCCGGGCTCGCCGAGCGCGGGTGGGTCGTGGTGTCCGGCGGTGCCTACGGCATCGACGGCGCCGCCCACCGAGGCGCCCTCGCCGCTCGCGGAGCCACCGTCGCCGTCCTCGCCTGCGGCGTCGACCGGCCCTACCCGCGCGGCCATACCGCGTTGATCGGCAGGATCGCGGAACAGGGACTGGTCCTGGGCGAGTTGCCGCCGGGTGACCATCCGACACCGAGCCGGTTCATCCTCCGCAACCGGGTCATCGCCGCACTGACCCGGGGCACCGTCGTCGTGGAGGCCGCCTGCCGCAGTGGCTCGCTGGCCACCGCGCGGGCCGCGCAGCGCCTGGGACGGTTCACCATGGGCGTGCCCGGCCCGGTCACCAGCGCCCTCTCCGCCGGCGTGCACGCATTGCTGCGCGAGGAGGCCACCCTGGTCACCGACGCGGCGGAAGTAGTCGAACTCGTGGGCGACATGGGTGAGCTGGCCCCGCCTCGCCGGGGCCCGGTCCTCCCGCGGGACCTGCTGGAACCGGCCGCCCGGACCGTCCTCGCCGCCCTGCCCGGCGACCGCGCGGCCGCCGCCGAGGAGATCGCGCTCGGCTCGCGGACCACGCCGGACGAGGCGATCGCGAGACTGTACGAACTCCGAGCACTTGGTTACGTCGAACGACACGGCGATGGCTGGAAGTTGACACGCCAGGCGTTGATCTCGGTCCGGGGTGGTAACCGCCCGAGTTGACCCAGCGTGTTCGGCCGTCCGGGCGAACCCCCGACGCCCTTGAGGTTTCCCGGAGTTGGTCACTCCGGCCGGTCACGCAGAGCGAGCCCCGGGGTGCGGTCACCGGGACGGCCGGGGCGCCCCGCGCACGGGTGGAGCCTCGTTGTTCGCGCATCGCGACGTCTCAGTCACGCTACGCTCACGAAGACGTCGACACAGACCGCGCCAACTCGACATCAGAGCGACAGCTCACCCAGGTAGCCCACTTCATCCCACCAGCCCCAGCCCCACCCACTTCACAGCAGTTCACAGCACTTCACGGCAGAACGGCACAAGGCGACGAATGCCCCAGCACACCTCCGGGTCCGACCGGGCGGCGATCCCCCCAGCCGCCCGCGACGGTGGCAGCGTGCGGCCGCCCGCTCCCTCGACGCTCGACGAGCTGTGGCGGTCGTACAAGGCGACGGGGGACGACCGGCTGCGGGAGCAGCTGATCCTGCACTACTCGCCGCTCGTGAAATACGTGGCGGGCCGGGTGAGCGTCGGCCTGCCGCCCAACGTGGAACAGGCGGACTTCGTCTCCTCCGGTGTCTTCGGGCTGATCGACGCGATCGAGAAGTTCGACATCGACCGGGAGATCAAGTTCGAGACGTACGCGATCACCCGGATCCGGGGCGCGATGATCGACGAGCTGCGGGCGCTGGACTGGATCCCCCGTTCGGTCCGGCAGAAGGCGCGCAATGTCGAGCGTGCCTACGCCACCCTGGAGGCCCGGCTGCGGCGCACTCCGAACGAGGGCGAGGTCGCCACCGAGCTGGGCATGGAGGTCGAGGAACTCCACGCCGTGTTCAGCCAGTTGTCGCTGGCCAACGTGGTCGCCCTGGAGGAGCTGCTGCACGTCGGCGGCGAGGGCGGGGACCGGCTCAGCCTCATGGACACGCTGGAGGACACCGCCGCCGACAACCCGGTGGAGGTGGCCGAGGACCGGGAGCTGCGGCGGTTCCTCGCGCGGGCCATCAACACGCTGCCCGAGCGGGAGAAGACCGTCGTCACGCTGTACTACTACGAGGGGCTCACCCTCGCCGAGATCGGCAACGTGCTCGGCGTCACCGAGAGCCGGGTCAGTCAGATCCACACCAAGTCGGTGCTGCAGCTGCGGGCCAAGCTGGCGAGCTTCGGGCGCTGACTCCACCCTTCCGGGATGGCGTGTCCGTAAAGTGGTCGACGTGCCAAGGATTCGAGCGGCCTCCGTGGCCGAACACCGGTCGATGCAGCGAGCCGCCCTGCTGGACGCGGCTCGGTCCCTGCTGTCCGAGGGCGGGACGGAAGCGCTGACCTTCCCCGCGCTGGCCGAGCGGACGGGGCTGGCCCGGTCGTCCGTGTACGAGTACTTCCGGTCGCGCGCGGCCGTGGTCGAGGAGCTGTGCGAGGTCGACTTCCCGCTGTGGGCTGCGGAGGTGGCCTCGGCGATGGAGCGCGCGGACTCACCCGAGGCCAAGGTCGAGGCGTATGTGCGGCAGCAGCTGGCGCTGGTCGGGGACCGGCGGCACCGGGCGGTCGTCGCCATCTCCGCGAGCGAGCTGGACGCGGGGGCGCGGGAGAAGATCCGGGCGGCCCACGGGGGGCTGGTCGCGATGATCGTCGAGGCGCTGGGGGAGACGGGGCATGCCCAGCCCCGGCTGGCGGCGATGTTGCTGCAAGGGGTTGTGGACGCGGCCGTACGGCGGATCGAGCTGGGGGCCGCCGAGGATCCCGCGGTGATCACGGATGCCGCGGTGTCCATGGCTCTGCGAGGTGTGCGGGGCTGAGCCCGGCCCCGGCTCGGCGGAGGTGGGCGGTCGCTTGCCCGCGCCGACACGGGGGTCCTCCTTTCATTCGGGACGGAGCCGCCGCCCCCAGCGCCACGAACAGCCGCGTAAGCAGGACCGCCCGCAGCTACGCTCGCCCGCAGCTACGCAGGGAGCGGCACCCCCAGCACCGGCAGCAGTCTCGACGGGCCCCTGTGCAGCAGCCACGGTGGGAGCAGGGACAGCGGGTCCAGATAGGTGTCGCCGCTCAGCAGGCCCCAGTGCACGCACGTCGCCCTCCCGCAGTGCGAGCCCGCCGGCTCCACCACCCCCACCACCTCGCCGGCCCCCACCTCGTCCCCCTTCTTCACCGACGCGGTCACCGGCTCGTACGTGGTGCGCAGGTCCGTGCCCGTCAGTTCCAGTGACACCACGCCCCGCCCTGCCACCCGGCCCGCGAAGGACACCCGGCCGGCCGCGACCGCTCTCACCGCGGAGCCGGCCGGCGCCGCCAGATCCACGCCCCGGTGCCCAGGGCCGTACACCGTGGCCGGGGGCTCCCAGCCCCGTAGCACCGTCGGCCGGATCCCCACCGGCCAGGCGCGGCCGATGGCCGGGACCGGGGCCCGCGGGGCGGGCCGCGGCACCGGGACCGGGGTGTCCGCCCAGGCCGCCGGGGTGAGTGCGGCCGCGGCCGGGCCCAGCAGCAGGGCCGCCCACACCGAGACACATCGCATCGCACGTCGCATGCGAGAAGCGTCCCGCACCCGCCCCGGTCACGGCCGGACTCTGTGGATCACTCCACGGTTGTGGACAGCGGCGTCACCCGGCGCCTCGCCGGTCCCGTACACTTCTTCTGGCGATCCGGGTCACCGGGTCGACTTCGCACGCCCCGGTACGGCACCCGGCAAGGGTTCGTACCAAGCGCCTCTCGGTCCTTCGTGGCACGGCGCGTCCCGGGCGTCAGGCGCGACCGCCGCCCGGCGGGCGCGGCACAACCGAGAAAACCAAGGAGATACGGCCATGGCCGTCGTCACGATGCGGGAGCTGCTGGAGAGCGGCGTCCACTTCGGTCACCAGACCCGTCGCTGGAACCCGAAGATGAAGCGCTTCATCTTCACCGAGCGCAACGGCATCTACATCATCGACCTGCTCCAGTCGCTGTCGTACATCGACCGCGCCTACGAGTTCGTCAAGGAGACCGTCGCCCACGGCGGCACGGTCATGTTCGTCGGCACGAAGAAGCAGGCGCAGGAGGCCATCGCCGAGCAGGCCACCCGCGTCGGCATGCCCTTCGTCAACCAGCGCTGGCTGGGCGGCATGCTCACCAACTTCTCGACCGTCTACAAGCGTCTGCAGCGCCTCAAGGAGCTCGAGCAGATCGACTTCGAGGACGTCGCCGCGTCCGGTCTGACCAAGAAGGAGCTTCTCGTGCTCTCGCGCGAGAAGGCCAAGCTGGAGAAGACCCTCGGTGGTATCCGCGAGATGTCCAAGGTGCCCAGCGCCGTCTGGATCGTGGACACCAAGAAGGAGCACATCGCCGTTGGTGAGGCCCGGAAGCTCAACATTCCGGTCGTCGCGATCCTCGACACCAACTGCGACCCCGACGAGGTCGACTACAAGATCCCGGGCAACGACGACGCGATCCGCTCCGTCACCCTGCTCACCCGTGTGATCGCCGACGCGGTCGCCGAGGGCCTCATCTCCCGCTCTCGTGTCGCCACCGGCGACAAGGGCGAGAAGGCCGCGGGCGAGCCGCTCGCCGAGTGGGAGCGCGACCTGCTCGAGGGTGAGAAGAAGGCCGACGAGGCTCCGGCCGCCGAGGCCGAGAAGCCGGCCGAGGCCGCCGCCGAGACCCCGGCCGCCGAGACCCCGGCCGCCGAGGCCGAGGCTCCGGTCGCCGAGGCCGCTGCCGAGGCTCCGGCCGCCGAGACCCCGGCCGCCGAGGGCGAGCAGGCCTGACGTCAGCGTCGACGGCGGGGGCGGTACCGCATCAACAGCGCCTCCGGCGCGGTGAAGTCCGCCCCCGCTGTTCACCCGTAGGTCGGCACGGAGCACGCAAACCGCGTCCACATGCGGATCGCGCACCGTGCGGATCTGAAGATCTCCCAGACTTCGAGAAAGACTCACAGACTCATGGCGAACTACACCGCCGCCGACGTCAAGAAGCTCCGTGAGCTCACGGGCGCCGGCATGATGGACTGCAAGAAGGCGCTGGACGAGGCCGAGGGCAGCGTCGACAAGGCCGTCGAGGCCCTGCGCATCAAGGGCCAGAAGGGCGTCGCCAAGCGCGAGGGCCGCTCCGCCGAGAACGGCGCCGTGGTCTCCGTCATCGCCGACGACAACTCCTCCGGCGTCATCGTCGAGCTGAAGTGCGAGACGGACTTCGTCGCCAAGGGCGAGAAGTTCCAGGCCGTGGCCAACGCCATCGCCGAGCACGTCGCCAAGACGAACCCGGCCGACCTCGAGGCGCTGCTGGCCTCCGAGATCGAGGCCGGCAAGACCGTCCAGGCGTTCGTGGACGAGGCCAACGCCAACCTCGGCGAGAAGATCGTCCTGGACCGCTTCGCGCAGTTCACCGACGGCTACGTCACCGCCTACATGCACCGCACCATGCCTGACCTGCCCCCGCAGATCGGTGTCCTGGTCGAGCTCGACAAGCCCAACGCCGAGGTCGCCAAGGGCGTCGCCCAGCACATCGCCGCCTTCGCGCCGAAGTACCTCTCCCGCGAGGACGTCCCGGCCGAGGTCGTCGAGACCGAGCGCCGCGTCGCCGAGGAGACCACCCGCGCCGAGGGCAAGCCCGAGGCCGCGATCGCCAAGATCGTCGAGGGTCGCGTCAACGGCTTCTTCAAGGACGCCACGCTGCTCGGCCAGCCGTACGCGCTCGACAACAAGAAGTCGGTCCAGAAGGTGCTGGACGAGGCCGGTGTCACCCTGAAGCGCTTCTCGCGCATCAAGGTCGGCATCTGAGTCCGTACCGCGATCGACGCGCGACCCGCGGAGAAATCCCGATAGGGTCGACAGCAGTCGTCCGCGCACACCGCCACACCCGGGTGTGGGGCGGACGGCAGCAGATCTGACGAGGAGGCCATTGCCGCGCATGGGAGCGAAAAACGACCCCATCGGCAATGGCCTTCTTCGCATGTGCAACACGTGAAAGAGGCGGGATCTCCCATGACCACCAAGGCCGAGAAGAGTGACGACGGCAAAGTAAGCGGCCGATTTCTGCTGAAGCTGTCCGGAGAGGCCTTCGCCGGTGGCGGCGGCCTGGGCGTGGACCCTGACGTGGTGCACAAGATCGCCCGCGAGATCGCGGCCGTCGTCCGGGACGGTGCGCAGGTCGCGGTCGTCATCGGCGGCGGCAACTTCTTCCGCGGCGCCGAACTGCAGCAGCGCGGCATGGACCGCGCCCGCTCCGACTACATGGGCATGCTCGGCACCGTGATGAACTGCCTCGCCCTCCAGGACTTCCTGGAGAAGGAGGGCATCGACAGCCGGGTGCAGACCGCCATCACCATGGGCCAGGTCGCCGAGCCGTACATCCCGCTGCGTGCCGTGCGCCACCTGGAGAAGGGCCGCGTGGTCATCTTCGGCGCCGGTATGGGCATGCCGTACTTCTCCACCGACACCACCGCCGCCCAGCGTGCCCTGGAGATCGACGCCGAGGCACTCCTCATGGGCAAGAACGGCGTGGACGGGGTCTACGACTCCGACCCGAAGACCAACCCGGACGCCGTGAAGTTCGACGCCCTCGGCTACGGCGAGGTCATCACCCGCGACCTCAAGGTCGCCGACGCCACGGCCATCACGCTGTGCCGCGACAACAAGCTGCCGATCCTCGTCTTCGAGCTTCTCGCCGAGGGCAATATCGCCCGCGCCGTCAAGGGTGAGAAGATCGGCACGCTGGTGGGAGAACAGGGCAGCCGGGACTGACCGGCACACCCCCGTCACCCGGGGTACGCCACCTGTCCGAGCGACGGACGGGACGCGCCCTGGCCGGGGGATGGACAATGTCCTGCCGGTCGGGAACCGTGCAGGAAGAAGACGCGACGCAGCCGGCCGCCGCCCGATAGAGGAACCGCAGCCGGGCCTCACTCAAGACACGCAGGAGCAAGTGGTGATCGAAGAGACCCTCCTCGAGGCCGAGGAGAAGATGGAGAAGGCCGTCGTGGTCGCCAAGGAGGACTTCGCCGCGATCCGCACCGGCCGTGCGCACCCGGCGATGTTCAACAAGATCGTGGCCGACTACTACGGTGCCCCGACGCCGATCAACCAGCTGGCCTCGTTCTCCGTGCCGGAGCCGCGCATGGCGGTCGTGACGCCGTTCGACAAGAGCGCGCTGCGCAACATCGAGCAGGCCATCCGCGACTCCGACCTGGGCGTCAACCCCAGCAACGACGGCAACATCATCCGTGTGGTGTTCCCCGAGCTGACCGAGGAGCGCCGCCGCGACTACATCAAGGTCGCCAAGAGCAAGGCCGAGGACGCGCGTGTGTCCATCCGCTCCGTGCGCCGCAAGGCCAAGGAAGCCCTCGACAAGCTCGTCAAGGACGGCGAGGTCGGCGAGGACGAGGGCCGCCGCGCGGAGAAGGAGCTCGACGACACCACCCACAAGTACGTCGCTCAGGTGGACGAGCTCCTGAAGCACAAGGAAGCGGAGCTGCTCGAAGTCTGATGAGCGACTCTTCCTGGGGCGTGCCGCCACCGGCGGGCCAGGCCGGGTACTGGGGGTCCACCGGCGGCGTGCCTGTCCAGCCTGCCCAGGGGGCCGCCCCGGCGGGTCCCGCATACGATGCGCCTGAGGCGCAGCAGACTCGCCACATGCCCATCGCGCCCGGCGCACCCGCGTACGGCGGAGACCAGGACGACGACCGGGGGGCCGCTCGGCCGGGCGGCTCCCTCTTCCGAGACGAGACCTTCCAGGACCGGCCCCTCCCGGCCGAGACCCAGAATCCGGAGCCCATGCCCGACGCCCCGCAGCCGGCGCCAGCGCCGCAGAAGAAGAGCGCGGGCCGTGACCTGAGCGCGGCCATAGGGGTCGGCGTCGGGCTCGGTGTGGTGATCGTCGCGTCCCTGTTCGTCGTCAAGGCCGTGTTCCTGGGCGTGATAGCGGTCGCCGTCGTCGTCGGCCTGTGGGAGCTGACCAGCAGGCTGCAGGAGCGCAAGGGCATCAAGGCGCCGCTCGTGCCGCTCGCGGTCGGCGGTGCGGCGATGGTGGTCGCCGGTTATGTGCGCGGCGCCGAGGGCGCGTGGGTCGCCATGGCCCTGACCGCCCTGGCAGTTCTCGTCTGGCGCATGACCGAACCACCGGAGGGCTACCTCAAGGACGTCACGGCCGGCGTCTTCGCGGCGTTCTACGTGCCCTTCCTGGCCACGTTCGTCGCGCTGATGCTCACCGCCGACGACGGCCCCTGGAGGGTCCTCACCTTCCTGCTGCTGACGGTCGTCAGCGACACCGGCGCGTACGCGGTCGGCTGGCGCTTCGGCAAGCACAAGCTCGCCCCGCGCATCAGCCCCGGCAAGACCCGTGAGGGCCTGCTCGGCGCGGTGCTGTTCGCCATGGTCGCGGGCGCGCTGTGCATGCAGTTCCTGATCGACGACGGCAGCTGGTGGCAGGGCCTGCTGCTGGGCCTCGCGGTCGCGGCCAGCGCCACGCTGGGCGACCTCGGCGAGTCCATGATCAAGCGGGACCTGGGCATCAAGGACATGGGCACCCTGCTTCCCGGGCACGGCGGCATCATGGACCGGCTCGACTCGCTGCTGCCCACGGCGCCGGTGGTCTGGCTGCTGATGGTGGTGTTCGTCGGCGGCAGCTGAACCGGGGCCGCTCCGGTCCGGCCGCTGACGGTGCCACATCGCGATAGCGCCACATGGAAGCACGGCAGCAATCGTCGGATCCGCGTGTGCCGGGCGTCGTACGGACTTCCGGGCCCCCGCCCTGAGCACAGGGCGGGGGCCCGTCGCCGTTCCCGGGCTCCCTGGCCCGTTGCCGTTACCGAACTCCCCGGCCCGTCGCCGTCCCGGACTCCCCGGCCCGTTCCGGAAGGAGCCCGCACCCGGATGCCGCAGCACAAATCGGCGGCCGGGCCCCGCGCGCGGCAGACTCCCTCAGAGGACGGCGTGTCCTGCGCCGCCCGGCGACGCAGCAGGGAGTGTGCCCGATGCCCCTCGACCCAGCATCCACCCCGCCCCCTCCGCCGGTGAGGTTCTGGCCCGTCGACGACCTGCCCGCCCTCGACCCCGACCCCTTCCTCGACGAACTGCTGCGCGACGAGCCGGTCACCCGGATCAGACTGCCGCACGGCGACGGCCACGCCTGGCTGGTCACCCGGTACGAGGACGTCCGCTTCGTCACCTCCGACCCGCGCTTCTCTCGCGAACAGGTCGTCGGCCGCGACGTCACCACGATGCGCCCGGTGCCGGTGGCATCGCAGACGGCGGGCCTGCAGTACATCGACCCGCCGCGGCACAACCGGCTGCGCCGCGTCGTCGCCCGCGCCTTCACCGGGAAGAGCATGCAGCGGCTGCGGCCGCTGGCCGAGCACAGGGCCACCGAACTGCTCGACGGCATGGAGCGCGCGGGCGCACCGGCCGACCTCATGGAACACCTGCACGGCCCCTTCCCGATCGCGGTGGTCCGCGACTTCCTCGGCGTGGACGAGAAGGACTGGCACCGCTGGGCCGCGACGGGCGAGGCCCTGCTGTCCGCGGGCACCGAATCCGCGGAGCGCGCCAGGGAGGCCGCCCAGGCCACCCGGGCACGGATCGTCGAACTGCTCCAGCGCCGCCGTGAGGAGCCCCGCGAAGACCTCGCCGGGGTGCTGGCGCAGGCCGCCGCGGCGGGCGAGATCACCGACGACGAGGCGATCTCACTCGCCACCGCCATCCAGGTCAGCGGCGGCCACGCGGTCCGCAACAACAGCGGCTCGATGATGTACGCGCTGCTCACCCACCCCGGGCACATGGACCGGCTGCGCCGCGAGCCGGAGCTGCTGGCCCGGGCCGTGGACGAACTGTTCCGCTACGTCCCGCACCGCAACGGCGTCGGCATCCCCCGCGTCGCCGTCGAGGACGTCGAGGTCGGCGGCCGGCTGATCCAGGCCGGTGACGTGGTCTACAACGCCTACGTCGCCGCCAACCGCGACCCCGAGGTCTTCCCCGACCCCGACGCCCTGGACTTCGACCGCGAGAACGCCGCCCACCTGGCCTTCGGCCATGGCCCGCACCACTGCCTCGCCGCCATCATGGCCCGCATGGAGGCCGAGGTCATGATCGGCACCGTCCTCACCCGATTCCCCGGAATCCGGCTGGCCGTGCCCCCCGAGGAGGTCGAATTCCAGCGCCAGGGCCTGATCCGCGGCCCCAGGACCCTGCCCGTGACCTGGTGACACGACCGGACCCCCGACCACCCGACGCTGGGCCGCAGGTCACCCGATTGGATCTGCGACACTGGTACAGCCATGCCTAAGCCCGGAGAACTCACTTTCGTCGCCCCGCGCGGAGCCAAGAAGCCGCCGCGGCACCTCGCCGACCTCACGCCCGCCGAGCGCAAGGACGCGGTGGCCGAGATCGGCGAGAAGCCGTTCCGTGCCAAGCAACTCTCGCAGCACTACTTCGCGCGGTACGCGCACGACCCGGCGGAGTGGACCGACATCCCCGCCGGTGCGCGCGGCAAGCTGCAGGAGGCGTTGCTTCCCGAGCTGATGACCGTCGTCCGGCACCTGTCGACCGACCAGGGGACCACGCGCAAGACCCTGTGGCGGCTGTTCGACGGGACGCTCGTCGAGTCCGTGCTGATGCGGTACCCGGACCGGGTCACCATGTGCATCAGCTCGCAGGCGGGGTGCGGCATGAACTGCCCGTTCTGCGCCACCGGGCAGGCGGGTCTCGACCGGAACCTGTCCACCGCCGAGATCGTCCACCAGATCGTGGACGGGATGCGGGCCCTGCGGGACGGGGAGGTGCCAGGCGGACCTGCGCGGCTTTCCAACATCGTCTTCATGGGGATGGGGGAGCCGCTCGCCAACTACAAGCGGGTCGTGGGCGCCGTTCGGGCGCTCACGGATCCCGCCCCGGACGGGCTCGGGCTCTCGCAGCGCGGGATCACCGTCTCGACCGTCGGGCTGGTGCCGGCCATCCACCGGTTCGCCGACGAGGGCTTCAAGTGCCGGCTCGCGATCTCCCTGCACGCCCCCGACGACGAGCTGCGCGACACCCTCGTCCCCGTGAACACGCGGTGGAAGGTGCGCGAGGTGCTGGACGCCGGGTTCGAGTACGCCGAGAAGTCCGGCCGCCGGCTGTCGATCGAGTACGCGTTGATCCGGGACATCAACGACCAGGCCTGGCGTGGTGACCGGCTCGGCCGGCTGCTCAGGGGCAAGCCCGTGCACGTCAACCTGATCCCGCTCAACCCGACGCCGGGGTCCAAGTGGACCGCCTCCCGGCCGGCGGACGAGAAGGCGTTCGTCGAGGCCATCGCCGCGCACGGGGTGCCCGTCACCGTTCGGGACACCCGTGGTCAGGAGATCGACGGGGCCTGCGGTCAGCTCGCGGCCACCGAGCGGTAATCTGGCCACGTCCAACATCTTCATATTCCGACAGGGGAGCGCCACAGCGCTGAGAGTGCGGCAATCGGGCCGCAGACCCTCTGAACCTCGCCCAGGTCATTCTGGGTAGGAAGTTCGGTCATCACTCAAGCTGTTGCGCCCTGCCCGGGCCTCCCTCGCGGAACCCGGGCGGGGCCGCGTCTCTTCCTGGCCAACCCCCAGGAGGACATCCAGTGCACAACAAGACCTTCGTGGCCGGGGCGGTCGGGCTCGGCCTGATCGCCCTGCCCGTGCTGACCGGCTGCGGGTCGACCGACGCCAAGGGGTCCACGGACTCCAAGACCGTCACCCTGGTCAGCCACAACTCGTGGGCCGTCTCCAAGAGTGTGCTCAAGGACTTCGAGAAGCGATCCGGATACAAGGTCAGGGTGCTCGAGGACGGCGACGCCGGCCAGGCCGTCAACAAGGCGATCCTGACCAAGGACAACCCGCAGGGCGACGTCTTCTTCGGCGTCGACAACACGCTGCTGTCCCGGGCCCTCGACAACGGTCTCTTCCAGCCGTACGAGGCCAAGGGACTCGGCACCGTCGGCGCCGCCTACCAGCTCGACCGGGCCGGGCACCGCGTCACGCCCGTCGACTACGGCGACATCTGCGTCAACTACGACAAGGCCTACTTCAGCAAGCACAAGCTGACCCCGCCGGGGTCGTACGCCGACCTGGCCAAGCCCGAGTACAGGAACCTCCTCGTCACGGAGAACGCCGCCACCTCCTCGCCCGGGCTGGGCTTCCTGCTCGGCAGCGCCGCCCGGTACGGCGACAGCGGTTGGCAGGACTACTGGAAGAAGCTCCAGGCCAACGGCGTCAAGGTCGTCGACGGCTGGGAGCAGGCCTACTACCAGGAGTTCTCCGGCTCCTCCGAGGGCAAGAAGGCCGGCGGCGACCGCCCGCTCGTGGTGTCGTACGCCTCCTCCCCGCCGGCCGAGGTGATCTACGCCAAGAAGCGGCCCAGCACCGCCCCGACCGGCGTGGCCGCCGGTACCTGCTTCCGGCAGATCGAGTTCGCCGGGCTGCTGAGCAACGCGAAGAACACCAAGGGCGGCAAGGCGTTCATCGACTTCCTGCTCACCAAGGAGTTCCAGCAGGACATGCCGCTGAAGATGTTCGTCTACCCGGTCGTGAAGGGGGCCGGCGTGCCGGCCGAGTTCACGAAGTACGGGGCGGCCGCCAAGAGCCCCGAGACCATGGCACCCGGCAAGATCGCCGCCAACCGCGACCAGTGGGTCAAGTCGTGGACGTCGCTCGTACTGAAGTAGCCGAGACCCGGCGGGGAAACGCGGCGCGGCTGGGGCTCGTGGCCCTGCCCGTCGCGTTCTTCGCGCTGTTCTTCGCCTGGCCCGTGGCCGCGATCGTCGCGCGCGGACTGAAGGTGGGCGGCGCCTGGCAGTTCGGGCGGATCGCGGACGTCGTCACCCAGCCGGACATCCGGCACGTGCTGTGGTTCACCACCTGGCAGGCGCTCGCCTCCACCGCGCTCACCCTGCTGCTCGCACTGCCCGCCGCCCATGTCTTCGCCCGCCTCGACTTCCCGGGCAGGCATCTGCTCCGGGCCGTCGTCACGGTCCCGTTCGTGCTGCCGACCGTCGTCGCCGGCAGTGCCTTCCTGGCGCTGGTCGGGCGGGGCGGGCTGCTCGACGAGCTGTGGGGGGTACGGCTGGACACCACGGTGTGGGCCATCCTGCTGGCCCACGTCTTCTTCAACTACGCGGTCGTCGTGCGCACGGTGGGCGGGCTGTGGGCCCAGCTCGATCCCCGGCAGGAGGAGGCGGCCCGGATGCTCGGCGCCTCGCCGCTGGCGGCCTGGCGGAGGATCACCCTCCCCGCGCTCGCGCCGGCCGTGGCCGCCGCCGCGCTGATGGTGTTCCTGTTCACCTTCACCTCCTTCGGTGTCGTGCAGATCCTCGGCGGCCCCACCTTCTCCACACTCGAAGTGGAGATCTACCGGCAGACGTCCGATGTGTTCGATCTGTCCACGGCCGCCGTCCTCACTCTCGTCCAGTTCGTCGCCGTCGGCGCGATCCTCGCCGTGCACGCCTGGACCGTACGGCGGCGGGAGGCCGCGCTGCGCCTCGTCGATCCCAGGGCGACCGCCCGCCGACCGCACGGGCCGGGGCAGTGGGCGCTGCTCGCCGGGGTTCTCGCCACCATTGCCCTGCTGCTCGTGCTGCCGCTCGGCGTGCTCGTCCGGCGCTCCCTCGACGCGCCAGGCCTCGGCTACTACCGGGCGCTGACCGATGCCGACGGCGGTACGTTCCTGGTGGCGCCCCTGCACGCGGTGTGGACTTCACTGGAGTACGCCGTCGCCGCCACCGCCATCGCCGTGGTGATCGGAGGTCTCGCCGCCGCCGCGCTGGCCCGGCGGGACGCGGGACGGCTGGTACGGGGTTTCGACGCGCTGCTGATGCTGCCGCTCGGCGTGTCCGCCGTGACCGTCGGCTTCGGCTTCCTGATCGCGCTCGACAAGCCGCCGCTGGACCTGCGCCAGTCCTGGATCCTGGTGCCGCTCGCCCAGGCGCTGGTGGGCGCACCCTTCGTCGTACGGACCATGCTGCCCGTGCTGCGCGCGGTGGACGGGCGGCTCAGGGAGGCGGCGGCCGTGCTGGGTGCCTCGCCCTGGCGGGTGTGGCGCGAGGTGGACCTGCCGATGGTGCGGCGGGCGCTGCTGGTCGCGGCCGGGTTCGCGTTCGCCGTCTCGCTCGGCGAGTTCGGGGCGACCGTGTTCATCGCCCGGCCGGACAACCCGACGCTCCCGGTCGCCGTGGCCCGGCTGCTCAGCCGCCCCGGAGACCTGAACTACGGCCAGGCCATGGCCCTTTCGACCATTCTGATGGTGGTGTGCGCCGTCGCGCTGCTCGTCCTGGAGCGGCTGCGCACCGACCGGACGGGGGAGTTCTGATGCTGCTGAGCCTCGATGCCGCGACCGTGCGCTTCGGCGGGCGGCCCGTGCTCGACGCGGTCGGCCTCGATGTCGCCGAGCACGAGGTGGTGTGTGTGCTCGGGCCGAGCGGCAGCGGCAAGTCGACGCTGCTCCGGGCGGTGGCCGGGCTGCAGCGGCTGGACTCGGGGCGGGTGCTGCTCGACGGCCGCGACCAGACGGGACTGCCCGCGCACAAGCGCGGTGTCGGGCTGATGTTCCAGGACCATCAGCTCTTCCCGCAGCAGGACGTCGGCGCCAACGTCGCCTTCGGGCTGCGCATGCACGGTGTCGTCAAGGGCGAACGGGACAGCCGGGTGAGCCAGTTGCTGGAGCTGGTCGGGCTGCCGGGGGCCGCCCGGCGGGCCGTGGCCGGGCTGTCCGGCGGTGAGCAGCAGCGCGTGGCGCTCGCCCGGGCACTCGCGCCCCGGCCCCGTCTGCTCATGCTGGACGAACCGCTCGGCCAGCTCGACCGCTCGCTGCGCGAGCGGCTGGTGGTCGAACTGCGGGAACTGTTCGGCCGGCTGGGGACGACCGTGCTCGCCGTGACCCACGACCAGGGCGAGGCGTTCGCCCTGGCCGACCGGGTGGTGGTGATGCGGGACGGGCGGATCGCGCAGTCGGGGACGCCCCTGGAGGTCTGGCAGCGGCCCGCCGACGCGTTCGTGGCCCGCTTCCTCGGCTTCGACAACGTGATCGCGGCGACCGTCGCCGGTACCGCCGCCGACAGCCCGTGGGGCAAGCTGCCCGTGCCCGACGGCTCCGCGCAGGGGAACCGTACGCTCCTGGTCCGGCCCGCCGGGGTACGGCTCGTGGCCGCCGACGCCGGCCTGCCGTGCACGGTGACCGCCCGTACCTTCAAGGGCACCCACGTGGCCGTCCGCCTCCAGCCCGGGGACGCCCCGCGCCTGGAGGCTGCCTGCGCGCTCCGGGACGCGCCGGAGGTCGGGGACACGGTGGGGGTGGAGTTCGACGCGGCGGAAACCGTCGTACTCGACTGATCATCTCGCCCTAAGGTGAGGTCATGACGTTACTCGCACATGACCGTTACTGTGACGAAATAGCCCACCAGGTGAAGCAGTTGAGAGCCGTGGTGACCTCCGGCGCCGATCTCTCCGCCACCGTGCCGACCTGCCCGGACTGGTCGCTCGAACAGCTCGTCCGCCACATGGGCGGCGCCCTGCGCTGGGTGGACGCCCTGGTGCGGAGCCGGGCGCAGGAGCCGATCGAGCACGAGCGGGTGCCGCTCGGCGCCGGGCCGGAGGCCCAGGGTGACGCGGCGGCGCTGGACGCCTGGCTGGCACAGGCCGGTGACCTGGTCGTCGCCGCACTGCGCGAGGCCGGCCCGGACGCCGGGGTGTGGTCGTGGACCGGCATGGCCAGCTCCGGTTTCTGGGCCCGCCGGATGGCCCACGAGATCACCATCCACCGCGCGGACGCCACCCTCACCGCCGGGCTGCCCTACGAGGTCGCGCCCGACATCGCCACCGACGCGCTGGACGAGTGGCTCCAGCTCGTGGAGTGGGTGCAGCGGAACACCCCGCGCCCGGAGGCGAAGGAGTTGCGCGGTCCCGGCCGCAGCATCCACCTGCACGCCACCGACACCGAGCCCGCCCTGAACGCCGAATGGCTCGTCGAGCTGGGCGAGGAGGGAGTCACCTGGCGCCGCGGGCACGAGAAGGCGACCGTGGCCCTGCGGGGACCGCTCACCTCGGTCCTGCTCGCGTTCTACCACCGGCTGCCGCTGGACAGCCCCGGCCTCGAAGCGCTGGGCGAGCGGGAGCTGCTGGAGTTCTGGCTGCGGCGGACCACCTTCGGCTGAGGACGGCCCCGACCGGGGGCGAGGGCGCGACCGTCCCCGTGGGGTGACCGCTCGACGACCGCGGCCCGTCCCCTGGGGATAGGAGGACGGGCCGCGGCGCTGTACGGAAAAGGCGTCAGCCGTTGTTGCGCGCTCCACGGCGGCGCATGCCGAAGAAGACCGCGCCACCGCCGACGACGACCAGGGCGCCCGCGAGGCCGGCGATCAGACCGGTGTTGGAGTTGGCACCGGTCTCGGCGAGGTTCGAGTCAGCGGCCGCCGGGGACGGCGCGTTGCTCGGCGTGCCCGCCGGTGCGGAGCTGGACTCGGAGGTCGACGGGGTCGGGCTCGCCGACTCGGCCGGGGCGGACTTGGACGGCGACGGCGACGGCGTGGTGGAGGCCGTCGGTGCCGGGGTCTTGGTCTCCTCGGTCTTGCAGGCCGTGGACGGCGTCACCAGGTCGGGCTTGACGTCCTCGTCGACGATGTGGCCGGCCGTGACGTGGACGCGGTAGGTCGCGTTCGGCTTCCAGTCCTCCGGGAAGGTGACCGGAGTGCCCTCGGCCGAGCCCTTGACCTGCTGCTCGCCCACCTTGGTCTCGACGCCGCCGTCGGCCTTCAGGAACACGGTGACGGTGGCCTCGACCGCGGAGCGGTCGGTGTCGGTGACGACGATGACACCCTTTTCACCGTCGCACTTGGCTTCGGCCTTGAAGTCACGGATGTTGCACGCGAGCGCGGAGCTGGACAGACCCAGCACGACCGCGGCCGAGGCGGAGGCAACACCCAGGATGCGCACGGAACGGCGTGCGCTACGGCGAGTTATGGACACGTTTGTCCTTTACAGAGCATAACTGCGGGGGGCTGAAGGGGAGTTGGGGCACAGACGAGGTGAGGCCCCAGCACCCCCAGGAGGCTCACAGATTTATAAGCGCTCCGTAAGTAGTGTCAACGCATATGCCACCGGAGGCCGTTGACTTTACCTGCTTATTAAGCATCGAGACGTTTGATCGCGTCCGGCACCTGCTCGATCCGGTCAACGAGGGCGATACGGGACTCCATCGACCGCCCGCGGGCCAGCGACCGCAGCAACGGCCACGTCGGCAGCTCCCGCGTCCAGTGCGCCTCGTCCACGAGCACCATCGGCGTCGGCTCACCGCGCGACTCGTAGTAGTTCGGCGTCGCGTTGTCGAAGATCTCCTGTACGGTCCCGGCGGCGCCCGGCAGGAAGACCACTCCGGCGGTGCAGCGGGCCAGCAGGCCGTCCTCGCGGGTGGCGTTGGCGAAGTACTTGGCGACGTGCGCGGCGAACGCGTTCGGCGGCTCGTGGCCGTAGAACCAGGTGGGGATGCCCACCGACGCCCCGCCGCCCGGCCACCGTTCGCGCACCCCGAAGGCCGCCCGCGCCCACTCCGTGACGGACGGGCGGAACGAGGGGGCCCCGGCGAGGAGCTGGAGCGCGTCGTCGAGCATGCCGTCGGCGAAGGGAGCGGCGTAGGCGCCGAGGTTCGCCGCCTCCATCGCGCCCGGTCCGCCACCGGTGGCCACCGTGAACCCGGCGCGGGTCAGTTCGCGGCCCAGCCGGGCGGCACCGGCGTAGGCGGCGGTCCCGCGTGCCATGGCGTGGCCGCCCATGACGCCCACCACCCGGGCGCCGACGAGGAGTTCGTCCAGCGCGTCGGAGACGGCGTCGTCGTGGATCGCGCGGAGCATCGAGGCGAACACGTCACCGTCGGCCTTCGTCCGCCGGAACCAGGCGTAGGCCCGGGCGTCCGGTGTCGCCTCGTACCCCTCGTCCAGCGACTCGAAGAGTTCGCCGGGTGTGTAGACGAAGCCGCGGTACGGGTCGAAGGGGAGATCGGGGACGGGCGGGAACACCAGGGCTCCGGCCGACCGGACATGGGCGGCGGCCTCGGGGGCCATCGGGCAGCCGAGGAAGACGGCGCCCGTGGCGTCGAGGCGGAGCAGTGCGTCGGTACGGTCGCTCAGGTCGACTGCCTGTACCCGGTATCGGGCGAGCGAGCCGTGCGCGGCGACCTCCTCGTCGAACTCGGCGAGGGACTCGATCTCGCGGTCGTGGGCGGCGGCGGGGGTCCCCGCCGCTCGACCGGCGTCGAGAGCTTGGGGGAGCGGTTGGGCGGGTGTCGGTTCCACCCGCCCATGCTGGCACGGATGTTCGGCCGGCGGAGGTCAGCCCTGGATCGCGGCCGGGTCCATCCACATGACCTCCCAGGTGTGGCCGTCGAGGTCGTCGAAGGCGCGGCCGTACATGAAGCCGTGGTCCTGCGTCTCGCCGCTCGCCGTGCCGCCGGCCGCAATCGCCCTGTCGACCAGCTCGTCGACCTTCTCGCGGCTCTCGGCGCTCAGACAGACCAGTACCTCGCTGGTCGTGGTCGCGTCGGCGATCTCCTTCTTCGTGAAGGTCGCGTAGAACGGCTTGGTGAGCAGCATCGCGACGATGGTGTCGCTGATCACCACGGAGGCCGCCTTCTCGTCACTGAACTGCGGGTTGATCGTGTAGCCGAGTTCCGTGAAGAACGTCTTCGAGGCGTCGAGGTCGTTCACGGGCAGGTTCACGAAGATCATCTGCTGGTACATGGGGGTTCTCCCGTCGGCGTCTTCCATCCGCGGTGGATCGCGGTCGGTGGGTAGACCGGCGGTCCTGGCCGAACTCATCGGCGGCGGCGGATGTTCTTCGTACCGGACTGCTCAACGGGCCGGCGGCAGTGCCGCCAGCGCGGCGATCGCCAGGGCGAGCGGACCGAACAGGGTCAGCAGGGCGGCCGCGCGGAGGGCGGCGGCAGCGCGCAGCAACGCAGGCGGGGCGCCGAGGCGGAGCAGCGCCGCGGTGGTGTCGGCGCGGCACTGGCGGGCCTCGACGGCCGCGGTGAGGAGCGTCGCGACCGTGCAGCCGCCGACGAGGAGCGCGCCGAGGGTGGACAGCGGGCCGAAGGCGCGGGCCGAGCCGTCGTACAGGGCGGTCATGGCGCAGCCGGCGGACACCACCGCGCAGACCACGCCGAGGGGGCGGCCGATCCGGTCGGCCTCCGTCATGAGCACCCGTCCCGCGAGCAGCCGGAGCGCACCCGGACGCCTGGACTGGAGGAGCCGGCCGCACAGGTGGGTGAGGCCGGGGGCGGCGAGGACGAGACCGGCGGCGGTGAGCAGCCAGCCGAGCAGTACCGCGATGGCCTCGCCGGGGAGGCTGGTGACGGAGGGGGTGGGGGCCGAGCGGCCGGCGTACGCCTGTACGGCGAGACCGGCGGCGAGGAGGGCGACACCCCAGGGGAGGCCTGCGGGTGCCTGGCCGGCCGGTGCGGGGGGTTCGGCCGCTGCTGGGGTGTCCGGGGCTGGGTGCTCGGGGCCGGTTGCGCCGGCCGGCACGGTGAGGGTGCCGTCCGCGCCCACCCGTGCCGCCCCAGCGGCACGACTGCCCGCGGGAAACGGACGTGGCTGTCCGTCGTCGGTCTGTCCGTCGTCGGTCTGGTCGTCGGCGGTCTGTTCGGTCTGGGGGTGACGAGTACCGGTTCCGGTCGGGAGCCTCGCGCCGAACCTTCCGTACGCCCCGAACGTCTCGCGCCCCGTCGTGTGGCCGTACGCCCCGAAGCGGCCGAATCTGCGGGTGCCCGGGGTGGTGGGGCGGGGGTCTGTCGGGCGGAGGGCGAGTGCCACCGTCGTCGAGGTGATCGCCGGGGGCAGGGCCAGCAGGGTGAGGACCGCCGGGACGGGGAGGGGGTGGTCCGCGGCCAGGAAGTCCGCCGCCGCGCCGTCGAAGGGCATGCCCGTCAGGTCGCCGCGCAGGTGCAGGAAGAAGAGCAGGGCCAGCATGGAGCCGAGGGCGCAGGACAGGGCCGTGGTGAGGGCCGAGATCACCATCAGGCGGCCCGGACCGAGGCCGACGCCGGAGAGTCCGGGGCGCGGCCGGGCGCCGGGGTCGGTGCGGGCGACCGCGAGCGCGAAGTAGACGGTGGCGGCCAGGGGCACCGCGCACCAGGCCAGGCGCAGCGCGGCGGCGCCCGCCGCCTCGGGGTGGTTCAGGGCGTGGCCGAGGCAGGACAGGAGGAGGAAACCGGTCCCTGCCGAGGCCGCGGCCACCAGCAGACGGCGCAGCTGGACGGCGGGCCGGGCGGTGCGGGTCAGACGGAGAGCGAGCACGCGGCCCGGCCCTCCGGCTCGGGGGTGTCCGGCAGGTGCACGGTGCGCACGCGCCGGCCGTCCAGGAGGGCCACCGTGCGGTCGGCGAGGGCGGCGGTGTCGCAGTCGTGCGTGGCGAGGACCACGGTGATGCCGTGCGAGCGGGCCGCCGCGGTGAGCGTGCGCAGGACATGGGCGCGGTCGGCGCGGTGCAGCGGGGCCGTCGGCTCGTCGGCGAAGAGGACCGTGGGCCCGGGGGCGAGCGCGCGGGCGATGGCGACGCGCTGGCGTTCGGCGTGCCGCAGCTCGTGCGGGCGTCTGCGGGACTTGTCGCCGACGTCCAGACGTTCCAGCCACTCCAGCGCGGCCACCTTGGCCCGGCGGCGGCTGCTGCCGCGCAGCATCAGCGCGAGGGCGGTGTTCTCCCAGACGTTCAGTTCGGGGATCAGGACCGGCTCGGGGTCGATCCAGCCGAAGCGGTTCCGGCGCAGCCGCTCCCGGGCCATCGGGCCCAGGGTGTGCATGGGCGCGCTGTTGAACCAGACCTCGCCGTGCCGCACCGGCACCTGACCGGACAGACAGCGCAGCAGCGTGGTCTTGCCGCTGCCGCGCGGGCCGCTGACGGCGAGGATCTCGCCCTCCCGCACGCCGAACGAGACCCCGGCGAGTCCGGGGGAGCCGTCGGGGTGGCTGAAGTGCAGGGAGCGTGCCCAGAGCACGTCGTTGTCCGGCGGGGCCTCCATGGGCGTACACCTCGGTTCTGATCCGTTATCCCGTTGCCTGTTCCCCCGTGCGGGGGAACGAAGGCTGGGCCGATCGGTCACTGGCACGCTAGGCAGGTCCCGGCCGGGAGCCCGGACAGCACACGGCCCCGGGCCGCCGTTCTCACTCGAACGGGCGGCGCGGGGCCGGGTGTCGATCAGCTGATCGGATGAATCAGGCTCAGAGCTTGGTCCACGCCTCCGTCAGGGTCGCGCGCAGGATCTGCTCGATCTCGTCGAAGGTCTCCTGGTTGGAGATCAGCGGCGGGGCGAGCTGGATGACCGGGTCGCCGCGGTCGTCGGCCCGGCAGTACAGGCCGTTGTCGAACAGCGCCTTGGAGAGGAAGCCGTACAGGACGCGCTCGGTCTCCTCGTCGTTGAAGGACTCCTTGGTGTTCTTGTCCTTCACCAGCTCGATGCCGTAGAAGAAGCCGTTGCCGCGGACGTCGCCGATGATCGGCAGGTCGTGCAGCTTCTGCAGGGTCTGCAGGAAGGCGCCCTCGTTGTCCAGCACGTGCTGGTTGAGGTTCTCGCGCTCGAACAGGTCGAGGTTGGCGAGACCCACCGCGGCCGACACCGGGTGACCACCGAAGGTGTAGCCGTGCAGGAAGGTGTTGTCGCCCTTGTAGAACGGCTCGGCGAGGCGGTCGGAGACGATGCAGGCACCGATCGGGGAGTAGCCCGAGGTCATGCCCTTGGCGCAGGTGATCATGTCCGGGACGTAGCCGAACTTGTCACAGGCGAACGTCGTGCCCAGGCGGCCGAAGGCGCAGATGACCTCGTCCGAAACGAGCAGCACGTCGTACTGGTCGCAGATCTCGCGCACGCGCTGGAAGTAGCCGGGCGGCGGCGGGAAGCAGCCGCCGGCGTTCTGCACCGGCTCCAGGAAGACGGCCGCGACCGTCTCCGGGCCCTCGAAGAGGATCTGCTGCTCGATCTGATCGGCGGCCCAGCGGCCGAAGGCCTCCGGGTCGTCGCCGAAGATCGGGGCGCGGTAGATGTTGGTGTTCGGAACCTTGTGCGCACCCGGCACCAGCGGCTCGAAGGGCGCCTTCAGGGCCGGCAGGCCGGTGATGGACAGGGCGCCCTGCGGGGTGCCGTGGTAGGCGACCGCGCGGGAGATGACCTTGTACTTGGTGGGCTTGCCCTGCAGCTTGAAGTACTGCTTGGCGAGCTTCCAGGCGGTCTCGACGGCCTCGCCGCCGCCGGTGGTGAAGAAGACCTTGTTCAGGTCGCCCGGGGCCTGATCGGCGAGGCGCTCGGCCAGCTCGACGGCCTTGGGGTGGGCATAGGACCACACCGGGAAGAACGCCAGCTCCTGGGCCTGCTTGAAGGCCGCCTCGGCGAGTTCGGTGCGGCCGTGACCGGCCTGGACCACGAACAGACCGGCCAGACCGTCGAGGTAGCGCTTGCCCTTGTCGTCGTAGATGTAGGTGCCCTCGCCCCGGACGATCGTCGGGACGGGGGAGTTCTCGTACGAGGACATGCGGGTGAAGTGCATCCACAGGTGGTCGTACGCGGTCTTGCTGAGGTCCTTTGAACTCACGGTTATCGGGTTCCCCACATGTAGGTCTGCTTCTTGAGCTTGAGGTAGACGAAGCTCTCGGTGGAGCGCACTCCGGGCAGGGCCCGGATGCGTTTGTTGATGACGTCCAGCAGGTGGTCGTCGTCCTCGCAGACGATCTCGGCGAGGATGTCGAACGAGCCCGCGGTCATCACCACGTACTCGACTTCCGACATGCCGGTCAGCGCGTCCGCGATCGACTCGACATCACCCTCGACGTTGATCCCGACCATCGCCTGCCGGCGGAAGCCCACGGTGAGCGGGTCCGTGACGGCGACGATCTGCATCACGCCCTGGTCCAGCAGCTTCTGGACGCGCTGGCGCACGGCCGCCTCGGACAGGCCCACGGCCTTGCCGATCGCGGCGTACGGCCTGCGGCCGTCCTCCTGGAGCTGCTGAATGATGGCGAGGGAGACGGCATCCAGTGTCGGGGTGCCGTTCCTGGACTCGCGGGACGAGTCCCTTAGGTCTGCGCTTCGACTGGCCACGGCCTCACTGTGCACGACGTCTCGACAGTTTTGCAAGCCCTGATCGATGAAATCCGTTGTTTGAGAGATGAAAGCTTGCGGATTTCGCAGAACTGATGGCGATGGGGGTGTTGAAAACGTGGGCGGGCGGATTAGGGTGGGTGTCTCAGTGACCGGACAGCCGCACCGGCTGGACACGCTGCACAGCTTGAACCCTCGAACCAGATCAGGAGGCCGGCAGTGAGCACCGAGCTGCGTCGTCTGCGCAACTACATCGACGGTGAGTTCCGGGACGCCGCCGACGGACGGACCACCGAGGTGGTCAACCCCGCGACCGGCGAGGCGTACGCGACCGCGCCACTGTCCGGACAGGCGGACGTGGACGCCGCCATGGAGGCCGCCGCGCGCGCCTTCCCGGCCTGGCGCGACACGACGCCGGCCGAGCGGCAGAAGGCTCTCCTGAAGATCGCGGACGCGTTCGAGGAGCGCGCCGAGGAGCTGATCGCGGCCGAGGTGGAGAACACGGGCAAGCCGGTCGGGCTCACCCGCTCCGAGGAGATCCCGCCGATGGTCGACCAGATCCGCTTCTTCGCGGGCGCGGCCCGGCTGCTCGAGGGCCGCTCGGCCGGCGAGTACATGGAGGGGATGACGTCGATCATCCGCCGTGAGCCGGTCGGCGTCTGCGCCCAGGTCGCCCCCTGGAACTACCCGATGATGATGGCCGTGTGGAAGTTCGCCCCGGCCATCGCCGCGGGCAACACGGTCGTCCTCAAGCCGTCCGACACGACCCCCGCGTCGACCGTGCTGATCGCCGACATCGTCGGCTCGATCCTCCCCAAGGGCGTCTTCAACGTCATCTGCGGTGACCGTGACACCGGCCGTGCGATGGTCGAGCACCCGACCCCGGCGATGGCCTCCATCACCGGTTCCGTCCGTGCGGGCATCTCGGTCGCCGAGTCCGCCTCCAAGGACGTCAAGCGGGTCCACCTGGAGCTGGGCGGCAAGGCCCCGGTCGTGGTCTTCGAGGACACCGACATCGCCAAGGCCGTCGAGGACATCTCCGTGGCGGGCTTCTTCAACGCCGGCCAGGACTGTACGGCCGCGACCCGCGTGCTGGTCCAGGAGTCCATCCACGACGAGTTCGTGGCCGCGCTCGCCAAGGCCGCGTCCGAGACGAAGACCGGTCAGCCGGACGACGAGGACGTCCTCTTCGGCCCGCTGAACAACCCGAACCAGCTCAAGCAGGTCGCCGGCTTCATCGAGCGCCTGCCCGCGCACGCCAAGGTCGAGACCGGCGGCCAGCAGGTCGGCGACAAGGGCTACTTCTACGCCCCCACCGTCGTCTCCGGCGTCAACCAGGACGACGAGATCATCCAGAACGAGGTCTTCGGCCCCGTCATCACCGTCCAGTCCTTCAGCGACGAGGACCAGGCCGTCCAGTGGGCCAACGGCGTCGAGTACGCCCTCGCGTCCTCGGTGTGGACCAAGGACCACTCCCGCGCGATGCGCATGTCCAAGAAGCTCGACTTCGGCTGTGTGTGGATCAACACCCACATCCCGCTGGTCGCCGAGATGCCCCACGGCGGCTTCAAGAAGTCCGGCTACGGCAAGGACCTGTCGGCGTACGGGTTCGAGGACTACACGCGGATCAAGCACGTGATGACGTCGCTCGGCGAATAGGCCTTCGCCGGTCCGACCGGCACGACGGCGGCCGCGGCCCCCGGACGGGACACCTCCCCGCCCGGGGGCCGCGCTCCTTCCCGGGTACCCCGGCAGTGATCGACAAGGTGTCGGACAGGGCCGGGCTTGCTCGACGCAGCGTCGATTGTCCGCCCGTGGGCCGGGGCGGCATGCTTCCGGCGTGCCCCCGACTTCTTCTCGTACCTCCGTGCCGTCCCGTCGTTCCCTCCTGCGCGCACTCGGCGGTACCGCCGCGCTCGGTGCCCTGGCCGGCTGCGGCGTGCCCGCCGCCTATGTCGAGCCCGGCGACCGGGCCGTGGCCGACGCGTCGGCGGCCGACAAGAAGCTGAACTGGGCGAACTGGCCGCTGTACATCGACACCGACGACGACAACCCGAACGAGCGGCCCACACTGGAGGCCTTCGAGAAGCGCACCGGCATCTCCGTCGACTACGCCGAGGAGATCAACGACAACGACGAGTTCTTCGGCAAGATCAGCCCCGCGCTGATGAACCACCAGTCCACCGGCCGTGACCTGATCATCGTCAGCGACTGGATGTGCGCGCGGTTCGTCCGGCTCGGCTGGGTGCAGGAGATGGACCGCGTTCACCAGCCGAACGTGGCGAAGTACCTGGACCCGCTGCTGCGCTCACCCGCGTTCGACCAGGGCCGCCGGTTCACCGTGCCGTGGCAGTCCGGCATCACCGGAATCGCCTACAACCGGCGCAAGCTCGGCCGCGAGATACGGCAGGTGAAGGACCTCTGGGCGAACGACCTCAAGGGACGCGTGACCCTGCTGTCCGGCCTGGACGAGGCGTTCGCGCTGCTCATGCAGGGCAACGGCGTGGACATCACCCGGTGGAGCGCCGACGACTTCCACCAGGTCTGCGACCAGGTGGAGCGGGAGGTCCACCGCGGCCAGATCCGCCGCTTCACCGGCAACGACTACACCAAGGACCTGGTCAGCGGGGACGTGCTGGCCTGCCAGGCGTACTCCGGCGACGTCATCCAGCTCCAGGCGGACAACCCCGACATCCACTTCGTCGTCCCCGAGGAGGGCGCCGAGCTGTGGTCGGACTCCCTGATGATCCCCGACCGGGCCCGCCACAAGGCGAACGCCGAGCGCCTGATCGACTACTACTACGACCCCGAGGTCGCCGCCCGGCTCGCCGCCTGGGTCAACTACGTCTGCCCGGTGCCCGCGGCGCGCGAGGTCCTGACCACCGCCGAGGACAAGGACACGGCCGCCCTCGCCGGCAACCCCCTGATCTTCCCGGACTCCGTCATGCGACGGCGCCTCGCCATCGCCCGGGACATCACGTCCACGGAACGGGTGGAGTTCGCGAAGCGGTGGAACAAGATCGTGGGCCTTTGACGCAGTCCTCCCGGGGCCTGTTCACAGGTTCCCGTGCTCGTGCCGGTCGCGGACGTGTTCTTCACTTGAGGCCGCTGAGCATGACGCCGCGGATGTAGTACTTCTGCAGCAGCAGGAAGAGGATCAGGACCGGCAGGATGCTCAGGACGAGGCCGGCCATGACGATGGGCATCGTGCGGGTCGGGTCGACGTAGTCCTGCAGGAGCTGGATGCCCACGGGCAGGGTCATCACGGCCGGGTTGGCGGTCGAGACGAGCAGCGCCCAGATGTACTCGTTCCAGGCGTCGACGAAGGTCAGCAGCCCGAGCGTCACCAGGACCGGCTTGGTCTGCGGCACCACGATCCGCCACCACACGGCGAACTCGCCGGCCCCGTCGATGCGCGCGGCCTCGAGGACCTCGTCCGGGATCGAGACCATGAACTGGCGCATCAGGAAGATCCCGAAGCCGTTGACGAGGAACGGCATGGCGAGCGCCGCGATGCTGACGGTCAGGCCCGCGCCGCCGCGCCCGAACAGGTCGTTGCCGCCCGCCAGCGGCCAGTGCACCAGGATCAGGAAGTGCGGGATGAAGAAGAGGAACGGCGGGAACATCATCGTCGACAGGACGAGGCGGAAGATCAAGTCGCGGCCGGGGAAGCGGAGTTTGGCGAGCGCGTAGCCGGCGAGCGACGACGTGAGCAGCACCGATCCGGTGATCAGGGCGGTGGCGATGACGCTGTTGCGGAAGAGCACCGGCAGATCGAGCTGGTCGATCGCCGCCCGGTAGTTGGACAGGTCGAACGCCTCGGGCAGGAACCGGTACGGCAGTGTGCCGGACTCGCCGGGCCCCTTGAAGGACGTCATCACCATGTCGAGGAACGGCACCACGGTGAGCCCGGCGCCGGTCACGACCACCAGATACGAAAGCCACGGGAAACGGCGGCGGATCATACGTCCTCCCCCTTGCGCCGGAAGATCCACAACTGCGCCAGGGTGACCACGAGGACCACCAGGAACAGCACGAAGGCGGCGGCACTCGCGGTGCCCCAGTCGCCGTAGGCGAAGGCCTGCCGGTACATCTCCAGCGCGGCCACATTGGTCGCGTCACCCGGGCCGCCCTTGGTCATCACGATGATCAGTGCGAACGACTGCAGACCGGCGATGAACTGGGTGACGCACACGAACAGCAGGGAGGGCCGCAGCAGCGGCAGTGTGATCCTCCAGAAGACGGTGGCGGGCCCGGCGCCGTCGAGCGCGGCGGCCTCGTAGTACGACTCGGGAATGGACTTCAGCCCCGCGGTGAGGATGAGGATCGCCGTGCCGAGCGAGGCCCAGGCCTGTACGACCACGACGGAGGGCAGCGCGGTGCCCGGGTCCTGCAGGAACGCCACCGAGCCGAGACCGAGGGCGTTGAGAACGCCGTTGACCAGCCCGCCCGGCTCGTACATGTACTTCCATACGTTGCCGACGGCGACGACGGTCGTGACGATCGGCAGGAAGTACAGGGTGCGCCACAGCCCCTGGTATCGCAGCTTGTCGATGCAGGTGGCGACGAGCACGGAACCGGCGAGCGCCAGGGCCACGGTGCCCAGGGCGAACAGCAGCGTGTTGGTGAGGATCGGCGCCAGGAACGTCGAACCGGCCGCGAAGAGGCCGGTGAAGTTGTCCAGGCCGACCGGATCGATGTCGCCGAGGGCGAACCCGGCCCAGCGGGACATCGACAGCAGCAGCGCGAAGCCGAGCGGCAGGATCAGGAAAACCGCGAAGAACAGCAGTGTCGGCGCCAGGAAGAGATAGGCGACGACGGCCTGGCGGCGCCGGCGCCGGCGCCCGGTCCGGCCGCGGGCGTCGACGGCGGCCTCGGCGGACCGCGGGCCGTGCGCCCGTTCGGCCGCCTCCGGGGTCAGGGTGTTCACCATGAGCGCGACACCTCCTGATCGACCTGACGGCGGGTGAGGCGCAGTGCCTCGTCGACCGACTGCTGACCGGTCCACAACGCCTCGATGTTCTTGCGCAGCAGCGACTTGGCCTGCTGCGCACCCGGCACGTTCGGTTCCGGCACCGCGTACGACAGGGCGTCCAGGAACGGGCGCAGGTTCGGATCGCCGCCCTGGCTCAGGAGCGTCCGCATGTCGTCGGCGCGGCCGGTCAGGGAGCCGACCGTCGCCTGCAGGCGGCTCATCCGGGTCGCTGTCGCACCCTTCCGGGCGTTCTTCACGCTCACCTTCTCGGTGTTGAGCCAGCGCAGGAACTCCCAGGCCTCGCGCGGGTGTTCACTGGCCGTATTGACCCCCAGCATGAAGCCGGTGGACAGCGTGGCGCGCTCGTCGTCCGCCTCGGGGACGGGCACGGGTGCGACGGCGACATCGCGGTAGTCCTTGCCCATCTGGGCTTTCAGGCTCCCGGCCCACCAGCCGGCGCTGATCACCATGGCCACCTGCCCGGACTGAAACGCCTTGTAGACGTTGACGCCGGGGGCGCTCGCGCCCTTGGCGACGAGGCGGTGCTCCAGGTCGAACACGGCCCGGCCGGCCGGTGAGTCGATGGCGGTGCTCCTGCCGTCCGCGGAGACGAACGTTCCGCCGGCGGCGCTGAGCAGGGCGAGGGTCTGGCCGACGGTGGTGGAGTCGTCGTAGGTCGACAGCCCGAACCCCTGGACCAGCGTGTTGCCGTACCGGTCCCGCTCGGCGGTGCGGTAGGCCGTCTCCTCCAGCTCCCGCCAGGTGCGCGGGGGGCCGTCGACGCCGGCCTCGCGCAGCAGCCGCTTGTTGTAGTAGAGGGCGTACGTCTGCACCTCGGTGGGGTAGCCGTAGACCTTGCCCCCCACCGACGAGGAGCCGACCGCGGCCTCGCCGTAGCCGCGCGTGATCTCCTCGGCGTGCTCGGACGGGGCGGGCCGCAGGACGCCGGCCCGCACGAGCTGGCCGTTCCACAGGCAGTACGGATGAAGGATGTCGGCGCCCTGGCCCGCGGCCTGCCGGACCATGAAGGTGGTCAGCAGGTCCGTGAACTCGACGGCCTTCGTTCGCACCTTGACCCGGTCGTGCGTGGCGTTCCACTCGTCGACCGGGCCCCGCAGGGCCTCCTTCAGCTCACCGCTCGCGTAATGGGAGAGCAGGGTGAGGACGATCGGATCCCCGGGCCGGCCGGTGCCCTGGTGCGGCGCGGCGCAACCGGAGGCGAGCAGCGCCGAGGGGAGCGCGAGCGCGAAGTGACGGCGGCTCAGGCCGCCGGCGCGGCGGGACGGCGTCATCGGGCGGCCTCCCGGCGCAGCACCCGGAACACCCGGGTCGTGGTGAAACCGGTCGTGCGGTACAGGTGGCCCGCCGGGGACCGCTCGCCGGTCCACAGGAACCACGCGGAGTGCGCACCGCGCGCCCGCATCCGCTCCAGAACCAGGTGGAGGAGGACCTTGCCGAGTCCGGTGCCGCGCATCTCCTCCAGCACACCGAACGGGCCGAACCGCTCGTCCACCGACTCGTACGCGCCGTGCATCGCCCAGCCGACCAGGCGGCCCGAGGGGTCCCGGGCGAGGACGATCCGGTCGAGCGGCGTGCCTCCGGCCAGACACTCCCGGATCGCGCGCGCCCAGTCCGGGCCGAAGTGGTTCGCGGCGAGCGCGACCAGTTCCACCAGGTCGTCGTCGGCCGGGGTGGCGAACCGGTAGCCGCGCGCCGTCAGTTCGTCCAGGCGGTGTGCGACGTCGTCCGGGAAGCGATAGCCGACCAGGCCGCGGTCCATCGCCGCCGCCTCGTACAGCGTGCGAAAGCCCAGGGACTCGAGGAGTGCGGCCGCTTCCGGGTACGCCTCGGCGTCCAGGCCGGGGAGGATGTAGTTCGGGGTGTACGAGGAGAAGTCCACCCGGGTGCGGCCGTGGCCGTGCAGCCAGTCGAGGGCGTCGGTCAGCAGCCGGCGGCCGAGGCCGCGCCCGCGGACGGCCGGGTCGACGAAGAAGAACGGGATCCAGCCCTGCTCCGGCTCCAGGTCGGTGCCGGTCATCGGCGTCAGACGGCGCACGGCGTAGGCGGCGCCGACGACACGGTCGCCGTCCACGGCGACCCGAAGCCCCTCCGGGTCGAAGTTGGCGTCGAGCAGCACCAGGGAGCGGAAGCGGTCCGGGGTGATCGGGTCGGCCGGCGCGCTTCTGCGCCACGCCTCCACCACCCGCGGCCCGTCGCCCGCGCGAAAGCCGCGCGTGTCGGCCCGGGATGTCGTCGTGCGATCGGTCATCGACGGGGTGGTCCTTCCATACGCAGGTCGCGGACGGCGTCGGACATCGCCCGCAGCGCTGTTTCGGTCTGGTGCGGTGTGCGCTGCGCCAGGGGGATCGGGACGCCCTCCACGACGGCGAGTCGGGCGACGCGGCCGGCCGTCGCGACCGAGCGCGCTCCCGCGTCGCGTACCACCGTGGTGAGGACGGCGCCCGCGACGTCGGCGTCGGTGAGGGGGCTGGGCGCGGCGTCGGTGAGGGCGGCGGCCGACGCGCCGCGGTGGCGGGCCCGGCCGAGGACCCTGACGGTCTCGGGCGTGGTCCGGTGAGTGGGGCACCCCGCTGTACATGTCGCCGTCGCCGACCGGCCCGGCCGCGAGCGACGACTCGTGGGAGTGGGGGAGGAGGGGGCCTCAGGGGTAGAGCAGGACGTCGTCGCCGGCCCACCGGGCGGGCGGCGCCGGCGGATCGCACAGTGGCAGCGGGTCGTCGCCCGCGTCGACGGCGCGCCGCAACCGGTCGGACCCCCACAGCAGGTCGATGAAGTGACGGTGGCCGGTCCCCTCCGCGCCGCCGTCCGCGGTGCGCCACGCGAAGGTGCCCGGGTACAGCCGCCGCAGCGTGGCAAGCATCGCGACGGCGGTGCGTACGGGAGCGAACGCCTCGCGGTCGGTGATGTGGAGCTGGACCCCGCGCAGCGGCCGTCCGGCGTGTTTGTGGAAGGTCGGTACGTACCGCAGATCACGGAAGTGCACTCCGGGCAGGGCGAGTTCGGCGAGCGCGGGCGCGAACCGCGCGTCGATGTACGGGGCCCCGACGATCTCGAAGGGCTGCGTGGTGCCACGGCCCTCCGAGAGGTTCGTCCCCTCGAACAGGCAGGTGCCGGGGTAGACGGTGGCGGTGGCGGGCGTCGGGACGTTCGGTGAGGGCGCGACCCACGGCAGGCCGGTGGCCTCCGCGTCCATGGCGCGCTGCCAGCCGGCAGCCTCGATCACCGTCAAGTCCACCGGGTTGCCCGCCCATTGGGGCACTACCGAGGCGTTGAGACGCCGGGCGAGTTCGCCGCAGGTGAGGCCGTGCCGGACCGGTATCGGGGCGCGCCCGACGAAGCTGGCCCACGCCGGGTCGAGCAGCGGGCCCTCGCTGACGAGACCACCGAGGGGATTCGGCCGGTCGGCGACCACGAACCGTACGCCCGTACGAGCCGCCGAGACCATCAGGTCACACATGGTCCATACGTAGGTGTAGAACCTGGCCCCGATGTCCTGCAGGTCGTACACCAGCGCGTCGACGCCGCCGGCGAGCAGCAGTTCGTCGAGGCGCTCGCCGCCGCACCCGTAGGTGTCGTGGACCGGCAGGCCGGTGGTGGGGTCCGCCCCGGTGGTCTCGCTCTCGCCGGCCTGGCCGGTCCCGTGCAGCCCGTGCTCGGGACCGAACAGGGCGACCAGCCGCGCGCCGGCCTCGAGCAGCGCGGGCGCGGCCGGGCGCAGATCGGGGAGGACGCCGGTGTGGTTGGTCACCAGCCCGAGCCGGCCGGGCCCGGCCAGTGCGGGCGACGCGTGCAGCCGTGCGATCCCGGTCGTCACCGCGACGCGGTCGTCCGTGCTCATCCTTCGCCCCCGTCTGCCGGTGACATCTCGAAGCGGCGGTCAGAAATGTACCTGCATGTCCGGGAATTTTGCCATGATTCACCAACAGTTCCGCCGAAGGCGGCCGCGGGATCCTTCGCGGTGGCCGGGGCAGCGCTCAGGGCCCCACCCTCGGGGCGTGAGGGTGGGGCCCTGATCCGTGGTGCGGGCTTCTCGCCGCGACTACTCGGTGGCGGACCGGCGGCGGCGCATCCACCACACCAGGCCCGTACCGGCGGCGATCACCGCGGCGGCGATGCCAGCGGCGTGTCGTTGCCGTCGTCGGCAAACGCGGGGTCACTGATGCCCAGCACGTTCCCCCACGCCCAGGCAAGGACCACATCGAGGTCTGCCCGGTCACCGGGACCGGCGAGCCGGGCACCGGCACCGCGAGCTGCGCGGCGAACCCGGTCAGGGCCGCACCCCCGAGGACCAGGGCGGCGTCGCGCACCCGGGTCCGGGCGGCGCTTCCCGCGGGCAGCAGGTCGGCGAGGACCAGCCCCGCGGGTCCGGGCGTCGGCGAAGTGATGCTGGAGGCGGTGTTCACGTCAGGGGAATCCGTTTCCGCGTGTTCCGTGTGTGGGGGAGTGGGGGTACCGGCTACTGGTACGCGTAGAAGCCGCGGCCCGTCTTACGGCCCAGCAGACCGCCCTCGACCATGCGGGAGAGCAGCGGCGGGGCGGCGTAGAGGGGCTCCTTGAACTCCGCGTACAGCGCGTCGGCCACGGCCGCCACGACGTCCAGGCCCACCATGTCGGTCAGCCGGAGCGGGCCCATCGGATGCGAGCAGCCGAGCACCATGCCCTGGTCGATGTCCTCGGCCGTGGCGAAGCCCGTCTCCACCATGCGCACGGCGGACAGCAGATACGGCACCAGCAGCGCGTTGACCACGAAGCCGGCCCGGTCCTTGGCACGGATCGGCCGCTTGCCCAGGCTCTGCGCGACCCATGTCTCGGCCCGGTCCATGGTCGCGTCGGACGTGTGCAGCGAGCCGACCAGTTCCACCAGGGCCATCGCCGGTACGGGGTTGAAGAAGTGGGCGCCGATGACCTGGGCCGGGCGGTCGGTGGCGCCGGCCAGCTTCATGATGGGGATCGAGGAGGTGTTGGAGGCGAGGATCGCCTCCGGGTCCTCGACCACCTTGTCGAGCGTGGCGAAGAGGTCCAGCTTGAGCGTCTCCTCCTCGCGGACCGCCTCGACCACCAGCTGCCGGTCGGCCAGCTCGCCCAGATCCGTGGTGAACCGGACGCGGGCCGCGGCCGCGTCCCGCTCGGCCTCGGCGAGCCGGCCCTTGGCGACGGCACGGTCGAGGGAGGTGAGGACGCGGTGGCGTCCGGTGGTCAGCGAGGACTCGCGGGAGACCGCGACCAGTACGTCCATGCCTGCCAGGGCGCTCACTTCGGCGATTCCGGCGCCCATGGCGCCCGAGCCGACCACTCCGACACGGCGGATGGGGTTCATCTGATTGTCTGCTTCCATCTTGGTCTTGACTCGATTCACGTGGTGCCTGGACGCGGGGTACGCGGCTCAGGCGGCCTCTTCGCGCTGCTCCGGCCCGATGACCATGAGGACCTGGTCTGCGCAGACGATGTCGGAGAGGGCGCAGCGGATCTCCTCCACCACGCCGGCGGCGGGGGCGAGCACCCGGTTCTCCATCTTCATCGCCTCGACGATCGCGACCGTGTCCCCCGGCTGCACCACGTCGCCCACGGATACGGGGAGTTGCACCACCGTTCCCGGCATGGGTGAGGCGACCGCGTCGCCGCCGGCCGTGCTGTCGTCCTCGCCGGCGACGTCCAGCGCCAGGGTCAGCCGGCGTCCGTCGACGACGAGTTCGCAGCTGTCGGCGCGGCGCAGGCCCGACCACAGCGCCTCGCCGACCGTGCCGCGCAGCAGTGCCCCGTCCTTCGCGCACGTGACGCTGAAGCGCTCGCCCGCCACGGCCACCGTGAGCGCGCCCTCCCGCCGGGAGAGCAATGCCGCTTCGAGCGGACGGCTGCCGGCACGGCAGGCGATACGGCCCAACGGGGCGGCCGGGTCGAGGAGCCGCCGGTCCAGGGCGCCGAGGGAACCGCTCCACGGAGACTCGGCCGTACGTCCGGCGGTGCGCTCGGGCAGGCTCATCGCGGCCGCACAGGCCGCCGCCACCGGCCCCAGGTCCCCCCGCCGCCCGGCGGCCCGGGCGGTGAACTCGTCCACCAGATGGGTGTCGATCAGTCCGGCGCGCACCCGGGTGTCGTCCAGCAGGTCGGCGAGGAACCCCAGGTTGGTGGTCAGGCCGAGGACGGCGGTGGACCGTACCGCGTGCCGCAGCCGGGCCAGCGCCGCGGGGCGGGCGGGGCCGTGCGCGATGAGCTTGGCGATCATCGGGTCGTAGAAGACCGGGACGTCACCGGCGCCGTCGAAGGCCGCGTCGACCCGCAGACCGGTAGGCCACACGGCGGCCAGCGCCCGGCCGGGGGCGGGACGGAAGTCCGCATCGGGGTCCTCGGCGTACACGCGGACCTCGACGGCGTGCCCGGACGCGGTGATCTCGCCCTGCGTCAGCGGGAGTCGCTCACCGTCCGCCACCCGCAGCTGCCACTCGACGAGGTCGAGGCCGGTGACGGCCTCGGTGACCGGGTGCTCGACCTGGAGGCGGGTGTTCACCTCAAGGAAGTAGAACCGGCCCGCACGGTCGCCGTCGCCGTCTCCGGCACTGTCGAGGATGAACTCGAAGGTGCCCGCGTTGACGTATCCGATGGCCTGCGCGCCGCGTACGGCGGCCGACAGCAGCGCCTCCCGGACCTCCGCCGGAAGGCCGGCCGCCGGCGCCTCCTCGACGATCTTCTGGTGCCGGCGCTGCAGCGAGCACTCCCGCTCGAACAGGTGCACCACGTTGCCGTGGGTGTCGCCGAAGACCTGGACCTCGATGTGCCGGGGCCGGCGCAGATACCGCTCGACCAGCAGGCGCCCGTCGCCGAAGTTGGCGCGGGCCAGCCGGACCGCGGCCTCCACGGCGGGGGCGAGGTCGCCTTCCCGCTCGATGACCCGCATGCCCTTGCCGCCGCCTCCGGCGACGGGCTTGAGGATCACCGGGTAGCCGATACGGGCCGCGTGCGCCCGGATCTCGTCCACCGACTCGGTGGCGTCCGCCGAACCCGGCAGCACCGGCACGCCCGCCTCGGCCATCAGCCGTTTCGCGGTGGCCTTGTCACCCATGGCGGCGATGGTGCCCGCGTCGGGCCCGACGAAGACCAGACCCGCCTCGGTGGCCGCGGCGGCGAACTCCGCGTTCTCCGACAGGAACCCGTATCCCGGATGGACGGCGTCGCAACCGGAGCGCAGGGCCGCGTCGATCAGGGCGTCGGCGCGCAGATAGCTGTCGGCCGCCGGGGAGGGGCCGATCAGGACCTGTTCGAAGGCGCCGTCCAGGTGGGCCGCGGCACGGTCCGCCTCGGAGTGGACGGCGACGTACTCGATGCCGAGGCGCCGGCAGGTGCGGGCGATACGGCGGGCGATCTCACCCCGGTTGGCGATCAGCAGTCGTTTCACCATGACGGACCATCACATCCTGAACACGCCGAAGCGCGTCTGTCGTTGCGGTGCTGCCGCGGCCAGGGCAAGGCTCAGCGTCAGCCATTCACGGGTGTCGGCCGGGTCGACCAGGGCGTCCACCCACAGCCGTGCGGCCACATACAGGGGCTGGCCCTCGCGGTCGTAGTTGTCCCGGATCGGCTTCTTGAAGGCCTCTTCCTCTTCCGGGGTCAACGAGCGGCCCTGCTTGGCCAGCTGTTCGTTCTTGATGAGCGCCATCACCGTCGCGGCCTGCTCTCCGCCGACCACGGACGTCCGGGCGTTGGGCCACATGGCCATCAGCTGCGGGCCGATCGAGCGGCCGCACATGGCGAGGTTGCCCGCGCCGTAGCTGCCGCCGATCAGCACGCTGAACTTCGGGACGGCGGCACAGGACGCGGCGTTCACCATCTTGGCGCCGTGCTTGGCGATGCCGCCCGCCTCGTACTCGGCGCCGACCATGAACCCGTTGATGTTGTGCAGGAAGAGCAGCGGGATGCCGCGCTGTGAGCACAGTTCGATGAAGTTCGCGGCCTTCTGGGCACTCTCGGAGAAGAGCACCCCGTCGTTGATGAGGACGCCGACCGGGTAGCCGCCGATCCGGCCGGTGCCGCACACGATCGTCGGCCCGAACCGCGCGCGGTACTCGGCGAACTCGCTGCCGTCCAGCAGCCGGGCGAGGATCTCCCGGGCCGGGATCGGCTCGCGCGGATTGGCGCTGACGATGCCCGGCAGCTCGGCCGGGTCGTACAGCGGCGGTACCGGCGTCTCGGGTGGCGCGGCCGGGATGTCCCTGCCGTGCCGGGCGGCTATCTCCCGGACCAGGGTCAGCGCGTGCTCGTCACTGCGGGCGAGGTGGTCGGCGACACCGCTGGTCGTGGTGTGCAGATCGGCCCCGCCGAGGGTCTCGGTGTCGACGATCACACCGGTCGCCGCCCGCACCAGCTGGGGACCGCCCAGGAAGATCGACCCGGTGCCCCGCACGATCACCGTCTCGTCGCACATCGCCGGGATGTACGCGCCGCCGGCCGTGCACGAGCCCATCACGGCCGCGATCTGCGGCAGGCCCATCGCGGACATCTCCGCGATGTTGCGGAAGATCCGGCCGAAGTGGTTCTCGTCCGGGAAGATGTCCTCCTGCATCGGCAGGAACACGCCTCCGGAGTCGACCAGGTAGATACAGGGCAGCCCGTTCTCCCGGGCGACCTGCTGGGCCCGCAGGTGCTTGCGGACCGTCAGCGGGTAGTACGTGCCGCCCTTCACGGTCGCGTCGTTGGCGAACACGACCGTCGGCCGGCCCTCCACCATGCCGACGCCGGTGATGATTCCCGCGGACGGCACGGCCTGCTCGTACACCTCGTGCGCGGCGAGCTGGCCGATCTCCAGGAACGGGGTCCCCGGATCGAGCAGCCGGCTCACCCGCTCCCGGGCGGTGAGCTTGCCGCGCGCGGCATGCCGGGCCCGCGCCTCGGCGCCACCGCCGGCCGTGGCCGCGGCGCGCGCCGCCGCGATCTGCTCGCGCAACGCGCCGTAGGCCTCGCTGTTGCGGCGGAACACCTCGCTGGAGGGGCTGATGTGGGAACGCAGAACCGCCATGTCACTTCCCTTCCGAGGCGACGGCCGTGAGTGCTGCCGAGGGGACGGCGATCCTTGTCATGAGCCAGGCCGCGGCCCCCAGCGCGGCGGCGACCGTGGCCCACGCGAGATCGGCGTGCAGCAGCGCGGCGCTGGCCGCGGCCACGCCCGCCATCGACTGCTGCAGAAAGCCGCACAGGGAGACGGCGTAGGCGCCGTGACCGTGCTGGCTGCTGACGGCGGCGGCCATGCTGTTGGGGAACAGCACGGACTGACCGAAGGTGGTCACGCAGTACAGCGCGACGAAGGCCACCAGGGCGCCGGTGTCGGGCAGACCGGGCACCGACCACAGGACGATCATCAGGACGCCGGCCGCCGTCATCACGATCGAGCCGGCGGTCATCAGCCGGCCCGAACCCGACCTGGCCACCAGGCGGTTGACGGTCATCGCCCCGCCGAAGTAGGCCGCGCCGAGCAGCAGCCCGAGGCTGCCGTACTGGTCCGTGGCGAGCCCGAAGTGCTGCTGGAACACGAACGGGCTGACCTCTTGCAGCACCACGATCGTCGCGAACCCCGCGCCGCCGGCCAGGGCCGGCAGCAGGAACGCCGGCTGCCTGCTGATGGTGAGGCAGATCCGCAGCACCTCCGACGGCCGCTGCACGGCACGACTCGACTCGAACGGCACGGTGAAGGTCAGCGCCGCCGCGACCGTCCCGACCGCGGCGAGGACGACGAAACCGGTCTCCCAGTGCGCGTACCTGCCGATCAGGCCACCGAGGAACTGGCCGCCGCCCATCGCCGTGATGAACGCGATCGACAGCACCGACAGCCGTTTGGCCAGCTCGTCCCCGCTCCAGCGGTCACGCACCAGGATGCGGGCGATGATCGCGGCGCCACCGGCACCGATGCCCTGGAGCGCGCGCAGCACCAGCAGACCCTCGGGCGACCGGATCAGCGCTATCGCCGCGCTGGTGAGCACGAACAGCGCCAGCGAGGTCAGCAGCGGACCCCGGCGGCCGTACCGGTCCGCGGCCACGCCCCACAGGACCACCGGAGCCGCGGCACCGATCACGAACGCCGAGATGGAAAGCGCCGCATAACTGCGGGACATTCCGAAGTCGTGCGCGACGATCGGCAGCGAGGGCAGATAGATGGTGGTCGCCATCTGGGCCATGAAGACCAGCAGACAGGAGAGCGCCATGATGCGCCGGTTCAGCTGAGCGGGCGGGGCCGGAAATGCTTTTTGCCCGGCGGTTTCCCTGCCGTCGCCCGCCCGTTCACCGTCGGCCGCGGCAATTTTCTGCTCAGTCATTCTGGCTCCGCAAATCATTGACCAGACGACCGAAGCGCTCGATGTCCGTCTTCGTCATGTCCGCGCGGAGCATGATGCGCAGTCCCGCCTTTCCGCGGGCGATGACGGGGAAGAAGAGAGCGGAGGTGTAGTAGCCCTCGGAAAGGAGGGTCCGGCCGATGCGGACCGTCTTCTCCTCCGAGCCGATGTCGATGAACCGGATGGGCAGTCCGTCGCCGCTGCCCGCGGTGGGCACCAGCGCGTCGAAGCAGTCGATGTTCTCCTGCAGCCGGTGCTGGAGTTCCTTCAGTTCCGGCGAACGGTGCAGCGCGGCGGAGGCGATGATCGCCCCGAGTCCGGCCGTGTTGATCCGCTGCGACCAGGTCAGCGGGCCGCCGTAGCGCAGGGCGAGGTCACGGCGGTGCCGGGAGCCCTGCGGCCCGAGGAAGATCGCGCCGCCGGAGGCACCGAAGCCCTTGTTCAGCGAGGTGATGACCAGCGTGCGGTCGTTGATGTCGCCCATGGTGTCGAGGACCAGCCCGCGCCCCTGGTCGCCGCGGGTCGACACCCCGTGTGCCTCGTCGAAGAACAGGAACAGCCCGTACTTCTCCTGCAGCCGCAGCAGTTCACGCACCGGTGCCTGGCCGCCCGTGCTGTACACCCCGTCGGCCACGTAGGCGACGTTCCGATGGGTGCGGCACAGCTCTTCCAGGGCGTCGAGGTCGTTGTGCGTGATGGTCCTGACCTCGGCCTCGTCGGCGACGCTCGGCTTCATCGCGTTCAGGCAGAAGTGCGCGTGCTTGTCGAACACCATCAGCGGCGGTACGTCGCCGGTGAAGGCGCCGGACGCCACCAGGGGCAGCGCGGACCAGGCGGCCGCGGCGCAGGAGGCCAGGGTGACCGCCTCCACCCGGAACAGGTCCGAGAGCGCGTCCTCGGCGTCCTTGAGAATCCCGAAGTGCACCCGCATCCGGGACACCGAGGTGTTCAGCGAGGCGTTCTCGGTGACGGCGTCGGCCGCCGCGCGGATCAGCGCCGGGTGGGAGTCCAGACCGAGGTACGAGTACGACGACATGTTCAGGAACTCGTGGCCGTCGGCGCGGGTCGTATAGCGGCCGGCGCCGAGGTTCCCGGCGACGATTCCGGCCATTCCGGAGTCGGCGGTGACGTTCCAGAAGTCGTTGCTTATCCCGATCGTCTTCTTGATGTTCATGAAGGCATGCAAGGCCGCTCCCGAGGTGTTTCGCAGTCAGTCCCGGGCCACCGCCATGTACTCCGCGAACGGGAGGGGTCTCTCAGGGCCCGGTCGTCACCGAGATTCGCAACTTGCCGTAGCGAATGTCAACGGATTCGACCGGCAATGTTCTGCCGGTTGCCCGCCCGGCGGGAAACGGCTGACAGAAAGCGGACCGGCAGAAATTTGCCGGTCGCCGGACCGGAAATTCTTTGCCGGTCGGCGGCTGTTGAACGCGTGGTCGGGATCGGCAAGACTGAGGGCTCAGCCGTCCTGACGGCCGGTGGCGGTGCCGGACTCGGTCGGGGCTTCGGCGCCGGTACGGGCTTCGGACTCCGTCAGCAGGCTGACGAAGGTGAGCCGAAGTCCCGGATAGCCGACGGGGTTCAGCACCTGGGCGACGACGTCGACGCTGCGCGGAGCGAAGTGGGGGATGTGCAGGCGGAAGGTGTGCCCGTCCCGGTTGGCGATGATGACCGGGCCCTCGTCCCAGATCCGCCGGCACTCCGGGTCGGCGAGCGCCGTCCGCAGGATCTCGGGGAGTTCGGGGTGCTCCGGGTACTGCGCGAGGGCGTAGCGCAGCATCGCGAGGTAGGCCCGCCCGTGCTGCGGCCAGTCGGCCAGCTGCTCGCGGGCCTCGGGGTCGGTCAGCCCCCAGCGGATCAGGTTCGCGCCGGGGACCCGCACCCACGGGAACCACTCGGCCATCGCCGCGTTGTGGTCGAGTACGTTCCACGCGTTGTCGGTGAGATAGGCGGGCTGTGTGGGCTGCAGGTCGAGAAGGCGCCGCAGCGGCGTCAGATCGACGCCGTCGACGGGTGACACAGCGGGGAAGGGCTCGCCGCCGGCGGCGTACAGGAAGAGGGTCGCCCGTTCGTCCGCGCACAGCCGCAGCGCGTCCGCCAGCGCGGTCAGGGTCCGGGCGTCCAGCCGGGGCATGGCACCGCGCTCCAGGTCCCGGTACCAGCGTTCGCTCATGCCGACCGCGGCGGCGACCTCGACCTGCGGAAGCGGTTTGCCGAGGCCCAGTTTTCGGCCCGCTCGCGCCCGCCACGCCCGCAGGAGCACCGCGAGCCCCAGCGCCTCATCCGGCAGCTCTGCCGGGCCGCCGCGGTCTGTGGAGTTGTCGCGCTGCATGAAATGGGGGCCTCTACTCTGACTGCTTCCTCATGCCGTGGCTCGAGCGGAGCGGTCGGCGCGGGGGTCCGCGCAACGGCGTCGCCTGCCTGTCGAACAGCCGATCACCGCATGTCAGGTCCCCCGCACAAGGGTAACCCGGTGCGTCCGTTGCGTTCCGCGCCGCAGCGGACCCGAGCGGCGTGGGGCACCCGCCTCCGGCCCGGCCGGCACGGCGTGGAGGTCCCGGGCGTGCGGTGTGAGCTGCGGTGCCGCGGACGGGTGGCGCCGACTGTCAAATGTTTGTGACGGCGGAGGAGTTGTGCGACGCGCTACGGGAACTCGCCGGCCGCCAGGGCCTCTCGTTCGGATCATGCCGGGCTCGCGGGGCCCCTGATCCGGCATGATCCAGACGAAAGGCCCTAGTCGGGTTGGGACCGCAGGGCGTGCAGGACGTCGACCCGGTTCGTCGTGATCGAGTCGACGCCCAGGTCCAGTAGCCGGCGCATGGAGCGGCGGGTGTCCGGGGTCCAGACGGACAGGAGGTAGCCGTCGTGGTGGACGCGGGCCGCCAGGTCCCGGTTCACCAGGGAGAAGCGGTAGTTGAGCGAACGGGGGCGGACCGCGGCCAGCAGGGCGGGCCGGGGCGGGGCGAGGGTCGTCCAGGTCAGGGCGATCTCGGCGGCCGGATCGGCGGCGCGGACGGCGAGCATCGCCTCGGCGCCCGCGCAGTAGTGGACGCGGTCCCGCGCCCCGCCCTGCCGGACCGCGTCCAGGACCCGGTCCACGAGCCGGCGGTCGACCCGCCCGCACAGGTCCACCATCACCCTGCTGTCCCCGGTCGCGGCCAGCGCCTCCGTGAGCGTCGGCACACCGCCCGCCGTCAGTCCGCGCAACTCCTCGGCGGACAGCGCGCGCAGCGGCCGGTCGAGTTGCCACAGCCGCTCCAGCGTCTCGTCATGCAGGAGCACGGGGACGCCGTCACGGGTGAGCCGTACATCGACCTCCACCGCGTCCGCGCCCTGGTCGAGCGCGGAACGCAGCGAGTCGATCGTGTTCTCGCGGAAGCGGTAGGGGGCGCCGCGGTGGGCCACGGCGGTCACGGTCTGCATGGCCCCATTGTGGTGTGTCAGACGGTGAGCCAGCCGGCGGTGTAGGCGTCGATCTCCGCCGCGATCCGCGCCTTGCCCCGCGCGTCCAGGAAAGACGCCTCGACGGCGTTCTTCGCGAGGTCGGCGAGGCCGCGCTCGTCCAGGTCCAGGAGGCGGGCGGCCACCGCGTACTCGTTGTTGAGGTCGGTGCCGAACATCGGCGGGTCGTCCGAGTTGATCGTGACCAGTACCCCGGCGCGCGTGAACTCCTTGACCGGGTGCTCGTCCAGGGTGCGGACCGCCCGGGTGGCGATGTTGGAGGTCGGGCAGACCTCCAGCGGAATGCGGTGATCGGCGAGGTGGGCGAGCAGCCTGGGGTCCTGCGCGGAGCTGGTGCCGTGCCCGATGCGCTCGGCCCGCAGCTCGTTCAGCGCGTCCCACACCGTCTCCGGGCCGGTCGTCTCGCCGGCGTGCGGGACGGAGTGCAGCCCGGCGGCGACGGCCCGGTCGAAGTACGGCTTGAACTGCGGCCGGGGCACGCCGACCTCGGGTCCGCCGAGTCCGAACGACACCAGGCCCTCCGGGCGGATCCGGTCGTCGGTGGCCAGCCGCGCGGTCTCCTCCGCGGCCTCGAGCCCGGCCTCGCCGGGAATGTCGAAGCACCAGCGCAGGACGGTCCCGAACTCGGCCTCGGCCGCCTTCCGGGCGTCCTCGATCGCGGCCATGAACGCCGACTCCTCGATCCCGCGCCGGGTGGAGGAGAAGGGGGTGATGGTCAGCTCGGCGTACCGCACCTGCTGGCGGGCCAGGTCACGGGCCACCTCGTAGGTGAGCAGCCGGACGTCCTCCGGGGTGCGGACGAGGTCGACGACCGACAGATACACCTCGACGAAATGCGCGAAGTCGGTGAACGTGAAGTAGTCGACCAGGGCCTCGGGGTCGGTGGGGACCTTGGAGTCGGGGTGGCGGGCGGCCAGTTCCGACACGATGCGGGGAGAGGCGGAGCCCACGTGGTGGACGTGCAGTTCGGCCTTGGGCAGTCCGGCGATGAAAGTCCGCAGATCGCGGTCGGCCGTGCCGGCGGCGGGTACGGAGCTGCTGTCGGTCATGGGGTCCTCCCCGGGACTGGCGCCCGCGGAGCGCGGTCCGAGGCGGGCGCGGTGATCGGCTGATCGATGACGCGGGATCATCGTAGGCCCCGGCCCCGCGCCGTCCCCAGCTGCCCGTAGCATGACAGGACGTCCAGCAGAGGGGTCTTCCAGCATGTCCGACGAGGTGCCGCAGTCCACGCCACCGGAGCAGACCAGCGGGGAAGCGCCGACGTCACCTCCAGTGTCCCTGGACAAGCAGACGGCGGACCCGGCGCCGGGCCCGGGTTCGGTCCAGGACGCCGCCCAGGTGCAGGACGCCGTCCCCGCCGCGGGCCGGCCGTACGCGCCGGTGCGGGACGCGATACCGGCGGCACAGCAGGACCCGGCGCAGCTCTCCGCCTCCGTCCACGACCAGCAGACGCTGACCTCGCTGCCGACGGCCCCGGCCGTGCCGGCGCCCTGGGCCAGTCCGGCCGACTCCATGGCGCCCCCGGCGAACCCGTTCGCGCCGCCGGCGAACCCGTTCGCGCCCCCGGCCGGCTCGCCTCCGGTGAACCCCTACGCCCCGCCCGCCGCCCCCGCGAACCCCTACGCCCCGCCGACTGCCCCGGCGGCCACCGGCAACCCCTTCGCCCCGCCGGCGCCGCCCGCCGCGCAGCACGGGGGAGCGGAACACGTGCCTCCGCCGCCCATCGCGCCCGACGGCCCGGGACAGGTGCCGTACGGATACCCGGGCGGCCCGTCGGTGTACGGCTACCCGGGGCAGCCGCAGCAGACATACAGCGGTCCGTACCCGGCCCCGAACGGCTACGGCTGGCCCGGTATGCAGCCGGCCCCGAGCGACGGCATGGGAACGGCTTCCCTGGTGCTGGGCATCCTGGCGTCGATCGGCTTCGTGCTGTGGCCGGTGGCCCTGATACTGGGCATCCTGGCGATCATCTTCGGCGCGATCGGCCGCGGAAAGGCCAACCGGGGCGAGGCCACCAACCCGGGCGTGGCCCTGGCCGGCCTCATCTGCGGAGCCGCCGGCATCGTTCTGGTACTCGGGCTGTTCGCCTTCGTGGTCGCATTCCACACCTGAGGCGGAACCGCGCGTCCGGCGGCCGAGCGCAAAGCGTCCACCGCCCAGGGGGCTGAGCCCATATCCTCAGGCCCCGCGCCCTGGGCCCATACCCTCAGGCCCCCGCGCCCGCCAGTCTTTCCCGGGCCTCCATCAGCGCGAAGCCCAGCAGGTTCGGGCCGCGCCAGCGCTCCGGGTCCGATGCCGCCTCGTCATCCGCGGCGAGGCCGATTCCCCAGACGCGGTCCACGGGGCTCGCCTCCACCAGCACCCGGTCACCGGTGCCCAGCAGGAACATGAGGAGGTCGTCGTCGGCCGCGAACTTGTGCACGCTGCCCTCGACCACGATCCCGAAGCGCTCCCGCTCCCATATCGCCTCGTCGAAGTCCCGGACCAGCCGCCCCGCCTTCTTCGCCTCCGCGGGATGCTCCGCGGCCAGTACCCGGCGCTCCGCCTCCGCGTCCCCGAACAGCCGGGCCTTCCGCGCCATCATCCAGTGCTCGGCCGTCGCGTACTCCACACCGCCCACCACGAACGGTGACGGCCACCACTGGCTCAGACAGCCGGCGCCGATCCTGCCGTCCGGTCGCGGCCGGTGCCCCCAGAAGTGGAGGTACCTGACCCGGGCCCCGGCCCGGACCTCCCTGATCAGGGCTTCCACCCCGTCGATCTTTCCCATGCACGCGAGTCTGGCACGCACCACTGACACTCCGTCCGCTCTTTTCCACCCTGACTCGACACCTGGTCGACAGATTCCGTCGCGTAACCAAAAGGCAACAACGGAATCCCTTGTTGCGGGCCTAGTGCTCTGTCAGGATCGGCACTCAAATCGAGCTGGAGCTACGCCCACCCGCCTCCGGGGCGGGGTGAAACGGCGGAGGAGAGCGACATGCACAACCCGGGCACCGCCACCCCGGAACGATTCCCCGCACAGGACCGATTCGCGGACGGCGCGCAGTTCATCGCCGGCCGTCTCACCAAGGGCACCTCGGGCCGTACCCACGCCGTGGTGGACCCCGCCACCGGTGCGGAGGTGTACACCTACGAGCTGGCCGGCACCGACGACGTCGACGCGGCCGTCGCCGCCGCCCGCGAGGCCTTCCCGGGCTGGGCCTCCACCACTCCCGGGGAGCGTTCGGACGCCCTGCACCGGTTCGCCGCCGTGCTCGCCGACCGCGCCGAGGAGTTCGCCCGCGCGGAGTCCCTGCAGTGCGGCAAGCCGCTGAAGCTCACGCGTGAGTTCGACGTGCCGGGGACCATCGACAACACCGCCTTCTTCGCCGGTGCCGCCCGGCATCTGCAGGGGCAGTCCGCCGGTGAGTACTCCGGCGACCACACCTCGTACATCCGGCGCGAGCCCATCGGTGTCGTCGGGTCCATCGCGCCCTGGAACTACCCGCTCCAGATGGCCGCCTGGAAGATCCTCCCGGCGATCGCCGCGGGCAACACCATCGTCCTGAAGCCGGCCGAGCTGACGCCGCTCACCTCGCTGCTCTTCGCCCAGGCCGCCACGGACGCCGGTATCCCGGACGGGGTCGTCAACATCGTCACCGGTACCGGCAAGGAGGCCGGCGAGCACCTGGTCGGCCACCCGGACGTGGCCATGACCTCCTTCACCGGGTCCACCCCCGTCGGCAGGCGCGTCGCCGAGATCGCCACCGCCACCGTCAAGCGTCTCCACCTGGAGCTGGGCGGCAAGGCCCCCTTCGTCGTCTTCGACGACGCCGATCTGGAGGCGGCCGTCCACGGCGCCGTCGCCGGCGCGCTCATCAACACCGGACAGGACTGCACGGCCGCCACGCGCGCGTACGTGCAGCGCCCGCTCTACGAGGCGTTCGTCGAGCAGACGGCCGCGCTGATGGAGACGGTGAGGCTCGGGGACCCCTTCGCCCCCGGCACCGACCTCGGGCCGCTCATCTCCCACGCCCAGCGGGACCGTGTCGCCGGCTTCGTGGACCGCGCGCGTGCCTACGCGCGCGTGGTCACCGGCGGCGAGGCACCGAAGGGAGACCTCGGGAACGGCGCCTACTACCGGCCCACCCTCGTCGCCGACGCGGCCCAGGACAGCGAGATCGTCCGGTCGGAGATCTTCGGCCCGGTACTGGTCGTACTGCCGTTCGACGGTGATGATGAAGGAATCCGGCTGGCCAACGACACCCCGTTCGGCCTCGCCGCCTCCGCGTGGAGCGGCAACGTCTACCGCGCGAACCGGGCCACCCGCGAGATCAAGGCGGGCTGCGTCTGGATCAACGACCACATCCCGATCATCAGCGAGATGCCGCACGGAGGCTACAAGTCATCCGGCTTCGGCAAGGACATGTCGGCGTACTCCTTCGAGGAGTACACGCAGGTCAAGCACGTAATGTTCGACAACACCGCGGTGGCCCGCAAGGACTGGCACCGCACCATCTTCGGGGACCGATAGAGCCGACGGAACGGCCGCCGAGCACCGGCCGGCCGCCACCCATCCCTCCCGAAAGGGCACCACGCGCATGGAGCAGTACGAGCCCGACCGCCTGACCCCGGCCCAAGCGGCCGCCATGCGGCGCAGCCTGCGCAACGGCCGGGCCGCCATGACCCGCCGCTCGCTGCTGCGGGCCTCCGCGGGCGGCGCGCTCGCGGTCGGCGGACTCGGGGCGCTGAGCGCCTGCGGCATCCCCGCGGCGGGCAGGACGCAGGGCGGCACGTCCGCCGAGGACCACTCGGCCGATGAGAAGAGCGTCTCCTTCTCCAACTGGACCGAGTACATCGACGTCGACGACAAGGGCAAGCGCCACCCGACGCTCGACGCCTTCCGCAGGCGGACCGGCATCACGGTCGACTACACCGAGGACATCAACGACAACAACGAGTTCTTCGGCAAGATCAAGCCGCAGCTCGCCGCGGGCCAGAACACCGGCCGCGACCTCATCGTCCTCACGGACTGGCTGGCCGCCCGGCTCATCCGCCTCGGGTGGGTCCAGAAACTGGATCCGTCCAACCTGCCGCACGCCTACACCAACCTCTCGCCCCAGTTCCGCAACCCGGACTGGGACCCCGGGCGGGCGTACTCGTACCCCTGGCAGGGCATCTCCACCGTCATCGCCTACAACAGGAAGGCGCTGGACGGCATCGAGGTGAAGTCGGTCTCCGACCTGCTCGACAACCCCAAGCTCAAGGGGCGCGTCGGCTTCCTGTCCGAGATGCGCGACTCGATCGGCATGACCCTGCTCGACATGGGCAAGGACCCGGCGAAGTTCACCGACGACGACTTCGACGCGGTGATCGCCCGCATCCAGAAGGCCGTCGACAAGGGGCAGATCCGCCGCTTCACCGGCAACGACTACACGGCCGACCTCACCAAGGGCGACTTCGCGGCCTGCATCGCCTGGGCGGGTGACGTGGTCCAGCTCAAGGCGGACAGCCCGGACGTGGACTTCGTCATCCCCGACAGCGGCTACATGACGTCGACCGACAACATGTGCATCCCCAACAAGGCGCGCCACAAGACCAACGCCGAGCGGCTCATCGACTTCTACTACGAGCCCGAGCAGGCGGCCGCGCTCGCCGCCTACATCAACTACGTGACTCCGGTCGACGGCGTGAAGCCCTACCTTGCGAAGATCGACAAGGATGCGGCGAACAATCCGCTGATCGTTCCCGACAAGGCCATGCAGGCGAGGTCCCATGCCTTCCGCTCCCTGAGCCAGAAGGAAGAGACGGCCTACGAAGAGAAGTTCGCGAAGCTCACAGGGGCGTGACGACGATGAAGACGACACCAGACAACAGCGGCGACGTCCGCCTCTCCGGAATCTCCAAGACCTACGGCGCCTTCACCGCCGTACACCCGCTGGACCTGACCGTGCCACAGGGCTCCTTCTTCGCCCTGCTCGGCGCCTCCGGCTGCGGCAAGACCACCACCCTGCGCATGATCGCAGGACTGGAGGAACCCTCCTCCGGGACCGTGCACCTCGGCGACCAGGACGTCACACACCTGCCGCCGTACAAACGGCCGGTCAACACGGTCTTCCAGTCCTACGCCCTCTTCCCGCACCTCGACATCTTCGAGAACGTCGCCTTCGGCCTGCGCCGGCGTGGCATCAAGAGCGTGAAGAAGCAGGTGGAGGAGATGCTGGAGCTGGTCCAGCTCGGCGAGCAGGCGCGCAAGAAGCCGCACCAGCTCTCCGGTGGCCAGCAGCAGCGTGTCGCCGTGGCCCGCGCGCTGATCAACCACCCGAAGGTGCTCCTCCTCGACGAGCCGCTCGGCGCCCTCGACCTCAAACTGCGCCGGCAGATGCAGCTGGAGCTGAAGCGCATCCAGACGGAGGTCGGCATCACCTTCGTCCATGTCACGCACGACCAGGAGGAGGCCATGACCATGGCCGACACGGTCGCCGTGATGAACGCGGGCCGCGTGGAACAGCTAGGCTCGCCCGCCGACCTCTACGAGAACCCGAACACCACCTTCGTCGCGAACTTCCTCGGCACCTCCAACCTCATCGAGGCCGAGGTCGACACGAAGAGCGGCGACGACATCGTGCTCAGGGCGGGCGGCGGCAAGCTCGTGCTGCCCGAGGCGCGATGTTCCGCCCCGACGACGGCCGGCGGCAAGGTGCTGGTCGGCATCCGCCCCGAGAAGATCTCCCTCACGCACGCCGACGACGCGGGGGCGATCCCGGAGGGCCGCAACCGCCTCACCGGCAAGATCGCCGACGCCAGCTTCATCGGTGTCTCGACGCAGTACGTCATCGACAGCCCGGTCTGCGACGAACTCGCGGTGTACGTGCAGAACGTCGAGCGCGACGGCCGTCTCGTCCCCGGCGCCGACGTCGTCCTGCACTGGAGTCCGGCCCACACCTTCGGCCTCGACGCGGCGCAGGACATCGACGCCGGCGTGGAGACCGTCGAGGAAGAGGCCGCGTAACCATGTCGACGCTCACCGAGGCGCCCCCGCCCCTCGCGCCCGCCGAACCCGCGAAGAAGCCAGCGCGCAAGCACGGCCGGTTCACCCCGTACTGGCTGCTGCTGCCCGGCATGCTGTGGCTGATCGTCTTCTTCGCGCTCCCGATGATCTACCAGGCCTCCACGTCCGTGCAGACGGGCTCCCTGGAGGAGGGCTACAAGGTCACCTGGCACCTCGCGACCTACTGGGACGCGCTCGCCGAGTACTGGCCGCAGTTCCTGCGCTCGGTGCTCTACGCGGCCGCCGCGACCCTGGGATGCCTGCTGCTGGGCTACCCGCTGGCCTACCTCATCGCCTTCCGTGCCGGCCGCTGGCGGAACCTGATCATGATCCTGGTGATCGCCCCCTTCTTCACCAGCTTCCTGATCCGCACCCTGGCCTGGAAGACGATCCTCGCGGACAACGGTCCGGTCGTGCACACCCTGAACTCGCTGCACATCCTGGACCTCACCAGCTGGCTCGGCTGGACGGCCGGCGACCGGGTCCTGGCCACACCCCTGGCCGTCGTCTGCGGCCTGACGTACAACTTCCTGCCGTTCATGATCCTGCCGCTGTACACCTCGCTGGAACGGATCGACGGGCGGCTGCACGAGGCGGCCGGCGACCTGTACGCCAAGCCGTGGACCACCTTCCGCAAGGTCACCTTCCCGCTGTCGATGCCGGGCGTGGTCTCGGGAACCCTGCTGACCTTCATCCCGGCGGCCGGTGACTACGTCAACGCCGAACTCCTCGGCTCCACCGACACCCGCATGATCGGCAACGTCATCCAGACACAGTTCCTGCGCATTCTGGACTACCCGACAGCGGCCGCTCTCTCCTTCATCCTCATGGCCGCGATCCTGGCCATGGTCACGGTCTACATCCGCCGCTCCGGGACGGAGGACCTGGTCTGATGCCCTTCGTCACCTGGCTCAAGCGTCGTCTGGTCGTCATCGCCGGCCTTTGCACGCTCGCCTATCTCCTCCTGCCGAACGTCATCGTCACGGTGTTCTCCTTCAACAAACCGAAGGGGCGCTTCAACTACGAATGGCAGCAGTTCTCCACGGCCGCCTGGAAGGACCCGTGCGGCGTCGCCGACATGTGCGGCTCGCTGTCCCTCAGCCTCCAGATCGCCGTGTGGGCGACGATCGGCGCCACGCTCCTCGGCACGATGATCGCCTTCGCGCTGGTCCGGTACCGCTTCCGCGCGCGCGGTGCCGTCAGCTCGCTGATCTTCCTGCCGATGGCGATGCCCGAGGTCGTCATGGCCGCCTCGCTGCTCACCCTGTTCCTCAACATGGGCGCGCCGCTGGGCTTCCTGACGATCCTGATCGCCCACATCATGTTCTGCCTCAGCTTCGTCGTCACCGCCGTCAAGGCCCGCGTGATGTCGATGGACCCGCGTCTCGAGGAGGCCGCCCGGGACCTGTACGCCGGCCCGGTGCAGACCTTCCTGCGGGTCACCCTGCCCATCGCGGCACCCGGAATCGCCGCGGGCGCGCTGCTCTCGTTCGCGCTCTCCTTCGACGATTTCATCATCACCAATTTCAACGCCGGTTCGACCGTCACGTTCCCCATGTTCGTGTGGGGTTCGGCGCAACGCGGAACACCCGTGCAGATCAACGTCATCGGTACGGCCATGTTCCTCCTCGCCGTGCTGTTCGTCCTGACCTCGATGGTCGTCACCAACCGCCGTAACAAGCAAAAGGCATAAGCCCCTGTAGGGAGTTGAAATCATGGCCCCGAGCGCCATGAGCCGTGGCAAAGACAACTGGATCGCCTCTCTCTCCGAAGCCCGGCCGGTCCCGTACTGGCTGGAAGACCCCGGCAAGCCACCCGCCGAGCCCGCTCTGACCGGCACCGAGACCTGCGACCTGCTGGTCGTCGGCGGCGGCTACAGCGGACTGTGGACCGCGCTCAACGCCAAGGAGCGCGACCCGCAGCGCGATGTGGTGCTGCTGGAAGGCCGCGAGGTGGGCTGGGCCGCCTCCGGCCGCAACGGCGGCTTCTGCGCCGCCTCCCTCACGCACGGCCTCCCCAACGGCCTCGCCCGCTGGCCGGACGAGATCCACAAGCTGGAGGAGCTGGGCCGGAGGAACCTCGACGGGATCGAGGCCGCGATCGCCCGGCACGGCATCGACTGCGACTTCGAGCGCACCGGTGAGATCGATGTCGCCACCGAGGCCTACCAGGCACAGGAACTTGGCGACTGGCACCGGGAGTTGACGGACAAGGGCCTCGCGGACGGCATCGAGTTCCTGGACGCCGACGCCGTGCGCGAGCAGGTGAACTCAGCCACCTTCGAGGCGGGCCTGTGGGACCGGCGGGGCGTGGCCATGCTCCACCCGGCGAAGCTGGCGTGGGGCCTGAAGCGGGCGTGCGTCGAGCTGGGCGTGCGGGTGTACGAGCACACGCCCGCGCTGACCCTGAAGCAGTACGGCGCCGGCATGGCCGTACGCACGCCGTACGGCGCGGTCCGCGCCCGCAAGGTCGCGCTCGGTACGAACGTCTTCCCGAGCCTGCTGCGGCGCGTGCGCTCGTACACCGTCCCGGTCTACGACTACGCGCTGATGACCGAGCCGCTCACGCCCGACCAGCTGGCGGAGATCGGCTGGAAGAACCGGCAGGGGCTGGGCGACAGCGCCAACCAGTTCCATTACTTCCGGCTGTCCGCCGACAACCGCATCCTGTGGGGCGGCTACGACGCGATCTATCCCTACGGCGGCCGGGTGCGCGCCGAGTACGACGACCGGCCGGAGACGTACGCCAAGCTCGCGGGCCACTTCTTCACCTGCTTCCCGCAGCTGGAGGGCGTCCGCTTCACCCATGCCTGGGGCGGTGCGATCGACACCTGCTCCCGGTTCTCGGCGTTCTTCGGCAGCGCCCACCAGGGGAGGGTCGCGTACGCGGCGGGCTACACCGGCCTCGGTGTCGGCGCGACCCGCTTCGGCGCGGACGTGATGCTGGACCTGCTGGACGGGGAGCGCACCGAGCGGACCGAGCTGGAGATGGTCCGCAGGAAACCGCTGCCGTTCCCGCCGGAGCCCTTCGCCTGGACGGGCATCGCCCTCACCAAGTGGTCACTGGCCCGCGCGGACGCGCACGGAGGCCGCCGCAATCTGTGGCTGCGGACGATGGACCGGCTGGGGCTGGGCTTCGACAGCTGAGCCGTCGCAGTGTGGTGACGCCGGGGCGGCCGGCCTCGCGATGTGACCCAGGTCACTCGACAAGGGGCGCGGAACCCGCGCGATGCCCCGAGAGCCTCCCTCTCTCCTCCTGACGCGACCGCGTCGCACGAGAGAGGGAGGCTTCCTGATGACTGGGGCGAAGGCGGCGGTCGAATGGCTGGCACCCGTGGCACCGGACCCCGGGGCCTGCCGCTGGGAATCGGAGCGCAGCCCCTCGGGGTCACCCCGCCGGACGGCTCGGGCACGCTGACCGATCCCGCGCTGCTGGAGCCGGCGACGCACGGGGCGGCGGCCGGGCCGGCAGCGGGCAGGGATGCGGACGGGTAGTGCCGGGACACCTTGACAAGGGGATTGGTCTGGACCAAGTTGAGTGCGCTCCGCCCCCTCCAAGTCGCCCATCTCCGGAGGCCCTTGTGGAACGCACCCGACGCGCTCACGGCACCAGACGCCCCAGATCCGCCCTCGTCCTGCTCACGGCCGCGCTGCTGGCCGTGCCCGGTATCACCGCGCTCTCGTCGGCCGCCCGCGCGGCCGACGCGGACGTGAGCCGCAACGGCGGTTTCGAGTCCGGCCTCACCGGCTGGACCTGCACGGCCGGTACGACGGTCGGCTCACCCGTGCACAGCGGGAGTTCCGCGCTGCAGGCCACCCCGGCGGGCAGCGACAACGCCCAGTGCGCGCAGACCGTGACCGTCCAGCCCGACTCCCAGTACACCCTGACCGGCTACGTCCGCGGCTCCTACGTCTACCTCGGCGCGAACGGCACCGGCACCACCGACGTCTCCGCCTGGACCCAGTCCGCCCCCGACTGGCAGAAGCTGAGCACCACCTTCCGTACCGGCGCCACGACCAGCAAGGTCACCATCTACACCCACGGCTGGTACGGCACCGGCGCCTACTACGCCGACGACATCTCCCTGGTCGGGCCGGGCGGCGGCGGTACCGGACAGCCGCCCGCCGCGCCCACCGGCCTGCGGACCACCGCCGTCACCTCGTCCTCCGTCGCCCTGTCCTGGTCGGCGGTCAGCGGCGCCACGAGCTACGCCGTATACCGCGACGGATCCAGGGTCCAGACGGTGAGCGGTACGTCGGCGACCGTCACCGGCCTCGCGGCCTCGACGGCGTACAGCTTCCAGGTCTCCGCGAGCAACGACGCCGGCGAGTCCGCGAAGTCCGCGGCCATGACGGCGACGACCGGCACCGGCACCGGCGGCGGCTCCACCGACCTGCCCGCCCACGCCCTCGTCGGCTACCTCCACGCGAGCTTCGCCAACGGCTCCGGCTACACCCGGTTCGCGGACGTCCCCGACAGCTGGGACGTCTTCGACCTGGCCTTCGGCGAGCCCACCTCGGCCACCTCCGGCGACATACGCTTCAACCGCTGCCCGGTCACCGAGTGCCCGAACGCCGAGAACGACGCCGACTTCAAGGCCGCGATCAAGGCCAAGCAGGCGGCGGGCAAGAAGGTGCTGATCTCGATCGGCGGTCAGAACGGGCAGGTCCAGCTGACCACGACGGCCGCGCGGGACACCTTCGTCTCCTCCGTCTCGAAGATCATCGACGAGTACGGCCTCGACGGCCTCGACATCGACTTCGAGGGCCACTCGCTGTCCCTGAACGCGAACGACACCGACTTCCGGAACCCCACGACGCCCGTGATCGTGAACCTCATCTCGGCGCTGAAGACCCTGAAGGCCAGGTACGGCGCGAAGTTCGTGCTGACGATGGCCCCGGAGACCTTCTTCGTGCAGAACGGCTACCAGTACTACGGCACCGGCAAGTGGGGCGGACAGGACCCGCGCTGCGGGGCGTACCTCCCGGTCATCCACGCCCTGCGCGACGACCTCACCCTGCTGCACGTCCAGGACTACAACTCCGGCCCGATCATGGGCCTGGACAACCAGTACCACTCCATGGGCGGCGCCGACTTCCACATCGCCATGACCGACATGCTCCTCACCGGCTTCCCGGTCGCGGGCGACGCGAGCAACGTCTTCCCGCCGCTGCGCCCCGACCAGGTGGCCATCGGCATGCCGGCGTCGACGAACGCGGGCAACGGCTATGTGGCACCGTCCGAGGTCACCAGGACCCTGGACTGCCTGACGAGGAAGACGAACTGCGGCTCGTACGCGACCCACGGGGCGTGGCCCGCCCTCCGCGGTCTGATGACCTGGTCGGTGAACTGGGACCGCTACTCGAACTGGGAGTTCCAGAAGAACTTCGACGCCTACTTCGGCTGAGCACCAGGGACAGGACGGCCAGCAGCACCGCGCACAGGCACCAGCTGCCCACCACGTCCAGCGGCCAGTGCCAGCCCCGGCGGACCAGGCCGTACGACACCGCGAGGACCAGGGCCGCCGAGACGGCCACCAGTGTCCGGCGGACGGTGGGCGAGCGGAGCCAGGGCAGGAGGAGCAGGGTCGCGGAGCCGTACGCGATGGCGGCCGTCGCCGTATGTCCTGACGGGAAGTAGCCGACGGCCGGGGGCACCACGGGGGTCCCCGGCCGCGCGGTCCAGTCCTTGAGCGGTACGACGACCGCCGGGAGCAACGCCATCAGAAGGGCCGCGGCGAGAGGCGGAAGCCACCACCGGTCCAGGCCGGCGCCCCGCCCCCGCCAGGCCGCGTACCCGAGGGCCGCGGCGAGCACCGGCACGGCGACCTGGATCTCACCGAGGTCGGAGAGAAGCTCGGCGAACCGGTCCGGATGGACCAGGGCCCGGCTGAGGCGGGCGTCCAGGCGCAGGAGCGGGCCATGGGCGAGGACCTGCCAGGTGATCACGGCGAAGAGGGCGGCCGGGACGCCCAGGAGCTGGGAGCGGCGGGCTGAGGTCGACACGGGCCCAGCTTCCCAGGTCCGGTCGTTCGAGGGAGCCAGGAGATCGGCCGGAAGGAGGTCGGCCGGAAGGAGGTCGGCCGGAAGGAGGTCGGCCGCCCCGGAACAGGGGGGATGGTTCCGAGGCGGCCGTCCGGATCGGAACGTCGCGCGCCCCGGGGGGTTTGGGGCGGCGACCGTCCGATCGGTGAGGAGATCCCGGCGTCAGGCGCCGGTTGTGTGCGCGAGGGCACGACCAGGTCGAAGCTGGGGAGGCCCCGGCCTGAAACCGTCCACAGTCCCCTGTGGGCGGGGTGTATCTCTCATCTCGGTAGAACCTACGGCAGGCCGAGGCGCTTGGGCAGACGGATTCGCTTCCCGTCATCCACCCCGCACACCTTCTTCACACGGCCTGCCGGAGGCGCCCTTCAGAGGTGCGGACCAGTCGCTCAGATGCGCGAGAAGGCCTGCTCGATGATGTCGAGGCCCTCGTTCAGGAGGTCCTCGCCGATGACCAGCGGAGGCAGGAAGCGCAGCACGTTGCCGTAGGTGCCACAGGTGAGGACCAGCAGGCCCTCGGCGTGGCAGGCCTTGGCGAGCGCGGCGGTGGCCTCCGGGTTCGGCTCCTTGGTGGCGCGGTCCTTGACCAGCTCGATGGCGATCATCGCGCCACGGCCACGGACGTCACCGATGATGTCGAACTTCTCGGCCATGGCGGTGAGGCGACCCTTCATGATCTCCTCGATGCGCTGTGCCTTGCCGTTGAGGTCCAGCTCCTTCATCGTCTCGATGGCACCGAGCGCACCGGCGCAGGCGACCGGGTTGCCGCCGTAGGTGCCACCGAGGCCACCGGCGTGCGCGGCGTCCATGATCTCGGCGCGACCGGTCACGGCGGCCAGCGGCAGGCCACCGGCGATGCCCTTGGCAGTGGTGATCAGGTCCGGGACGATGCCCTCGTCCTCGCAGGCAAACCACTGACCCGTACGGCAGAAGCCGGACTGGATCTCGTCGGCGACGAAGACGATGCCGTTGTCGTTGGCGAACTTCACGATCTCCGGCAGGAAGCCCTTGGCCGGCTCGATGAAGCCGCCCTCACCGAGCACCGGCTCGATGATGATCGCGGCGACGTTGTCGGGGCCGACCTGCTTGGTGATCTGGTCGATGGCCTGCTTGGCGGCCTCGGGACCGGCGTTCTCCGGACCGGTCGGCCAGCGGTAGGCGTAGGCGACCGGCACGCGGTACACCTCGGGGGCGAACGGCCCGAACCCGTGCTTGTACGGCATGTTCTTGGCGGTGAGCGCCATGGTCAGGTTGGTGCGTCCGTGGTACCCGTGGTCGAACACGACGACGGCCTGCCGCTTGGTGTACGCACGCGCGATCTTGACGGCGTTCTCGACGGCCTCGGCGCCGGAGTTGAACAGCGCGGACTTCTTGGCGTGGTCACCCGGGGTCAGCTCCGCGAGGGCCTCGGCGACCTCCACGTAGCCCTCGTACGGGGTGACCATGAAACAGGTGTGGGTGAAGTCGGCCAGCTGGGCGGAGGCCCGGCGGACGACGGCTTCGGCGGACGCGCCGACACTCGTCACCGCGATACCCGAGCCGAAGTCGATCAGCCGGTTCCCGTCGACGTCCTCGATGATCCCGCCGCCCGCGCGCGCGGTGAACACGGGCAGCACGGAGCCCACACCCTGGGCGACCACGGCGGTACGGCGGGCCTGCAGCTCCTGCGACTTCGGGCCGGGGATGGCGGTGACGACGCGGCGCTCCTGCGGAAGTGCGGTCATGGGGGCTCCCTGATGATCTTGCGTACCGGGCGGTCCCGGGCTGTTCCGGGCGGTGTGTTTTCGGACGCTTACCTATCTTTCTTCGCAGGCTAGGGCCGGGTGCGCAGGGTGGGCATGCTCCATGTGGGCGTTGTCGACGGCTCCGGTTGTCCGTGCTGGACATAGCAGCGTGACCGCCGTACGCCCGGTCGGCAGGCCCTCTCGGCCGCGTAAGCAGTGAACTCCCCTTGCCGGGGCGTTAGATTGGCTCGCTGATGGTGGACGGAACGGCTGGTCAGGGGGCAAGGCGGATGGACAGCGACGGCACCCGGGACGCACGCGGAACACACGCGAACCCAGTACCGCGCCCGGCGGCTCCCCCCGAGGGGACCGCCCTGCCGCCCATGCCCGCGGTGCCACCCGGCGCACCGCCCAAGCCGGACGGCTCGGTCTTCCTGGCATGGCTGCGGGCCCCCCGCCCGGAGGCCGGTCCCGGCGTGTGGCGCCTCGGCCACCTGCCCCGGCCCGAGCGGGAACCCGAGCAGATCCCGGCCCGGCAGCTGCTCAGCGGCGCGCTGATCGCCTTCCTCGTGGGCTGGCTGGTGTGGTCACTGCTGTGGAACGGCTACCTCGGCGGCTGGTGGGTACTGCCCCTGGAGCTGTTCACCCCCGACTCCTGGCGTCAGGGCAACGACCGGGTGGGCAACGCGATCCTCTGGTACAGCTACTACACCCTCATCGCCGTCGCCATCCTGTTCGTCGTCGGCCGCCTCGGCCGCTGGGGCGAGGTATGGCGCCGCTACGGGCCGCCCGCCTGGGCTGGGGCCCAGCCCGCGGCCGAGCGTCCGCCCGCCCCCGAGCAGGATCCCGTCGAGTTCCCCCAGCTCCGCGCGGCCGGTGCCCACGACGCCGCCGAGCGGCTCGCCGCCGAGGCGAAGGCCGGGCTGATGCGGGATGTGGACCATGCGCGGATCAACCGGGCCTGGCAGGGCGTACGGTCCGGGCGGCACTCCCTCGCCACCTTCACCGGAGCCGTACTGAAGGACGGCTCCGCCGCCTGCCTGCACCCCTCCGGCGAACGCGACCTGCCCGCCCGGCACGCCCGGCACGACCTGCTCACCGGCCAGGTCCGGCTCGGGGCGACCGCCGACGACCCCCGCAACCCCTACCACTACCGCGGTGCCGGCCTCGGCCTCGGCCCGGACCTGCTCGGCACCTCGCTGCTCGCCGTCGGCCCGGCCGGCTCCGGGAAGACCGGCGCGGTGGTACGGCCGCTCGCCGAGTCCCTGTGCCTGCACGCCCTCGCGGGCCGCGCCTCCGTCGTGGTCGTCGGCGCGGCCGGCGCCGGGCTCGGCCCGGCCGAGGCCTACGACGTCGTCGTACGCGTCGGCAACCCCGAATCCGTCTACGACCTCGACCTCTACGGCGGCACCACCGACCCCGACGAGGCCGCCGCCATACTCGCCGAGGCCCTGGTCGGCGACCTCGCCGACCCGCACCCGGGCAGCGACAGCCGCCGCTCCACCACGGTGCTCGCCCAGCTGCTCGGCCCGTTCCACGCCGTCCACGACCGTTTCCCCTGCGTATCCGAACTGCGGCAGCTCCTCGACGGCGCGCCCGGCGCACTGACCGCGCTGCGCAAGGCGCTGACGGACACCGGGCAGGAACCGCTGCTCAGGGAACTCGACGCCCGCGAGCGGCAGATGGCCCACCCGGGTGACGTCGGCACGGTGCTCGCCGACCGGATCGCGCTGCTCGACCGGCCCGCCTTCGCCACCTTCTTCGACACCTCCGGCCAGACCCGCCCGTTCTCCCTCAAGGCCCTCGACCATCCGGTCCGCGTCCGTATCGACCTGCCGCAGCGCGGCCACGCCGATGCCTCCCGGATCCTGGCCCGGCTGGTGCTCGCCCAGTTCACGGCCGCGGTGACGGCACGGGAGGACCGGTCGTTGTTCGCCTGTCTGCTGCTCGACGAGGCCTCCGGCGTCGTCACCCCGGAGGCCGTGCGCGGCATCCAGCGGCTCAGGTCCGCCGGTGCCGGTGCGGTGCTCACGCTGCGCACCCTGGACGATGTGCCCCGGCCGCTGCGCGGCCCGCTGCTCGGCGCCATCGGCTGCCGCATGGCAATGTCCGGGCTGACCCCCTGGGACGGGCAGGACTTCGCCGAGGTGTGGGGCAAGGAGTGGACCGAGACCCGGGACGTCACCGACCGGCAGATCATCGCCGAGACCCCGGCCGGCAAGGCCGTGCACATGCTGCGCCGGGTCATCACCGGACAGGCGCCGACGGCTCGGGCCGTCACCGTGCGGCAGGTCGAGCGGGAGCGGTGGTCGGCGTCCGAGTTGGCGCACGGGGTGCCGGCGGGGCATGCGGTGCTGTCGTTGACGACCGTGCAGGGGGAGCACGCGCCGCCGTTGCTGGTGGATCTTCGGGGATGAGGTGCGGGCACAGGGCCAGCGGGTGACCGTACGGTGAGGCAGAATCGGCATAGGCCGTTCATACGCGGCGGCCAAAAGATCACCGCGATCACCGGATCTCCCTCACCGTGAAGGCATCATGCCCCCGACCCTCGCCTCGCTCGTCCACCACTCCGCGCTCAAGCTGACCGTGCGCGCGGGCGAGGACCGCCTCGACGTGCCCGTCCGCTGGGCGCACGTCAGCGAGCTGGCCGACCCCGTCCCCTACATGGAGGGCGGCGAGCTGCTGCTGATCACCGCGCTCAAGCTGGACGCGGAGGATCCGGAAGCCATGCGGCGGTATGTGCGGCGGCTGGCCGGCGCGGGCGTCGTCGGGCTCGGCTTCGCCGTCGGCGTCAACTACGAGGAGATCCCCGAGGCCCTGGTGGCCGCGGCCCAGGAGGCGGGCCTGCCGCTGCTGGAGGTGCCCCGCCGCACCCCCTTCCTCGCCATCAGCAAGGCCGTGTCCGCGGCGATCGCCGCCGACCAGTACCGGTCCGTCACGGCAGGCTTCGCCGCCCAGCGCGAGCTGACCAGGCAGGCCCTCAACTCCGGCCCCGAGGGCCTGCTCACCGCGCTCGCCGGGCAGGTCGACGGCTGGGCCGCGCTGTACGACGCCTCGGGCGCCGTCGTCGCCGCCGCGCCGGAGTGGGCCGGCCGGCGTGCCGCCCGGCTCACCGCCGACGTCGAACGGCTGCGCGAGCGCCCCGCCCCGGCGTCCTCGGTCGTCGGCGGACCCGAGCACGAGGACCGGGTCGAGCTGCACTCCCTGGGCACCGGACGGCGGCCGCGGGCCGCGCTCGCCGTGGGCACGGCCGCCGCCCTCGGCACCGCCGAACGGTACGCCGTCCACTCCGCCATCGCCCTGCTCACCCTGACCACCGAACGCTCCCGCTCCCTGTACGCGGCCGAGCAGCGGATCGGTACGGCGGTGCTGCGCATGCTGCTCGCCGGGGAGCCCGACCACGCCCGGGCCGTCGCCGGGGACCTGTACGGGGCGCTGCTGGACGCGCCCTTCCGGATGATCGTCGCCGAGTCGGTGACCGGGTCGCCCGCGCGGGCGCACCTGGACACCCACGCGCGCGTGCCCGTGGTCGCCGGCAAGCCGGGCGCCACCGCCGCGCTCGCCGCCACCGGCACGGATGGTGACCCACTGGGCGGTCTGGCGGAGACCGTGGAGTCCGCCGCCGCGCGCTCCGGGGAGGCCGTGCTGGTCGTGCCCGAGGGGGAGCGGCTGGTGGTGCTCGCCGCGGACGGGGGTGCGGCGGTGGCCGCCTGCGCGGAGTACGCGGCCGCGCTGGAGGCGGCGCGGGCGGCGCCCGAGCAGGCGGGTGCGGACGAGTGCGAGATGGTCGTCGGCCTGTCCGCGCCGGCCGGCCCGATCGCCGCGGCGGCGGCCTACAAGCAGGCCGAGCAGGCGCTGTCGGTGGCGCGGCGGCGAGGGCGGGTGCTCGTGGAGCACGAGCGGCTGGCCGCCGGGTCCGTGCTGCCGTTGCTGGCCGACGACGCGGTGAAGGCGTTCGCGGACGGGTTGCTGCGGGCGCTGCACGAGCACGACGCGACGGGGCGGGGCGATCTGGTCGCCTCGCTGCGGGCGTGGCTGTCGCGGCACGGGCAGTGGGACGCGGCCGCGGCGGACCTGGGAGTGCACCGGCATACGCTGCGGTACCGGATGCGGCGGGTCGAGGAGATCCTCGGACGCTCGCTGGACGACCCGGACGTCCGAATGGAGCTCTGGCTCGCTCTGAAGGCGACCTCGACCGACTGACCGCCCAAGGGGCTCCGCCCGGTGACCCCGCCATTCCGGCGCACCCCCCACCCAGACTGCTACGGCTCGGACAAACGACCCCCGGGCACGTCCGCCCTACCGTGGACCCCGAAAGCCAAGCACACCCCCTACGCGGAAGGGCCGGGACTCGTCATGACTTCCACCCACGCCTTCTGGCTCGCCGGCCGCCAGGTCACCGGCGATGACACCTTCGACGTCACCTCCCCGTGGGACGGCCGGCTCGTCGGCAAGGTCAGCGTGCCGACCGACGCCCAGGTCGAGGAGGCCGTGGCCGCCGCGTACGCCGTGCGGGACGAGTTCGCCGCCACCCCGGCGCACGTCCGTGCCGCCGCCCTCGACCACGTCAGCAAGCGGCTGGCCGAGCGCACCGAGGAGATCGCCCAGCTGATCTCCGCCGAGAACGGCAAGCCCGTCAAGTGGGCCCGGGGCGAGGTCGGCCGTGCCGTCTCCGTGTTCCGGTTCGCGGCCGAGGAGGCCCGCCGGTTCAACGGCGGCGAGGCCCAGCGGCTCGACACGGACGCCGGCGGCCAGGGCCGGCTGGCGCTCACCCGCCGCTTCCCGAAGGGTGTCGTCCTCGGCATCGCGCCGTTCAACTTCCCGCTGAACCTGTGCGCCCACAAGGTCGCCCCGGCGATCGCCGCCGGCGCCCCGATCATCCTCAAGCCGGCCCCGGCCACCCCGCTGTCCGGCCTCATCCTCGGTGACCTGCTCGCCGAGACCGACCTGCCGGCCGGCTCCTGGTCGATCCTCCCGGTCGCCAACGACCGCATGCCCGCCCTCGTCCAGGACGAGCGCCTGCCGGTGATCTCCTTCACCGGTTCCGAGAAGGTCGGCTACGCGATCATGGACTCGGTGCCGCGCAAGCACTGCACCCTGGAGCTGGGCGGCAACGGCGCGGCCGTCGTCCTCGCCGACTTCGCCACCGACGAGGACCTGGACTGGGCCGCGACCCGCATCGCGACCTTCTCCAACTACCAGGGCGGCCAGTCCTGCATCTCCGTGCAGCGCGTGATCGCCGACGCCTCCGTCTACGACCGGCTGCTGCCGCGCATCGTCGCCGCCGTGGAGGCCCAGGTCACCGGTGACCCGTCCGACGCCAAGACCGACGTCGGCCCGCTGGTCAGCGAGGACGCCGCCAAGCGCGTCGAGTCGTGGGTGAAGGAGGCGGTCGAGGCCGGCGCCACGCTGCGCACCGGTGGTGACCGCGACGGTGCCTCCTACGCGCCGACCGTCCTCACCGACGTACCGGCCGACACCACCATCGCCTGCGAGGAGGTCTTCGGACCGGTCCTCACCGTGCAGAAGGTGGACGGCGAGGCCGAGGCGTTCGCCGCGGTCAACAGCTCCAAGTACGGCCTCCAGGCGGGCGTGTTCACGCACGACCTGCAGGTCGCCTTCCGTGCCCACCGTGCCCTGGAGGTCGGTGGCGTGGTGATCGGCGACGTTCCGTCCTACCGTGCCGACCAGATGCCGTACGGCGGCGCCAAGCAGTCCGGTGTGGGCCGCGAAGGCGTGCGGTTCGCGATGGAGGACTACACCTACGAGCGCGTGCTGGTTCTCACCGGTCTCGCGCTCTGACCTGCCACGGACAGGTCAGGCAGAACGGCCGGAGCCCACTGTGCGGGGGCTCCGGCCGTTCGTGTGTCCGCCGGGCCGTGAGGGGCCCGGCACCGCTGCCTTCCGGTGCCGGGCCCCTTCCTGGTGCCGGCCTCCTCCGGACCCTCAACCGGAGAAGCCGACGTGCGCGAGCCGCAGTGGCCCGCGCAGCCTGAGGTGGACGTCGTGCACGCCCTCGGCGGCGATGCCGGCGCTCGGTGCGGTGTAGGCGTAGGGGCCGCCGGTGGCGGTGGCGGTGGCGGTGGCGGGGGCGGTGGCGGGGGTCAGCGCGGCCAGCGCCGGGCCGCCGTCCAGGGACAGTTCCAGTACGCCCTCGCCCGCCAGTTGCGCGGTCACCTCGCGTACACCCGCCCCGAAGTCGCAGGAGCGGTAGCTCAGTTCGGCCGTTCCGCCCTGCGCCGGAGTCACCGCGTCGCCCGCCGTCTTCGTCCGGTCCACGATCGCGATGCCGGACTGCTCGTCGAAGTCGGCGCCCGCCAGGCCGCGTCGGACCACCGGACGCGGGGCGGAGGGCTCACCGTCGAGAAGGACCGTGGTGCGCAGGCGGACGTCCTCACTGGACGCGCCGACGAGAAGGTCGTACGGGCCCTGCTCCAGCCGCCACCGGCCCTGCCGCACGTCCCAGAACGCGAAGGCGCTCAGGGGCACTTCGAAGGAGACGCGGGCCGACTCGCCGGGTGTGAGTGTGATCCGGCGGTGGGCCAGGAGTTCCCGGCGCGGCCGGGCCACCGAGGGGTCCGCCGCCCGGGTGTAGAGCTGGGCCACCTCGTCGGCCGTGCGGGCGCCGGTGTTGGTGACCGTGCAGGACACGCGGACCTCCCCGTCCGCCACCAGGGCCGCGAGGCCGGCGTAGGCGAAGGACGCGTACGACAGGCCGTGGCCGAACGGGAAGAGCGGGGTGCCCTCGAAGTACAGGTGCGTCTGGCGGGTGCCTATGACGTCGTAGTCGAGCAGGTCCGGCAGGTCGGCGGCGGACTCGTACCAGGTCTGCGGGAGGCGGCCCGCGGGGGAGACGTCACCGGCCAGGACACTCGCCAGGGCCGTGCCGGCCGCCTGGCCGCCGTGCGCGGTCCAGAGGGCAGCGGGCAGCCGGGCCATGTCCACCGCGTACGGGTACGCCGACACCAGCGCCAGCACGGTGCGCGGGTTGGCGGCACGGGCCGTCCGCTCCACTCCAGCGCGCCGTCCCGCTCACGGAAGGAGCCGACGGTGGGGGAGGACTGCGCGAGACTGACCTGGGGCTGCGTGTCGGCAGACTGGTTCACGACGTGCTCCTTGACGGGGTGCGGGACAGGGACAAGGCAGGCAGAGGCGCCCCCCCGGACGCCCGGACCCCCGGGGGGCATGGGAGAAGGGGAACGTCAGGACGCGGCCGGCGCCGGTCCCGAACTCGCCCGTACCGTCAGTTCGGGCGCGAGCAGCACGACCTCGTCGCCGCCCCGCCCGTCCAGCCTGGCCACCAGGTGCTCCACGGCCTGCCGGCCCATCTCCTGGGCGGGGATGGCCACCGAGGTCAGCCGCACCGAGGCCTGGACGGCGACCTGGTCGGGGCAGATCGCGACCATGGAGACGTCCTCGGGAACGGCCCGGCCCTGCTGGCGCAGCAGCGCGAGCAGCGGCTGCACCGCCGACTCGTTCTGCACCACGAACCCGGTCGTCCCCGGGCGCTCGTCGAAGATCCGGGCCAGGGTCAGGGCCATCGCGTCGTACCCGCCCTCGCACGGCCGGTGCAGCACCCGCAGGCCCGCCTCCCGGGCCCGGGAGCGCAGTCCGTCGAGGGTGCGCTCGGCGAAACCGGTGTGCCGCTCGTAGACGGCCCGGGGCCTCGCCGATGACAGCGATGTCACGGTGGCCGAGCCCCGCCAGATGCTCCACGCACAGCGCACCCGTCGCACTCCAGTCCAGGTCCACGCAGGTCAGACCGGTGGCGTCGGCGGGCAGACCGATCAGGACGGAGGGCTGGTCGGTCTCGCGCAGCAGCGGCAGCCGCTCGTCCTCCAGTTCGACGTCCATCAGGATCATGGCGTCGGCGAGACCGCTGCCGGTGACCCGGCGCACCGCGTCGGGGCCCTCCTCGCCGGTGAGCAGCAGGATGTCGTAGCCGTGCGTGCGGGCCGTGGTGGCCACCGCGACGGCGATCTCCATCATCACCGGCACGTACATGTCGGTGCGCAGCGGGATCATCAGCGCGATGATGTTCGACCGCTTGCCGGCCAGGGCGCGGGCGCCCGCGTTCGGGTGGTAGCCGAGGTGGCGGATGCTCTGCTCGACCCGCTGCCGGGTGGTCGCGGAGATGGACCGCTTGCCGCTGAGGACATAGCTCACCGTGCTCGCCGAGACTCCGGCGTGCTGGGCGACCTCGGCAAGGGTGACCATCCAGCTCTCCAAGCTGTGTGAAGCGCTTCGACAGCGCGCGTTGCCGACCAGGGCGGGTGAGGGTGGCATCGACACTAGCTCCAGCCGGGGCAGGGTGTCCGTTAGGGCGTCGAAGCGCTTCGACAGCTTCTCCCGCCCTTCCGGCCCCGGTACCGGACACAGCACAGATGAGCAGTACACACCCTGCCCGGGCCCCGGGCGGGCTTTCGGCCGTTCGGACGCGCGAGGGGTGGTGGGGTCGGCCCGTTTCGGGTACCAACGATCCAGTAGCACGGGTCGGTAACCAACGGTCCGCAATCATCCCTCTTCGCGGCGAGGTGAGCCTCAATGTCCGCCACCACCACCCCACGCACCACCGTCACCGAGCGCGAGGCGCGTCAGGTGGCGGAGGCCGCCCGGCAGCAGGACTGGCACAAGCCCAGCTTCGCCAAGGAACTGTTCCTCGGGCGCTTCCGGCTCGACCTCATCCACCCCCACCCGCTCCCCGACGACGAGTCCGTCCGGCGCGGCGAGGAGTTCCTGGCCAAGCTGCGCGCGTTCTGCGAGACGGCCATCGACTCCGCCCGCATCGAGCGCGAGGCCCGCATCCCCGACGAGGTCGTGGCCGGACTCAAGGAGCTCGGCGCCCTCGGCATGAAGATCGACCCCAAGTACGGCGGTCTCGGCCTCACCCAGCTCTACTACAACAAGGCCCTCGCCCTGGTCGGCTCCGTGAGCCCCGCCGTCGGCGCGCTGCTCTCCGCCCACCAGTCGATCGGCGTACCGCAGCCGGTAAAGATGTTCGGCACCCAGGAGCAGAAGGACGCCTTCCTGCCCCGCTGCGCCCGCACCGACATCTCCGCCTTCCTGCTCACCGAGCCGGACGTCGGCTCCGACCCGGCCCGCCTCGCCACCACGGCGGTACCCGACGGCGAGGAATACGTCCTCGACGGGGTGAAACTGTGGACCACCAACGGGGTGGTCGCCGACCTGCTCGTGGTGATGGCGCGGGTGCCGAAGTCCGACGGCCACAAGGGCGGCATCACGGCGTTCGTTGTGGAGGCCGGCTCCGAGGGCATCACCGTCGAGAACCGCAACGCCTTCATGGGCCTGCGCGGCATCGAGAACGGCGTCACCCGTTTCCACCAGGTCCGGGTACCCGTCGCCAACCGCATCGGCCCCGAGGGCGCCGGACTGAAGATCGCCCTCACCACCCTCAACACCGGCCGGCTCTCGCTGCCCGCGATGTGCGCCGGCGCCGGCAAGTGGTGCCTGAAGATCGCCCGCGAGTGGGCGGCCGAACGCGAACAGTGGGGCAAGCCGGTCGCGCTGCACGAGGCCGTCGGCTCCAAGATCAGCTTCATCGCGGCCACCACCTTCGCCCTCGAGGCCGTCCTCGACCTGTCCTCGCAGATGGCCGACGAGGACCGCAACGACATCCGCATCGAGGCCGCCCTCGCCAAGCTCTACGGCTCCGAGATGGCCTGGCTGATGGCCGACGAACTGGTCCAGATCCGCGGTGGCCGCGGCTACGAGACGGCCGAGTCGCTGCGGGCGCGCGGCGAGCGCGGCGTCCCGGCCGAGCAGATCCTGCGCGACCTGCGCATCAACCGCATCTTCGAGGGCTCGACGGAGATCATGCACCTCCTCATCGCCCGCGAGGCGGTCGACGCCCACCTCTCCGTCGCCGGTGACCTCATCGACCCCGACAAGTCCCTGTCCGACAAGGCGAAGGCGGGCGCCAACGCGGGCGTCTTCTACGCCAAGTGGCTGCCGAAACTGATCGCCGGTCCCGGCCAGCTGCCCACCTCCTACGGCGAGTTCAAACACGGCATCGACCTCTCCGGTCATCTGCGCTACGTCGAGCGGACCGCCCGCAAGCTGGCCCGCTCCACCTTCTACGCCATGTCCCGGTGGCAGGGCCGGATGGAGACCAAGCAGGGCTTCCTCGGCCGGATCGTGGACATCGGCGCCGAACTGTTCGCCATGAGCGCGGCCTGCGTCCGCGCCGAGCGGCTGCGCGGCGAGGGCGAGCACGGCCGCGAGGCCTACCAGCTGGCCGACGCCTTCTGCCGCCAGGCCCGCATCCGGATCGAGGAACTCTTCGGCCGGCTGTGGACCAACACCGACGACCTCGACCGCAAGGTGGTCAAGGGGGTCCTCGGCGGGGCGTTCGAGTGGCTGGAGGAGGGCGTCATCGACCCGTCCGGGGACGGCCCGTGGATCGCGGACGCGACCCCGGGACCAGCCACTCGCGAGAACGCCCGCCGCCCCTTCGGGGCCTAGGCGTACGCGCGGCACGGGCCGGCCGTCCACCGGCCCGTGCCGAAGTGCCGGCACATGATCTTCACGGGTGCTCCACAGCGGGAGAAACGCTCCATCGGGCGACGAGAGCTGTGGAGACACCCGCCCGAGGGACGCACTGTCCGGACGGCCGCCGCTTGCGGCAACAATGGGGGGATGACCGACAGTCCCTCCCACCCGGCGCCCCTCGCCGATCCGCACCTCGTCCACGACCCCCTCGCCGGGGACGGCCCCAAGGACGTGGTGATACTCGGCTCCACCGGATCCATCGGCACCCAGGCCATCGACCTCGTGCAGCGCAACCCCGACCGCTTCCGGGTGACCGCCCTGTCCGCGAACGGCGGCCGGGTCGCCCTCCTCGCCGAACAGGCGCACCGGCTGCGGGTGCGGACCGTCGCGGTCGCCCGCGCGGACGCCGTACCCGCCCTGCGCGAGGCGCTCGCCGCCGAGTACGGCACCCGGGAGCCGCTGCCCGAGATCCTCGCCGGACCGGAGGCGGCCACCCAGGTCGCCGCCTCCGACTGCCACACCGTGCTCAACGGCATCACCGGGTCCATCGGCCTCGCGCCCACGCTCGCCGCCCTCGAGGCCGGTCACACCCTCGCGCTGGCCAACAAGGAGTCGCTGATCGTCGGCGGTCCGCTGGTCAAGGCGCTCGCCAAGCCCGGACAGATCATCCCGGTCGACTCCGAGCACGCCGCCCTCTTCCAGGCACTGGCCTCCGGCACCCGCGCCGACGTGCGCAAGCTCGTCGTCACCGCCTCCGGCGGCCCCTTCCGCGGCCGGTCCGAGGCCGAGCTGGCGGACGTCACCGTCGACGACGCCCTCGCCCACCCCACCTGGGCGATGGGCCCGGTGATCACGGTCAACTCTGCGACCCTGGTCAACAAGGGACTGGAAGTCATCGAGGCACACCTCCTCTACGACATTTCCTTCGACCGCATTGAGGTGGTCGTGCACCCGCAGTCGTATGTCCACTCGATGGTCGAGTTCACCGACGGTTCCACGATCGCCCAGGCGACGCCCCCCGACATGCGCGGGCCCATCGCCATCGGTCTGGGCTGGCCCGAACGCGTCCCGGACGCGGCGCCCGCCTTCGACTGGAGCAAGGTCTCCACCTGGGAGTTCTTCCCGCTGGACAACGAGGCCTTCCCCTCGGTGAACCTCGCCCGGCACGTCGGGCGGCTCGCGGGGACGGCGCCGGCGGTGTTCAATGCGGCCAACGAGGAGTGCGTCGAGGCCTTCCTGGGCGGCGCGCTGCCGTTCAACGGGATCATGGAGACCGTCACCCGGGTGGTCGAGGAGCACGGCACCCCGGTCACGGGAACCTCGCTCACCGTGCCGGACGTCCTCGAAGCGGAGACCTGGGCGCGGGCCCGGGCCCGTGAACTCACAGCCACGACGGCGACCGCGGAGGCGCGTGCATGACGACCTTGATGTTCATCCTCGGCATAGTGGTGTTCGCGGTCGGCCTGCTCGTCTCGATCGCGTGGCACGAGCTGGGGCACCTGTCCACGGCCAAGCTCTTCGGCATCCGTGTCCCGCAGTACATGGTCGGCTTCGGCCCGACCGTCTGGTCGCGGAACAAGGGCGAGACCGAGTACGGCATCAAGGCCATCCCGCTCGGCGGCTACATCCGCATGATCGGCATGTTCCCGCCCGACAAAGAAGGCCGGGTCTCCGCCCGTTCCACCTCCCCGTGGCGCGGCATGATCGAGGACGCCCGCTCGGCCGCCTTCGAGGAGCTCAAGCCGGGTGACGAGACGCGCATGTTCTACACGCGCAAGCCGTGGAAGCGGGTCATCGTCATGTTCGCGGGCCCCTTCATGAACCTGGTCCTCGCGATCGCGCTGTTCTTCACCGTGCTCATGGGCTTCGGCATCCAGCAGCAGACCACCACCGTCGCCTCCGTCTCGCCCTGCGTCATCGCCCAGAGCGAGAACCGCGACAGCTGCGCGAAGTCCGACCCGGCCTCGCCGGCCCAGGCCGCCGGCATGCACAAGCGCGACAAGATCGTCTCCTTCGACGGCCGGCCCACGAAGGACTGGAACACCCTCTCGGACCTCATCCGGGACAGCGCCGGCCGGACCGTGCCGATCGTCGTCGAGCGCGACGGCAAGCAGCTGACCCTGCACGCGAAGATCGCCACCAACCTGGTCGCCAAGAAGGACTCCAGCGGCACGTACGTCAAGGGCAAGTACGTCAGGGCCGGCTTCCTCGGCTTCAGCTCCGCCACCGGCGTGGTGAAACTGGACTTCGGCGACTCCGTGACCTGGATGACCGACCGGGTCGGCGACGCCGTCGACTCCCTCGCCGCACTGCCCGGCAAGATCCCCGCCCTGTGGGACGCGGCCTTCGGCGACGGCCCGCGGGAGCCGGACTCCCCGGTGGGCATCGTCGGCGCGGCCCGCATCACCGGCGACATCGCCAACCTGGACATCCCCGCCTCCCAGCAGCTGGCGATGTTCGTGATGCTGCTCGCCGGGTTCAACCTCTCCCTGTTCCTGTTCAACATGCTCCCGCTGCTCCCGCTCGACGGCGGGCACATCGCGGGCGCCCTGTGGGAGTCCCTGCGGCGGAACCTGGCGCGGGTCCTGCGCCGACCCGACCCCGGCCCGTTCGACGTGGCCAAGCTGATGCCGGTGGCCTATGTGGTGGCCGGGGTGTTCGTCTGCTTCACGATCTTGGTCCTAGTCGCGGATGTCGTTAACCCAGTGAAGATCGGCTAGCGACAACCCCGTGAAAATCTCCTAGTCATCCGATGTTCCAGGCGGCCCGGAACCCGTGGGGTTCCGGGCCCCTTCCATCGGGTGGGTTTGCCGGGTGGGATGTGCTGGCGCAGAGGCCCGTGCCGTAATCTCGAAGCCTGGAGCCCGCCGTTCACGGGACCGGACCTTGATCCACGACTTGGGGTTGCACAGCAGATGACTGCGATTTCTCTCGGCATGCCGTCCGTTCCGACCAAGCTCGCCGAGCGCCGGAAGAGCCGGCAGATCCAGGTCGGAAGCGTGGCGGTCGGTGGAGACGCACCCGTCTCGGTGCAGTCGATGACGACGACCCGTACGTCCGATGTCGGTGCCACCCTGCAGCAGATCGCCGAGCTGACGGCGTCCGGCTGCCAGATCGTCCG
>NZ_JBWKIR010000022.1:0-15945 GCF_056432605.1 Streptomyces sp. NPDC045022
AAACGCCCGGTTACATTTCGAACCCGGAAGCTAAGCCTCACAGCGCCGATGGTACTGCAGGGGGGACCCTGTGGGAGAGTAGGACACCGCCGAACTCCTTTTACAGCTCCGGCTCTTGGGTCTCTGCCCGAGAGCCGGAGCTTTTTTGCGTTGAGGTAGGGTCAGGGGGCATCGTTGGCTCATTTCGCACAGGAGGCCCCCGGGTGGAGGTCCAGGAGACCCGTGTCCAGACAGACCGGGTCCTCACCATCCCCAACATTCTCAGCATGGCGCGGCTCGTCGGTGTACCGCTCTTCCTGTGGTTGATCCTCAGGCCTGAGTTCGGCGGCCCCAAGAGTGATGGCTGGGCTCTCCTCGTGCTGGCGTTCAGCGGGGTCAGCGACTACCTGGACGGCAAGCTGGCCCGGCGCTGGAACCAGATCAGCAGCCTTGGCCGGCTGCTGGACCCCGCGGCCGACCGACTCTACGTACTGTCCACACTGCTCGGGCTGACCTGGCGGGAGATCCTGCCGCTGTGGCTCACCGCCCTTCTGCTGGCCCGAGAGCTGATGCTGCTGGTGATGGTGGGCATCCTCCGGCGGCACGGCTATCCACCGCCGCAGGTGAACTTCCTGGGCAAGGCCGCCACCTTCAACCTGATGTACGCCTTTCCGCTCCTGCTTCTCAGTGACGGAAACGGATGGATCGCGTCACTCGCCGCAATTTTCGGATGGGCTTTCGCCGGTTGGGGTACAACCCTCTACTGGTGGGCAGGAGTGCTCTATGTAGTACAAGTCCGCCGTCTGGTGCGCGCGGACGCCGTGGCCGATTGAGCCCGTCTCTTGTCTGGACAAAGTGGTCCGATGGCCCGCTGTCGAGAAGTGCGGGACAATTTGGACGGGTGAAGTCGGCTAGACAGTCATCTCTTTAGGAGGACGCTTCCGACATGAAGGCCGTCGTGATGGCCGGTGGCGAGGGCACACGCCTTCGTCCTATGACCTCCAGCATGCCCAAGCCGCTCCTGCCCGTGGCGAACCGCCCGATCATGGAGCACGTGCTGCGACTGCTCAAGAAGCACGGTCTCAACGAGACCGTGGTGACCGTGCAGTTTTTGGCGTCCCTCGTGAAGAACTACTTCGGCGACGGTGAAGAGCTCGGAATGGAGCTCACGTATGCCAATGAGGAGAAGCCACTCGGTACCGCCGGAAGCGTCAAGAACGCCGAAGAGGCGCTGAAGGACGATGCCTTCCTCGTCATCTCCGGCGATGCCCTGACCGACTTCGACCTCACCGAGCTGATCAACTTCCACAAGGAGAAGGGCGCTCTGGTCACGGTCTGCCTGACCCGTGTGCCCAATCCGCTGGAGTTCGGCATCACCATCGTCGACGAGGAAGGCAAGGTCGAACGATTCCTGGAGAAGCCGACCTGGGGGCAGGTCTTCTCCGACACGGTCAACACGGGCATCTACGTGATGGAGCCCGAGGTCTTCGACTACGTCGAACCCGATGTTCCGGTCGACTGGTCCGGCGATGTCTTCCCGCAGCTGATGAAGGAAGGCAAGCCGATCTACGGCTATGTCGCCGAGGGCTACTGGGAGGACGTCGGCACGCACGAGAGCTATGTGAAGGCCCAGGCCGACGTCCTCGAAGGCAAGGTCAACGTCGACATCGACGGCTTCGAGATCTCCCCGGGCGTGTGGGTGGCCGAAGGGGCCGAGGTGCACCCCGACGCCGTACTGCGCGGACCGCTGTACATCGGCGACTACGCGAAGGTAGAGGCCGGCGCGGAGATCCGCGAGCACACCGTCGTCGGCTCGAACGTCGTCGTCAAGAGCGGTGCCTTCATGCACAAGGCCGTGGTGCACGACAACGTGTACGTCGGCCAGCACAGCAATCTGCGCGGCTGTGTCGTCGGCAAGAACACCGACATCATGCGCGCCGCTCGGATCGAGGACGGGGCGGTCATCGGCGACGAGTGCCTGATCGGTGAAGAATCGATCGTTCAGGGCAACGTCCGGGTCTATCCGTTCAAGACCATCGAGGCCGGCGCTTTCGTCAACACCTCGGTGATCTGGGAGTCCCGCGGACAGGCCCATCTGTTCGGTGCCCGCGGTGTGTCCGGCATCCTGAACGTCGAGATCACGCCCGAGCTGGCGGTACGGCTCGCCGGCGCGTACGCGACGACCCTGAAGAAGGGCTCCACCGTCACCACGGCCCGTGACCACTCCCGAGGTGCCCGCGCGCTCAAGCGGGCGGTCATCTCCGCGTTGCAGGCCAGCGCCATCGACGTACGCGACCTGGAGAACGTGCCGCTGCCCGTGGCCCGGCAGCAAACAGCGCGCGGCAGCGCCGGCGGCATCATGATCCGGACCTCGCCCGGGGTGCCCGACTCGGTCGACATCATGTTCTTCGACGGCAACGGCGCGGACCTGTCGCAGGGCAGCCAGCGCAAGCTCGACCGGGTGTTCGCGCGGCAGGAGTACCGGCGGGCGTTCCCCGGGGAGATCGGTGACCTGTACTTCCCGGCGAGCGTCTTCGACTCCTACACCGGGTCGCTGCTGCGTAATGTCGACACGACCGGGATCGCGGAGTCGGGTCTCAAGGTCGTCGTGGACGCCTCCAACGGCAGCGCCGGGCTCGTACTGCCCAGCCTGCTCGGCAAGCTGGGCGTCGACTCGCTGACCATCAACCCCGGTCTCGACGAGTCGAGGCCCACGGAGACGGCCGAGATGCGCCGCAACGGGCTCGTGCGGCTCGGCGAGATCGTGGCGTCCTCGGGTGCCGCGTTCGGGGTGCGCTTCGACCCGGTCGGCGAGCGGCTGTCGCTCGTGGACGAGAAGGGCCGGATCATCGAGGACGACCGGGCGCTTCTGGTGATGCTCGACCTGGTGGCCGCCGAGCGGCGCAGTGGCCGGGTGGCGTTGCCGGTCACCACCACCCGGATCGCCGAACAGGTGGCCGCCTACCACGGCACCCAGGTCGAGTGGACGACCACCTCGCCCGACGACCTCACGCGCGTGGGCGGTGAGGAAGGCACCATCTTCGGTGGTGACGGCAAGGGCGGGTTCATCGTTCCCGAGTTCAGCCGCGTCTACGACGGCACGGCGGCCTTCGTGCGGCTGATCGGGCTGGTGGCGCGCACCCAGCTCACCCTGAGCCAGATCGACGCCCGGATCCCGCGGGCGCACGTCCTCAAGCGGGATCTGGCGACGCCGTGGGCCGTCAAGGGTCTGGTGATGCGACGGGTGGTCGAGGCAGCCGGGGATCGCTTTGTCGACACGACGGACGGTGTCCGGGTCGTGGAGACGGACGGGCGTTGGGTGATGGTGCTGCCGGACCCTGCCGAGGCAGTCACCCATCTGTGGGCCGAAGGCCCCGACGACGCCTCCGCACAGGCCCTGCTGGACGAGTGGGCGGCGGTCGTGGACAGCGCCGGCCGGTGAGGCCGGTGGCAGTGGACGGCGGTCGTCCGGACCGCGCCGTCCGGTGACGCCGACTGTCAAGGGCGGCAAAAACCGCTGCACGCGTGCGTGCCGGACAAGTGTCCCCAAGGGGGCCTGTCCGGCACGCCGGTGGGGCCGTTCGGAGTAACCGCTCGCGACATGCGACGATGTGCGGCATGCCGCAGCAACCCCCCGTTCGGAGCAGCCCCACGCGGTCGCAGCGTCCGGACGCCTCCATGTCGTTGATCACCAACGTCATGGACCACAGCCTCGACGACGGGTATGCCGAGGCCGCTGCCCGGAAGAGGTCCCGGGGTGAGGGTGGCCTGCCGAAGACCCTGAGGGCGAAGCTGGGCCTGGCGGCCGGTCTGGTCCTCGCGGCACTGGTCGTGACCGTCGGGGCGGCACAGGCGCGGGTGACGGCTCCCGTGGTGGCCAAGGAGCGCCAGGAGCTGATCGACCGCATCGACACCGAGACCGAGGCCGCGGACAAGCTCGAGGGCACCGTCGACAAGCTGCGTGACGAGGTCAGCGCGCGGCAGCGGGCGGCGCTGAGATCGAGCGGCGGCAGCGCCGAGGCGGACCTGGTGGGCATGCTGTCGGGCGCCACCGCGGTGCGGGGGCCCGGCGTCCGGCTCGTCGTGAACGACGCCAAGGAGGCCGGCAGCGGCGGTGACGGGAGCAACCCGCGGGAGACCGCGGGATTCTCCGACACCGGCCGGGTGCGCGACCGGGACATGCAGCGCGTGGTCAACGGGCTGTGGTCCTCCGGAGCCGAGGCCGTCTCCATCAACGGGCAGCGGCTGACCGCCCTGTCCGCGATCAGGGCCGCGGGTGACGCGATACTGGTCGACAACAAACCGCTGGTGCCGCCGTACACGGTGCTGGCGGTGGGGGACGGCGAGAGGCTGAGCACCAGGTTCCAGAACAGCGCGGACGGGCTGTATCTGCATGCCCTGGTGGAGAACTACGGGATCCGCGCCACCATCGCCACGGAGGGTGACGTCCAGTTGCCCGCCGCGCCGAGTGTGATCGTACGAACTGCACAGCCGAACGCCGAGAAGAGTGAGAAGGGCACATCGTGATCGCCGTACTGGGCCTCGTCGTGGGAGTCGTGGCCGGCCTGTTGGTCCGGCCCGAGGTTCCGGCGGTCGTCGAGCCTTATCTGCCGATCGCCGTCGTCGCGGCGCTGGACGCCGTCTTCGGTGGTCTGCGGGCCATGCTCGACGGCATCTTCGACGACAAGGTCTTCGTGGTGTCGTTCCTGTCGAACGTGGTCGTCGCCGCCCTGATCGTGTTCCTCGGTGACAAGCTGGGGGTGGGCGCGCAGTTGTCCACGGGTGTCGTCGTGGTCCTGGGCATTCGGATCTTCTCCAACGCCGCGGCGATCCGGCGCCATGTGTTCCGGGCGTGAGGCGATGAACGACAAGAGCGGCAACGACAGCCACAACAGCCGGGACGACCGGAACAACCGGGACGAACGGCCGGAGAGCAGGCTGCGCAAGGAACTGCCGGCCGAGGTGCCCGCCCCCGCACCCGGTGCCGGGCAGGCGCCCGGGGAACAGCCCGAGGAGCCGATGACCGGCCGGCAGCGGCTGGTCGAGGGGCTGTGGCCGCCGCGGGTCACCCGGGCCCAACTCATCGTCGCCGTGCTGCTGTTCGGTCTGGGTTTCGGCCTGGCCGTGCAGGTGGCGTCGAACAGTGACAGCGACAGCGCGTTGCGCGGCGCCCGTCAGGAAGATCTTGTTCGCATCCTGGATGAACTCGATTCGCGTACTCAGCGTCTTCAGGACGAGAAGCAGGGACTGGAGAAGCAGAGTCAGGAGTTGCAGAGCAGCTCCGACCAGGCCGCGGAGGCTCGCAAGCAGACCGCCGAGAAGGAGAAACAACTCGGCATCCTGGCGGGCACCGTGGCGGCGCGGGGTCCCGGCATCACGATGACGATCGAGGACAAGAAGGGGACGGTCCAGGCGGACATGCTGCTCGACGCGATCCAGGAGCTGCGCGCGGCCGGTGCGGAGGCGATCCAGGTGAATGGTGTCCGCGTGGTCGCGAACACCTATTTCACGGATTCCGGCAAGACGGTGAGCGTCGACGGGAACAAGATCAACGCCCCCTATCGTTTCCAGGTCATCGGCAAGCCGCAGGATCTGGAGCCGGCGCTGAACATCCCGGGAGGAGTGGTGCAGACCCTGGAGAAGGAGCAGGCCACAGTGACCGTCGAGCGGTCGGACAAGATCGTCGTGGACGCCTTGCGACAGGCGAAGCGGCCTGACTACGCTCGGTCGTCCTCCCAGTGAACCGGTGGTGCATGGGGAACGTCCGGCAGGGGCATGAGGTTGCGGGGGGTCGGCGCACCGAAGGGGTGGTGCGTGGTGGAAACTGTCTGGTGGATACGGACGTTGTGAGAATGTCCGGCTCGGCCGGTGTAGGCAATCAGGGTTCGTCCTGCCCCACGGGCGGGTCTGTTTCGGTCAAGGGGAATCGCCCGTGAAGTTGTTTGCGAAGTTGTTCGGCAAGAGCGCGCGAGAGGGCAGCGACAACGCGACCGCTCGTCATCGCGCACAGCCTGACGCGGAGGGCCGGCGCCCGCTGTTCCGGGACCAGGTCGCTGGTCCGGGCGGTGACATTTCCAGTGCTCAGGGCGCGGCGTCTGTTGACCCTGCCCAGTCCGGCGGCATAGGTTTCGGGCAACCGTCAACCTCAGGTACGGGTCGAGAGTTCGCCCCCGGCCCGTACGCGTCCAACGTCCCGGCGGGGCAGCCGCGGCAGGAGGATCCGTCGATGTCGGTCCTGGTGTGTACGAGGTGCGGTAACCGCAACGCGGAGAACGCCCGCTTCTGCTCCAACTGCGGCGCGCCGCTGCGCCCCGGTGTGACGCCCGAGCGTCCCTCCGAGACGACGTCCACGATCTCGATCTCCGGCATCGAGGCCTACGACGCGGAGGTGACCGGCCAGACACCGCTGCCGATGCTCTCGCCCGAGGCGCAGGCCGCGGTGGACGCGCTGCCGCTGGGCTCGGCGCTGCTGGTGGTGCGCCGGGGACCGAACTCGGGCAGCCGCTTCCTCCTGGACAGCGACCTGACCACGGCCGGCCGTCATCCGCAGAGCGACATCTTCCTCGACGACGTGACGGTCTCGCGTCGGCACGTGGAGTTCCGGCGCACCCCGGACGGCTCGTTCACCGTGGCCGACGTGGGCAGCCTGAACGGCACGTACGTCAACCGCGAGCGGATCGACCAGGTCGCTCTGTCGAACGGTGACGAGGTGCAGATCGGCAAGTACCGGCTCGTGTTCTTCGCGAGCCGGCAGGGCATCTGACCCGCCCCCGGACCGGCGTCCGGGGGGACCCCCAGGGAAGGTCCATGCTTCAAACGCCGAGCGGCGGTGCCCGAAGCGGTGCCGCCGCCAGGGACAGTGTGCTGATGAGCATCGGCACGGTGCTGACCGTGCTGCGCGACGAATTCCCCGAGGTCACGATCTCCAAGATCCGCTTCCTGGAGTCGGAGGGCCTCATCGAGCCGCAACGGACCCCGTCCGGGTACCGCAAGTTCAGCGCCGGGGACGTCGAGCGCCTCGGGCACGTCCTGCGGATGCAGCGGGACCACTATCTGCCGCTCAAGGTCATCCGCGAGCACCTGGACGCCATGGAGCGGGGCGAGGCCGTCCCGCTGCCCCTGGTGGGGCGCCAGCGCACCGCAGAGGACGTACCGGAGCCGTCCGAGGCGCGCACGGTGGCCCGGGTCGGCAAGGCCGAGCTGCTGGCCGCCGCGGACATCGACGAGGGCGAGCTGAAGGAGTGGGAGTCCTACGGGCTCATCGCTCCGCTGGAGGACGGGGCGTACGACGCCGAGGCCGTCACTGTCGCCTCCCTCGTCGCCGAGCTGGGCCGGTTCGGCATCGAGCCGCGCCACCTTCGGGCGATGAAGGCCGCCGCCGACCGCGAGGCGGGGCTCGTCGACCAGGTGGTCGCCCCGCTCAAGCGCCACCGCAATCCGCAGACCAGGGCGCATGCCGAGGCCCGTACGAAGGAGCTGGCGGGGCTCACGGTGAAACTGCACGCGGCCCTGGTGAAGACCGCTCTCGGTGTGCGGCTGCCCTGAAGCCGCGGGTTCCGCAGCGGCCGGATCGGGCACCTGTTCCCGGCCCGACTACCCAAACGTCCCGAGCACGGCCTAGGGTTGCTGTGTGAACGAGCTCGATGTCGTAGGTGTCCGGGTCGAAATGCCCTCCAACCAACCGATCGTGCTCCTGCGCGAAGTGGGGGGCGACCGTTATCTCCCCATCTGGATCGGGCCGGGGGAGGCGACGGCGATCGCCTTCGCCCAGCAGGGCATGGCCCCCGCGCGACCGCTGACCCACGACCTGTTCAAGGACGTGCTGGAGGCCGTCGGCCAGGAGCTGACCGAAGTACGCATCACCGATCTGCGGGAAGGCGTCTTCTACGCGGAGCTGGTGTTCGCCAGTGGAGTCGAGGTCAGCGCCCGTCCCTCGGATGCCATAGCGCTGGCCCTGCGCACCGGAACGCCGATCTACGGCAGTGACACGGTGCTGGACGACGCGGGCATCGCCATCCCGGACGAGCAGGAGGACGAGGTGGAGAAGTTCCGCGAGTTCCTCGACCAGATCTCGCCCGAGGACTTCGGCACCAGCAGTCAGTGAGCGGCACGCGGCCCTGGGCCGGCCCGCCCGGCCAGGGGTTCGTGCGGGCAATTGCCAACGGCCACTGAGAGCGTCCTACGGCTTCCCGCGAGCGCATTCGGCTAGCCTTTCCCCGCGGTGGGGCACGGAAAACCACTCCTAGGGTGATTATCACTCGGCGTGCCGAGTGTGGCGATCGTTGACGCACCCCTGGTGACTGCCTACCGTCGAGAAGGCAGGTCAAGGACGGAGGTCGGCGTGAGAACGAGCGGCGACGGTACGGCTGGGGGTGCCTCGGGACGCGGTTTCGGGGAGAGCGGTCCGTACCCTTCCCCAGGCTCTCAGCTGCGTTCGGGCGGGGGGTACCCCCATCACAGCAGCGCGGTCGATCACGCTCCGCAGCGGCCGACGGCGGTGCCGAACGGCGGAGGGGCGGCGTCCATGACGTCCGAGGAGATCGGCTACCGCGGGCCCACGGCCTGCGCGGCCGCCGGCATCACCTACCGGCAGCTCGACTACTGGGCCCGCACGGGCCTCGTCGAGCCGAGCGTGCGGCCCGCGTACGGGTCGGGCACTCAGCGTCTTTACAGCTTTCGGGACGTCGTCGTCCTGAAGATCGTCAAGCGGTTCCTGGACACCGGTGTCTCGCTCCAGAACATCCGCACGACCGTCCAGCACCTCAGAGAACGCGGTTTCCGCGACCTCGAGCGGATGACGCTGATGAGTGACGGCGCCACGGTGTACGAGTGCACCTCGCCGGACGAGGTGCACGCCCTGCTGCAGGGCGGTCAGGGCATCTTCGGGATCGCCGTCGGCGTGGTGTGGCGGGACGTGGAAAGCGCCCTCTCCCAGCTGCACGGTGAGCGCGTCGACACGGGCGAGACCCTCGTCGGCCACAATCCCGCGGACGAGCTGGCGCGGCGCCGCAACCGGGCGGTCTGAGGCCCGGGCCGACCGGGCGCCCCCCGGTGCCACCGCGTTGTCAGTGCCGTGGTGCAGCATCGGACATGTGAGAAACGCGCCCACGATCCTGCATCTCGACATGGATGCCTTCTTCGCCTCGGTGGAGCAGGCGTCCAAGCCGAGCCTGCGCGGCAAGGCGGTCGTCGTGGGCGGGCTCGGACCGCGCGGGGTGGTGGCCACCGCGTCGTACCAGGCACGCGTCTTCGGGGTCCACTCGGCGATGCCCATGGCCCAGGCGCGCCGGCTGGCACCGAACGCCGCGTATCTGGTGCCGCGGTTCGCCCTGTACCGGTCGATCAGCGAGCAGGTGATGGCGCTGCTGCGGGAGCTGTCGCCGCTGGTCGAGCCGCTCAGCCTGGACGAGGCGTTCGTGGACCTGGAGGCCGGGGCGGCGGCCTGGGACGAGGAGTCGGCGCGGCTGGCCGGGGAGAAGCTGCGCGCGGACATCCGGGCGGTCACGGGACTCACCGGGTCGGTGGGGCTCGCCGCCTCCAAGATGCTCGCGAAGATCGCCTCCGAGCAGGCCAAGCCGGACGGTCTCGTGCTCATCGAGCCGGGGTCCGAGCGGGCACTGCTGGGGCCGATGCCGGTGCGGACCCTGCCGGGGGTCGGGCCGGCCACCGGGGACCATCTGCGCAGGGCCGGGATCAACACCGTCGAGGAGCTGGCCGAGGCGGGCGAGGACGAACTCGTCCGGCTGCTCGGCAAGGCGCACGGGCACGCGCTGTACGCCATGGCACTGGCCCGCGACGAGCGGCCCGTGGTGGCCGAGCGGGAGGCGAAGTCGGTGTCGGTCGAGGACACCTACGACGTGGACATCCACGACCGGCTGCGGGTCGGCCTGGAGGTGCAGCGGCTCGCCGACCGGTGCGTGCGGCGGCTGCGCGACGCCGGGCTGTCGGGGCGGACCATCGTGCTGAAGGTACGGCGCTACGACTTCTCGACGCTCACCCGCTCCGAGACGCTCAGGGGGCCCACGGACGATCCGGCTGTCATCAGGGAGGCAGCCGCGCGGCTGCTGGACTCCGTGGACACCACGGGAGGGGTGCGGCTGCTCGGCGTGGGGGTCACCGGGCTCGCCGACTACACCCAGGAGGATCTGTTCGCGCAGGCGGCGGGCGAGCGGACAGCGGGAGACCTCGCCGAGGACGTCGCACCCGAGGCCGTGGCCGAGCAGCCGGAGCCCGCCGAGCGGCAGTGGCGTGCCGGGCAGGACGTGCGGCATGCCGAGTGGGGCCACGGCTGGGTGCAGGGCAGCGGCCTGGGCCGGGTCACGGTGCGCTTCGAGACGCCGCAGTCGGAGCCGGGGAGGGTGCGGACGTTTCGCGTCGACGATCCCGCGCTGGAGTCGGTGGAGCCGTTGCCGTTGGTGCAGGGGGCCGACGTCGCCCACGCGCCCGCCGGTCCCGACAGCTCGACTGGTCACCGTCATGGTGCTGCGCCCCCGGCCCCGGGGGAAGCGCGGCACCGCGACGCCGCTGGTGGCCCGGAGATGCCGCCGCGCGCGGACGGCATGGACCGGAGTCAGGCTTCGGGCGGGCGTGCGGCCTGGGGCGGGGGGCGGCCTTCGGAGGGGAGTCAGGCTGCGGACGGGGATCAGGGGGCCGGTGGGAGACGGGAGGCTGCGGACGGGGATCAGGCCTCCTCCGAGCCCGCCAGCCTGCCGAAGTCGTGGTCGGGGAACGGGGGCGGTGGGGCCAGATCGAGACCGTAGTGGTGGTAGAGCTGGAGTTCCTGCTCGGGGGAGAGGTGGCGGCCCACGCCGAAGTCGGGGGCGTCCTTGATGAGGGCACGGTCGAAGGGGACCCGGAGGGCACCGTCGATCACTTCGCTCGGCTCGAGCGGGACGAAGGCGTCCCGGGAGAACAGGCCGGTGCGTATGGCCGCCCACTCGGGTACCCCGGTCGCGTCGTCGAGATACACCTCGTCGATGGTGCCTATCTTGGTGCCATTGCGGTCGAACGCCTTGCGGCCGATCAGGTTGCGCGGATCGATGTCGGTCTGCACGGTCCCTCTCCCTCCACTTGGTCGCAACTCATCCGTAAGCACTACAAAAGAGCACATTCCAGGAGGCGGCCACTCGAAGGCTCAGGCGTTGACCTCGCTGGTAGGCTGACAGCGGCTGCTGACCCCGTGCGGGAGAGTCCTCCGACCACCTCGGAGGCGCCGAAGGAGCAAATCCTCCCCGGAATCTCTCAGGCTCACGTACCGCACGGACGAGGTCACTCTGGAAAGCAGAGCGGGTGTCGACGGCTTCCGCTCTCACCGACGGTGAAAGCCGGGACCCTCGGGCGCCCGGTGAAGCTCTCAGGTCGAGATGACAGAGGGGGAGGCCGTTCGGGCACCCGCGCCGTGGTGCCCCTCGCAGGTCGCGTCAGACCAGGAGGCCTCCGCAATGACCGCCCATCGCATTCCGCTCTCCGAGCTCGAGCAGGGCATCCCCTTCGAGCAGCGCCACATCGGGCCCGACCAGGAGGCGCGGGCCAAGATGCTCGCGCAGGTCGGTTACGGCTCGCTCGACGAGCTGACCGCCGCCGCGGTCCCGGATGTGATCAAGAACGCCGACGCCCTGGACCTGCCGGGCGCCCGCACCGAGGCCGAGGTGCTCGCCGAGCTGCGCTCGCTCGCCGACCGCAACCAGGTCCTCGGTTCGATGATCGGCCTCGGCTACTACGGCACCTTCACCCCGCCCGTGATCCTGCGCAATGTCATGGAGAACCCTGCCTGGTACACGGCCTACACGCCGTACCAGCCGGAGATCTCCCAGGGCCGCCTGGAGGCCCTGCTGAACTTCCAGACCGTGGTCGCCGAGCTGACCGGCCTGCCCACCTCCGGCGCCTCCCTGCTGGACGAGGGCACGGCCGCCGCCGAGGCGATGGCGCTGTCCCGGCGCATGGGCAGGAACAAGAAGGGCCTGTTCCTGGTCGACGCGGACGCGCTGCCGCAGACCATCGCCGTCATCGAGACGCGCGCCGAGCCGACCGGCGTGGAGGTCGTCGTCGCCGACCTCAGCGACGGCATTCCGGCGGGGATCGCCGAGCGTGGGATCAACGGCGTGCTGATCCAGTACCCGGGCGCCTCGGGTGCCGTACGGGACATCAAGCCGGTCATCGACCAGGCGCACGAGCTGGGCGCCGTCGTCACCGTCGCCGCCGATCTGCTGGCGCTTACCCTGCTGACCTCGCCGGGCGAGCTGGGCGCGGACATCGCCGTCGGCACCACCCAGCGCTTCGGCGTGCCGATGGGCTTCGGCGGGCCGCACGCCGGCTACATGGCGGTGCAGGAGAAGTTCGCGCGCAGCCTGCCGGGCCGGCTCGTGGGCGTCTCGGTCGACGCCGACGGCCACAAGGCCTACCGGCTCGCACTGCAGACGCGTGAGCAGCACATCCGCCGTGAGAAGGCCACCAGCAACATCTGCACCGCGCAGGTGCTGCTCGCCGTGATGGCCGGTATGTACGCCGTCTACCACGGGCCGGAGGGTCTGCGGACCATCGCCCGCCGCACCCACCGGTACGCCACGATCCTCGCCGAGGGCCTGAAGGCCGGCGGTGTGGAGATCGTCCACGGTGCCTACTTCGACACCGTCACCGCGCGGGTGCCCGGCAAGGCCGCCGAGGTCGTCGCCGCCGCCCGGAACAACGGAGTCAACCTGCGCCTGGTCGACACCGACCACGTCTCCCTGGCCTGCGACGAGACCACGAACCGGGCCCAGCTGGGCGCCGTCTTCGCCGCTTTCGGCGTCGAGGGCGACATCGAGGCGCTGGACGCCGCGGCCGGGGAGGCCCTGCCCGAGGCGCTGCTGCGCACCGACGACTACCTGACCCACCCGGTCTTCCACGCCCACCGCTCCGAGACCGCGATGCTGCGCTACCTGCGCAAGCTCGCCGACCGCGACTACGCGCTCGACCGCGGCATGATCCCGCTGGGCTCCTGCACCATGAAGCTCAACGCGACCACCGAGATGGAGCCGGTCACCTGGCCCGAGTTCGGCCAGCTGCACCCCTTCGCGCCCGCCGAGCAGGCCGAGGGCTACCTCACGCTCATCCACGAGCTGGAGGAACGTCTCGCCGAGGTCACCGGCTACGACAAGGTCTCGCTCCAGCCGAACGCCGGTTCGCAGGGCGAGCTGGCCGGTCTGCTGGCCGTACGCGGCTACCACCGCGCCAACGGCGACGAGCAGCGCACGGTCTGCCTGATCCCGTCCTCCGCGCACGGCACCAACGCGGCCAGCGCCGTGATGGCCGGCATGAAGGTCGTCGTCGTCAAGACGGCCGAGGACGGCGAGATCGATATCGAGGACCTGCGGGCGAAGATCGAGCAGTACGGCGACGAGCTGTCGGTGCTCATGATCACCTACCCGTCGACACACGGAGTGTTCGAGGAGCACGTGGCCGACATCTGCGCCCGGGTCCACGAGGCCGGCGGCCAGGTCTACGTCGACGGCGCCAACCTCAACGCCCTGGTCGGCGTCGCCAAGCCGGGCCACTTCGGCGGGGACGTCTCCCACCTGAACCTGCACAAGACCTTCTGCATCCCGCACGGTGGCGGTGGCCCCGGCGTCGGTCCGGTCGCGGTACGCGAGCACCTGGCGCCGTACCTGCCGAACCACCCGCTGCAGCCGGCGGCCGGCCCGGAGACGGGCGTGGGCCCGATCTCCGCGGCGCCGTGGGGTTCCGCGGGCATCCTGCCGATCTCGTGGGCGTACGTCCGCCTGATGGGCGGCGAGGGCCTGAAGCGGGCCACGCAGGTCGCCGTGCTCTCCGCGAACTACATCGCCAAGCGCCTCGAGCCGCACTACCCGGTCCTCTACACCGGCCCCGGCGGCCTCGTCGCGCACGAGTGCATCATCGACCTGCGCCCGCTGACCAAGGCGACCGGCGTGAGCGTGGACGACGTGGCCAAGCGTCTGATCGACTACGGCTTCCACGCTCCGACCATGTCCTTCCCGGTGGCCGGCACGCTGATGATCGAGCCGACCGAGTCCGAGGACCTGGCCGAGCTGGACCGGTTCTGCGACGCGTTGATCGCCATCCGCGCGGAGATCGACAAGGTCGGCTCCGGCGAGTGGGTCGCGGAGGACAACCCGCTGCGTGGTGCCCCGCACACCGCCGCCGCGCTCGGCGGGGAGTGGACGCACGCCTACAGCCGCGAGGAGGCCGTCTTCCCGGCCGGCGTCTCGGCGGCCGACAAGTACTGGCCGCCGGTGCGCCGCATCGACCAGGCCTTCGGTGACCGCAACCTGGTGTGCTCCTGCCCGCCGCTGGACGCGTACGAGGACTGAACATGCGTGTGAGCGTGTGAGCGTGAGGGCCCCGTCCGTGCCTGGACGGGGCCCTCGGGCTTCGTCGTGCCGTGCCTGAGCGGGACGTCAGGTTGCTTGCGCCGTCGTCAGTGCGACCTCGGTCGACTTGATCAGGGCGATGACATCGGAGCCCACGAAGAGGCCGAGGTCGCCGGCCGCGTCCTTCGTGATCGCGGCGGTGAGTTCGCCGCCGTCCACAGTGACCCTCACCATCGCCATGGCTTCACCGAGCGTGAGATGGGTGACCGTGCCGGGGAGCTGGTTGCGGATCGACAGGCCCTCGATCCGGTTGGTGGCGAGGGAGACCTCCGTCGACTTCACCAGCGCGCGCACCGCGGAACCGGGGGCGAGGGCCAGCTCTTCGACGGCCTCCAGGGTGATGGCCGCGGTGAGGTTCTGGCCGCCGGACAGGCGGACTTTGACGGTCGCCATGACTTCGCCGGGGCGCACCTCGGTGACGGTGCCGGGAAGCTGGTTGCGGATGCTCAGGGTCATGGCCCCTCACCGTAGTGCGGGAGGACGCTCAGGCCGGGTATGCGTGGGTCTGAGTCGCTTTGACCGTCGCCCAGACCGGTGCACCGGGGTGCAGGTCGAGTTCGGCGGCGCCGACCGTGGTGAGGTCGGCGGCGAGGGGGAGTTCGCCGGTGAGGTCGGCGCGGATCTGGTCGCCGTGCGTCTCCAGGCCGGCGACCTCGCAGCGCCACAGGTTGCGGGCGCTGGCCCCCGTGGGCCGGTCCCGGAACAGGGTGACCGCGGACGGCGGGAACGCCACGAACACCGGCCCGGACAGTTCCTCGGTCGTGGTGATCGAGGGCCCGGCGTCCAGCCGTACCGTGTGCCCCGCGGCCTGCCCCCGGTACAGATTGAGGCCGACGAGCTGTGCGATGTAGTCGGTCCGGGGGTGGCGGGCGATGTCGGACGGGCTGCCCTCCTGGACGACCCGGCCGTGCTCGACGACCACCAGCCGGTCCGCGAGCACCATGGCGTCCAGCGGGTCGTGCGTGACCAGGACGGCGACCGCCTCGAACTCGGCCAGATGGCGGCGGAGCTGGGCACGGACCTCCAGGCGGGTACGGGCGTCCAGGGCCGCCAGCGGCTCGTCCAGGAGCAGCAGCCGGGGGTGGGTGGCCAGGGCGCGGGCGAGGGCCACACGCTGGGCCTGGCCGCCGGAGAGCCGGCGGGGCTTCGCGCCCGCGTGGTCGGCGAGGCCCATACGGTCCAGCCATGCCGCGGCCTGTGCGCGGGCCTCCGGCTTGCTCGCGCCCTGGCAGCGCGGTCCGAAGGCCACGTTGTCCAGGGCCGAGAGGTGCGGGAAGAGCAGGTAGTCCTGGAAGACGACGCCGACCGGGCGGGACTCCGGGGGCGTGCGCTCCAGCGGGACGCCGTCGAGGCGCAGGTGGCCGTCGGTGAGCGGAACGAGACCGGCGAGGGCGCGCAGGGCGGTGGTCTTGCCGGCGCCGTTGGGGCCGAGGAGCGCGACGACGTCGCCTGGGGCGGCCGTCAGAGTCACGTCCAGGCGGAACGCTGAGCGGTCGACGACGAGGTGGGCGTCGAGGCCCTCGGTGGGCGGGGCCGAGCGGTCGGCGGCCGGGTGCGGGTGCGTGGTGGGTGGCCGGCC
>NZ_JBWKIR010000022.1:16045-138049 GCF_056432605.1 Streptomyces sp. NPDC045022
GTCGGCCGGGGTCGGGTTCCCACCCGCACCACCGGTGCGGCTTTCGTCGTCGGGTGCGGGTGGCCCCTGCGCGGGGTCAGCGCCGTCGGCGGCCGGGTGCGGGTGCGGGTGCGGGTGCGGCTGCGTGGTGGGTGGCCGGCCGTCGGCCGGGGTCGGGTTCCCACCCGCACCACCGGTGCGGCTTTCGTCGTCGGGTGCGGGTGGCCCCTGCGCGGGGTCAGCGCCGTCGGCGGCCGCAGGTGCCGGCGGGGCCTGGGGAGGCTGGGCGCCGTCGGTGGCTTCGGGCTGGGGGTTCGTCACGATGTCGTCATCCAGCGGTCCCGCAGCCCGGCCAGTACCGTGATCGACACGGCCAGCAGTACCAGGCTGAGCGATATGGCGGCCTCGGGGTCGTTCTGCAGGGCGAGGTAGACCGCGAGGGGCATGGTCTGGGTGCGGCCGGGGAAGTTGCCCGCGAAGGTGATCGTCGCACCGAACTCGCCAAGGGCGCGGGCCCAGGCCAGCACGGCGCCCGCCGCGATGCCGGGGGCGATGAGCGGCAGCGTGACGCGGCGGAACGCGGTGAAGCGTGACGCGCCGAGCGTGGCGGCCGCCTCCTCGTAGCGCGGGTCGGCGGCGCGCAGGGTGCCCTCGACGCTGATGACCAGGAACGGCATCGCGACGAACGCCTCCGCGATCACGACCCCCGTGGTGGTGAACGGCAGCGTGATCCCGAACCAGGCGTCCAGCCACTTGCCGATGACGCCGTTACGGCCCAGGGCGAGAAGCAGGGCCACACCGCCGACGACCGGGGGGAGGACCAGGGGCAGCGTCACCAGGGCGCGTACCAGGCCTCGGCCGGGAAAGTCGGTGCGGGCGAGCAGCCAGGCCAGCGGCACGCCGAGGACGAGGCTCACGGCGGTCGCCGCGGTGGCGCTGACCAGGGACAGCTGGAGCGCCTGCCACACCTCGGTGCTGGTCAGCTGGTCCGGCAGACTGCGCCAGGGCGCACGCAGGAGCAGCGCGAGCAGGGGCAGCAGCAGGAACGCCAGCGCCAGCACTCCCGGCAGCAGCAGCGGCAACGGCACCCCGCGCCGGCCCCCCGCGCCGACGCGGCGGCGCCGCGGCCGGCCCGTGCGGGGGCCGGCCGCCGCACCGGGATCGTGGAGCGAGGTCACGGCTTGAGGAACCCGGCCTCGCCCAGTACCTGCCGGCCCTCGGCGGACCGCACGAGAGCGATGAACGCCTTGCCGGCCTCAGCGTTCTGCCCGTTCTTCAGCAGGGCGATCGGGTAGTCGTTGATCGCATCGGCGGACTCGGGGAACTCCACGCCCTCCACCTTGTCACCGGCGGTCTTCACGTCGGTCCTGTACACCACCGCCGCGTCGGCCTCCTTCAGCTCCACCTTGGTCAGGGCGCCCTTGACGTCCTGCTCGTAGGAGACCGGGGTGAGCTTGAGCTTGCCGGCGTCCAGGGCCTTCTGGGCGGCGGCGCCGCACGGCACCGTCTTGTCGCACAGGACGACCTTGAGACCGGACTTGGTGAGGTCCTTCAGGGAGGTCACCTTGTGCGGGTTGCCCGGCAGGGTGGCGATCTCCAGCTGGTTGCGGACGAAGGTGGCCGGAGTGCCGACCGCTTCCTTCCTGCCCGTGACGATCGCCATGGTCTTGGGGCTGGCGGCGGCGAAGACGTCCACCGGGGCCCCGCCGGTGATGTTCGCGGCGAGGGTGTCGCTGCCGCCGAAGTTGAAGCTGACCTTGGTGCCCGGGTGCTGCCGCTCGAACTGCTTGCCGAGCGTCGTGAAGCTCTCCTTGAGGGAGGCGCCCGCGAACACGGTGACCGTGCCGGACAGCTTCGGGGAGGCCGGCTTGCCCGATGAACCGGACGAGTCCTTCGAGTCGGACGACGAGGAGCAGGCGCTGAGTGCCATCAGAGCGGCGGCTCCCGCACCGGCCAGCTGCAGCATCCGCCGGGTCCGGCGCACGGAACGGGTCATCACGGATCTCTCCTCAGGTTCTGTCGAACGACTGTCGCGCCCTGACGGCCGGGCATCGGCCGTGCGGCGATGATACTGCCGCATCTGCCAGGCGGAAGTCTCCTGTCGCATCGCATGAGCTGCGAACTTGTGGCTTGTAGCTCGCATGTGCGTTTGTGCGGCGCTCTCGGGCGGGTACCGTTCTGCGGGAGGTGGTCGACGGTGACGCTCGCGGAATTCGCCCTGGCCGGTGATCTGGTACGACCTGCCCGGCTGACCGTGCCGGAACTGCTCCGCTGGCCACAGCACCGGGCGGACGTCAGCTTCGAGTGCGTGACCAGCGGCGTCCAGCACCACCGCTTCACCGGCCCGCGCCTGTACGACGTGCTCACCGACGCCGGTCCCGGTTTCGACCCGGCACGGAGCAAGGACCGCCTGCGGTTCCTCATCGCGGTCACCGGCGCCGACGGCCACCACGCGGTGCTGTCCTGGGCCGAGATCGACCCGGACTTCGCCGACGCGCCCGTACTGCTCGCGCTCACCCTCGACGACGCCCCGCTGGACGCGGCCGGACCCCAACTGGTGCTTCCGCAGGACCGGTGCGGGGCCCGGCACATCAGTGGGATCACCGCGATCCGGGTGGACGGGGGCTACCCCTTCGGGCCGGCCGACAGGCGTGCGGGTCGCGTTCAGAGCGGTCCCGCGCCGGCCACATCCGGTCACGCGCCGACGGCGGCTCCATGAACGGCCCCTCGGGCGGGGCGCCGGCGGGCGGCAGCGGACCGGGTCAGAAGCGGTCGATGTGTACGTTGGTGGACTTCACGCGCGCGGTGGCTTCCATACCGACCTCCAGGCCGAGTTCCTCGACCGCTTCCCGGGTCAGCAGCGACACCAGCCGATGCGGGCCCGCCTGGATCTCCACCTGGGCGGCGACGTCGCCCAGCTTGATCGCGGTGACGATGCCGGGGAAGGCGTTGCGCACGGAGGTGTAGGAGGCGTCCTCCTCGCCGCCGCCCGCCTTGGCCAGTTCGACCGAGAACGCGGCGAGGTCCCGGCCGTCGATGAGACGCCGGCCGGCCTCGTCGCGGTGGGTCACCACCCGGCCCGCATCGGCCCAGCGGCGGGTGGTGTCCGGGCTCACGCCGAGCAGCCGCGCCGCCTGGCCGATCGTGTAGGACTGCATGCCGGTCACGATAGAGCCAAGCGCCGGGAACCTGGACGCGGGGACGCCCCCGGGGGCGTGCGTGGGCCTGATGCTCCGGCCGGCGCCGGTGCCACCCTGGGTGCTGCCGCGCGGGCCTGCCTGCCCGGACGGTTCCTGTCCGGGTGGGCCCCGCGGGCCCACCTGCCCACCTGCCCGCCCCGATTCCGTCCGGCGTGCGCCCGGTCTCAGCATGTGCGCGAAGCGGCCGCCGCGCCGGCCCCCGTTCCGTCTCGCGTGTGCTCGGTCTCAGCCCGTGTGCACGCGCGGCCGCCGCGCCCGTTCGGGTTCCGCCTCGCGCAGCACCTCGCGGGTGACCGGGGCGACCTCGCCCTGACCGAAGAGGAAGAAACGCAGGAAGTTGGCGAACGGGTTGCCCTCGGTCCACTCGAAATAGATGTGCGGGATGCAAGCGGTGACGTCCCGGGCGTGAAGGAGGAGCGCGGCGAGGGCGTTCGGGATGGAGGCGGACTCCAGGGTCAGGACCCGGTAGCGGCCGTGCAGCACCTCGCCGCGTACGGTCAGGCACGCTTCGAACTCGGAGGGGTCGGTGACCGTGACCTCGGCGAAGACGAAGTCCTCCTGCTCGGGCAGGTCGTTGTCGGCGCGGATCTGCTCGATCTTGTCGCGGTACTCGGCCTTGTCGCGGCGATCCGGCTCGTTGGCGATGAACCGTATCTTGCGGCTGGCCATGTCCCGGATGAAACGTTCCGCCAGCGGGTCGAGCGTCACGCTGGTCACGCGCAGCTCGAAGGCACGGGCCAGCCGGGACAGCAGCGAGACCAGGATGATGCCGGCGATGAAGCAGGCACCGATCTTCACACCGTCCGGGCGCTCGATGACGTTCACGACCGTCGTGTACAGGAACACCGCCGAGATCACGGCGAACGCGATGGTCCAGCCGCGCTGCCCCGCCTTGCGCGCGGCGATGGTCACCGCGATCGCGGCCGAGCTGATCAGTACCAGCACGCCGGTGGCGTAGGCGCTGCCCTGCTTGTCGACGTTGGCGTCGAAGATCCAGGTCACCAGGAACGCGACCAGGGTGAAGACGAGCACCATCGGGCGCACCGCCCGCGCCCAGTGCGGGGCCATGCCGTAGCGGGGCAGATAGCGGGGCATCAGGTTGAGCAGACCGGCCATGGCCGAGGCGCCCGCGAACCACAGGATGGCGATGGTCGAGACGTCGTAGACCGTGCCGAACGCGCCACCGAGGTATTCGTGCGCGAGGTAGGCCAGCGCACGGCCGTTGGCCTGGCCGCCCGTCTTGAACTCGTCCGCGGGGATCAGCAGCGTGGTGATGAAGCTGGTGGCGATCAGGAAGCAGCTCATGATCAGCGCGGCGGTGGTCAGCAGCTTCTTGGTGTCCCTGATCCGGCCGGCCGGACGCTGCTCGGTGTCGCCCGGGTCGCCCTGGACGTGCGGCATGACGGCGACGCCGGTCTCGAAGCCGGACAGGCCGAGGGCGAGTTTCGGGAAGACGATCAGCGCCACACCCACCATCGCGAAGACGTTGCCGTGCTCGGCGGTCAGGGCGCTCGTCCAGTCCGTGATCACGTGCCCGGCCGTGACGACGTGCCACAGACCGGTGATCACGACGACGACATTGAGCGCCAGGTAGATGCCGACCAGGGCGACCGCGACGCCGATCGCCTCCAGGAAGCCCTTGAGGAACACCGCGCCGAGCAGGGCCACCAGGAACAGCGTGATCACCATCTGGTGACCGTGCAGGGTACTGGTGAGGTGCGGGTTCTCCACCAGGTGGGTGGAGGCGTCGGCCGCCGAGAGGGTGATCGTGATCAGGAAGTCGGTGGCCGCGAAACCCAGCAGGGTGAGCACGAACAGCTTGCCCTGCCAGAACGACAGCAGCCGCTCCAGCATCGCGATGGAGCCCTCGCCGCGCGGGCTCTCCTCGGACACACGCCGGTAGACCGGCAGGGCGCCGGCCAGGGTGACGATCACCAGCACGATGGTCGCCACCGGTGACAGCAGACCGGCCGCCAGGGCCGCGATGCCCGGCTGGTATCCGAGGGTGGAGAAGTAGTCGACACCGGTCAGGCACATCACCCGCCACCAGCGCTGCCCCTGGTGCGCAGGCTCCGGCTCGGCGTGCGGTCCCGTGTGGCCGCCGTTCTTGCCCATGTCGGACAGACCCTCCAGCATCCAGGTGCGCAGGCGACTGGGAGGGTGTTCGGTCGTGACCATCGGCGTACTCCTGATGTGCGGCTCCGCGGTTTTCTGGCCCTCACGCGGACGACGGCACCAGCGTAAGCAGAGAGTGACGCCTGGGCCCACGGATCCTGGCTCCGTGGGCGTCAGTCTTGCGTTAAGAATCGCCCGGGAACGCGGACGCCGCATCAACAAGGGGAGGCAGGGGGCGGTCACCCGGACCTGGACGCAACGGGTGGTCCCGCGCGGTGCCGATCCGGGGACGGCCACCGAGCGTCATGTCCTACGGTGCCGGAGGGCGGCCGATCCAAGGCACCCGGCGGCTTTCCCCCTAGGTGCTTCCCCCGCGTAGGGCCGGCGGCGCCGCGGTCCGTGGCGCGGTGGCGGGCGGCGTCACTCCAGTCCCGATGCCCGGAACACCGCCAGCGCGGTCTCGCGGTCCAGGCGGTGGGCGAGGCGATGCAGGGCGGTCGCGCCGCAGAGCAGGGTTCCGGCCGCCTCGGACATCCGGGCGCCCTCGTCGAGCCGGTACCAGAGGGCGGGATTGCGGATCAGGACCCCGGGGTCGATCTCGACCCGGTGGCCGAGGGCGTCGCGCAGGACCAGACGCTGTGCCACGCCGTCCAGCGGACGGACCGCGATCAGCAGATCGGTGCGAACCCGGCGGGTGCGCAGCAGACGGCGGGTGGCCAACCAGCCCCTTCCGGCCGAGACGCGGGCCGGAAGGAGGACGAGGAGGAGCAGCAGGGCCAGCAGGAGCCAGAGGCCACCGCGCCACCAGCCGAGCGAGCCGGCCGTCCAGTCGACGAAGAGCAGAAGCGCGAACAGCAACCCGGAGCAGCGGACCGCAGTGCGCATCTCCTCGGTCCATTCGCGGTCGTGCACCACGTCGCCGCGGTCGGGCGAGTGGGAGCCCTGCGTCCGGGGGCGAGTGTCGTCGCGGTGCCCCATGAGTTCGATCGTAGACAGTCGCGGGGCCGTCGAGAGCCGACCGCACCGCACCTTGATGGCACCCTGACGGCCGAGGGGCCGTTCTTGACGCGCCGGCATCGCCGGACCGCCCGGGATCGTGTGCTCAGGACTCCCGCTCGACGGCTCCGGCTCCGGCCCGGCACGTGGACACAGCCGCACCTTCGGTCATCCGGCGCCGAGCCGCCCCTCACAACTCGCGCGTGTCGATGCGCAGATGCCAGGTGTTGCGCCGGTGGACGGACAGCAGTTCGGTCTCCAGCGGGGACGGGGGCACCGCCAGGACCGGGCACACGGCATGGGCCAGGCAGTGCCGGGAGACCCGGCCCGAGAAGGCGCGCTGGAGGCCGCGCCGCCCCGCCCCCACCACCAGCACGTCGTCCTCCCGGTCCGCGGTCGCCACCAGCGCCCGGCCCGGGGTGCCGCGGACGATGACGGGGTGCGTCGGCACACCGGGGCTCTCCGTCCCGAAGATCTCGTCCAGCACCGAGGCCAGCCGCTGCTTGGCCAGCCGTTGCCACTCCTCGACCAGCAGGCCGGCGCCGGGGGAGCGCCGAGCGGCGGGATCACCGCCCGGTGGCTCCCAGGCCAGCACCGGCCACAGCTCGGCTCCCAGCCGACGGGCCAGCGCGGTGGCCCGCCGCAGGGCCGTGACACTGCCCAGAGAGCCGCTGACACCGACCACCACACGAGCGGCCGCCGAGGCGTCGTAACCGGACATGACTCCACCGTTCGCTTCCCACGGGCGCCGACCGGATGGCTCAGGCGGACGTGCCCGCCGGCAAGGCCCCTGCCCTCCATCCCACTCCCGCGGCGGTGATTCGACCAGCCGGGCGGTGGTCTTCCGGCGTTCACCGCCACTCGGGCACGGTCAAGGCGGTGCGCGAGCCCGTCTGGTGCACTGGCGCCAGATCGGCAACGTCCTCGACCGGCCGACCCAGTTGACGCTGCCGGACGACGTACCGGCCGGCCTTCTTCCCGGGCGAGGGCGCGGCCCTGCCGTGGGACGAACGGCTGAACCCCAAACCGGCGTACCAGGCCCTGTGGGAGGCGCTGCGATGATGTCCGGCTACGTACGGTAGTCACGGCTGGACACACATCGGGGCCGGTGCGCACGGGATGTGTGCGGCCGGCCCCTCGGATCGCTTGCGCTGTGCTCAGGCGGCGGTCATCACCCACTCCGCACCGAGTGGGCGGTGCGGAGCGATGATCCGGCCGTCGGGCAGCAGCTCACCGGTGTCCTCGAAGAGCAGGACGCCGTTGCACAGCAGACTCCATCCCTGCTCCGGGTGGTGTGCCACGAGACGGGCGGACTCCCGGTCGGCGGATTCGGCTGGCGGGCACGGTGGCTGGTGCTGGCACATGGGTGGGATCTTTCGCTGTGTCGTGGTCATGTCCGTCCCCCGTGGTGATAAGTCGGTCGGAACCCAGTGTTGCCCTCCGGGCGTCATTCCGCAGGGATTTCGCTGCACCGCTTCTCACAGGTTGAGGACGCGTCACCCGCGCGGTCGGTTCACCCAACTGCACTGTCACTTCGGGTGGTTCGCAGTGGTCGGAACGGGCTAGTCCGCAGGGTGTCATCCGGCGGAAACAGTCGTACCCCGCTTCCCTTCCGGGGAGCGGGGTACGCGGGTCTCGTTCAGGCAGGTGAGCCGAGCAGTGGGATGGGAGTCGCCCGATGGGTCAGCACCGGAAGCAACTCGGCGACCGGGAAGGGCCGGTGCGCCGGTATGCCGGGGGGTGCGGGGGCCAGCGGGACGAGCAGATCGGTGGCGGCCGGGTGGCCTTCCGCGCCGTCGGCGGCGCAGTCGCCGTGCAGCCACAGGGTGAGCATGTACAGACCGGGCACGGACAGCAGGCGTGCTTGGTAGGACTGTTGCAGCGTCTCGGCCTGCTGCAGGGCGCGCTCGGTGGAGGGGACGTACGGGCCCTCGAAGAAGTGCGAGAAGGCCCAGCCGTCGGGGGTGAGCATGGTCTCCGCCGCGGCCACCGCCCGGTCGCCGCAGCGGATCAGGAAGCGCCAGCCGGCCAGTCTCGTCGCGGACAGGCCTTGCGCGGTGATCCGGTCCAGCACATGGACGGGCAGCGGCAGTTCGGGTGTCGCCGGGCCCTGCGCGGCGCGCAGGGACGGGGTGCGGGCCTCACGGACCGCGGTCGGGGAACTGAGGGCGGTGAGAACGGAGCGCAGGGCGGGCGCGGGGGCAGGGGGCACGTGCAGCGGCATGTGGGTCGCCTCTCGTTCGACAGGCGCGGCGGCGCGAGGAGGGTGGGGCGGACGGCGCTGTCTGCTCACGGAAAGGCCTGAGGGGTGGGGGCCCGGGTCGGTGAACAAAGCTGCGGCTCGGCTGCCGCCCGTCGTGGTGACGGCAGGAACACGACAGGAACCAGGACCGAGGGCGCCAACCTTCTGCCTTGTGGGCGAAGTTTATACGACGGATGTTCGGCCGTTGCTTCGTCTATCCCATTCCGGTAACTCACGCAAGGCGCTATTGGGCCGTCGATTTGCGGGACTCATCCCGGTTCTCGCACCGGTTCCTCGGCGCTGACCTGGCGATACGTGCCGGTAGCGGTCGGCCGAATGTCGTCGGCGTTTTTCACGAGGCGTTCGGGGCACTCGAAGGTGCGTCGGCGGCATGCCTCGTGAATGTGCCGCAGGGAACATTCGACAGAGTAGCGGGCGCTGGGCCCGCGCGGGACGTTATCGATCGTCTCCGCTGGGCATCATCCCCCCTGACTCGGGAGCCCGGCGGCCGGATCGTCGGCCCGCCCATCCAAGGAGGGACACTTCGATGGGGGAGAAGGTCGTGGCAGGGCAGTTCGACCTGTCCGATCGCCAGCGATACCGCGAAAAGCTCCAAAAGTGCCTGACGGGACTGGAGCGACTGCTGGTCGAGAAGCGTTTCGATCGCCCCAAGAACCTCATGGGGGTGGAGATCGAATTGAATCTCGCGGGCTCCGACGGTATGCCGAGAATGTTGAACGGGCAGGTGCTGGAGCGCATCGCGAGCCGTGACTTCCAAACGGAACTAGCCATGTTCAACCTGGAAGTGAACATCGCCCCACACCGTTTGGGCGGCCGGGTATTCGACCGGCTCGCCGAGGAACTGCGCACCTCTCTGGCGTACGCAGACCGGAAAGCCGGTGAGGTGGACGCGGGAATCGTCATGATCGGCATCCTGCCCACGCTCGACCGGGACGACCTGGTCTCCTCCAACCTCTCCGAGGTCGACCGCTACACCCTGCTGAACGACCAGATCGTGGCCGCGCGCGGGGAGGACTTCCGGCTCGACATCGAGGGCGTGGAGCACCTCGTGTGCACCTCCAAGTCGATCGTCCCCGAGGCCGCGTGCACCTCGCTGCAGCTGCACCTCCAGGTGACTCCGGCACGGTTCGCCGACGTGTGGAACGCGGCGCAGGTGGCGTCCGCCGCGCAGATAGCCGTCGGCGCCAACTCACCGTTCCTCTTCGGTCACGAGCTGTGGCGCGAGTCCCGGCCGCCGCTGTTTCTGCAGTCCACCGACACCCGGCCGCCCGAGCTGCAGGCGCAGGGGGTGCGGCCGCGCACCTGGTTCGGGGAGCGGTGGATCTCCTCCGCCCACGACCTGTTCGAGGAGAACCTGCGCTACTTCCCGGCCCTGCTGCCGCTCTGCGACGAGGAGGAGCCGCTGCAGGTGCTGGACGCCGGCGGCACCCCCAAGCTCGCCGAACTCGTCCTGCACAACGGCACGATCTACCGCTGGAACCGGCCGGTGTACGGCATCGCGGACGGCGTCCCGCACCTCAGGGTGGAGAACCGGGTGCTGCCGGCCGGGCCGACCATCACCGACGTGATCGCCAACGCGGCCTTCTACTACGGCTTGGTGCGCGCCCTCGCCGAGGACTCGCGGCCGGTGTGGACCCGGCTGCCCTTCGCCGTGGCCGAGGCCAACTTCGACGCGGCGTGCCGGCACGGGATCGACGCCCGCTTCGTCTGGCCCCGGCGGGGACGCTACGGCGGCACGGGCGAGGTCGACGCGGTCACCCTGGTCCGCGACGAGCTGTTGCCGCTGGCCTCCGCCGGGCTGGATGCGTGGGGCGTCGAGGCCGCCGACCGGGATCTCTACCTTGGGGTCATCGAGGAACGCTGCCGGCGGCGGGTCAACGGCGCGTCCTGGCAGGCGGCCACCTTCCACCGGGCGCTCGAGCAGGGCCTCACCCGCGAGGCGGCCCTGGCGGCGACGACCCGGCGCTACGCCGAGCTGATGCATGTCGGCGAGCCGGTGCACACCTGGCCGGTGGGTCTGCCGGAGCCGGTGCCGCTGGGCTGAGGGGCTCGGGGCCTTTCTTCCGGATCAGGCCGGCTCCAGCGACGGCGCCTCGCGGCCGACCGCGGCCCCGGCGAGATCAGGAAGGCAGGCCCTGGCGGGCCGTCCGCCGTGGTGACCGTCGGCCCGCGCCGTTGTGGCCGAGCGCCGTCGGGGCGGACGGGAGTGCACGGCGGCCGAACGGGGCCGTCCGTCGGCAGCCCGGTGCGCGGTCTCCCCCTGTGGTTCTGCGATCCTTGCCAGGCGAAAGGGGCCGTGGGCCCATGAGCCGGCTGGAGGCAGGGGTGCAGGTGGAGGCTGACTCGGTGGGCGATTCCGTGGCGCCGGCGCGTGACCCGCGGCGGATCCTGCGGGACGAGACGCTGCTCGTCCTCGCGCTCTCGCTGGGGGCGAGCGGAGTCTCCGCGCTGATCAGCTTCATCGGCTCGGTCACCAAGCCGGGCGGCCTGAAGGACCAGGCGGCCACCCTCAACGCGTCGGCCGCGCCCGGCCGCCCGTGGCTCGACCTCGCCTGGCAGCTCTTCGGCATCGCCAGCGCGCTGGTCCCGGTGGCCCTCGTCGCCCACCTGCTGCTCCGCGAGGGGAAGAGCCTGCGGACGCTGGGCTTCGACCGTACCCGCCCCCGGCCCGATCTGGCCCGGGGAGCCGGGGTCGCCGCCGTGATCGGCAGTACCGGCATCGCCTTCTACCTGGCCGCACGTGGCCTCGGCTTCAATCTGACCGTCGTGCCCGAGGCGCTGCCGGACGTGTGGTGGAAGTACCCGGTGCTGATCCTCTCCGCCCTGCAGAACGCGATCCTCGAAGAGGTCATCGTCGTCGGCTATCTGCTGCGCCGGCTCGGCCAGTTGGGCTGGACCCCGGGGACCGCGCTGGTCGCCAGCGCGGTCCTGCGCGGCTCGTACCACCTCTATCAGGGCGTCGGCGGCTTCCTCGGCAACATGGCCATGGGCGTGGTGTTCGTCTGGCTGTACCGCCGCTGGGGCCGGGTCGGTCCGCTGGTCGTCGCGCACTCGCTGCTCGACATCGGTGCCTTCGTCGGCTATGCCGTCCTCGCGGGCAAGGTGGGTTGGCTGCCGACGGCCTGAGGACCGTGGGCGGGCCGTTCAGGCGCGCAGCTCGCCCTCGATGACGGTGACCGCGCGGCCGGTGAGCAGGGTGCGCTCGCCGCGCACGGCGGTGCGGACCAGCCCGGTGCGGCGGGAGGCCTGCAGCCCGGTGAGGTCGTCGCGGCCGAGCCGGGCGGACCAGTGCGGGGCGAGTGCGGTGTGGGCGCTGCCGGTGACCGGGTCCTCGTCGATGCCGACGTTCGGGAAGAAGCAGCGGGAGACGAAGTCGTACCCGCGGGAGGGGTCCTCGGCACAGGCGGTGGCGATGATGCCGCGCGAGGAGTAGGCGCCGAGGGCGCTGTGGTCGGGGGAGAGACCGAGGACGGTCTTCTCGTCGGCCAGCTCCACCAGCAGGTCGCCGACGTTCGGGCCGGTGTCGAAGGCGGCGGCCGGTTCCGCGCCCAGCGCCTCGGCGACTCCGGCCGGGACCTCGACGGGGGTGAGGGGGGCGGTCGGGAAGTCGAGGGTGACCGAGCCGTCCGCGGCGGGCGTGGCGATGAGCACGCCGCTGCGGGTGGCGAACCGCACCGCGCCTTCGTGGGCGCCGGTGGTGTGCAGGACGTGGGCCGTGGCGAGCGTGGCGTGCCCGCACATCGCGACCTCGGTGACGGGCGTGAACCAGCGCAGCGCCCAGTCCGCCTCACCGCGCCCGGACAGCGGGTGCGCGAACGCTGTCTCCGCGTGGTTGACCTCCAGGGCGACGTTCTGGAGCCAGTCGTCGTCCGGGAAGGCGTCGTCCAGGAGCAGGACTCCGGCCGGGTTGCCGGCGAAGGGGCGGTCGGTGAAGGCGTCCACGATTCGAATGCGCATGGCGCTGACGCTAATGGCTCCGCCGACCCCCGGACCAAGGCCAATTCACGAGTGCCGGACCGCTTCCCGCCCGGCGGTCCGGCCGGCTGAGCGGCCCGGCGCATCCCACTCCGTACCCGGGGGTTATCAGGCGATCCGTCGGCGATATATCGTTGAAGCATCGCGAGCGATACGCGATGCATACGTGACAGATCAGCGATGGAACGGAGTGATCACGATGCGTACCCACGGATTCGAGCGTGGACATCGGCACGAGGGCCCCGGTCGGCGGGGCATGGGTGGATTCGACGGCCGGCGGGCCGCCTTCGGTCCCTTCGGGCCGGGCGGACCGGGGTTCGGCCCGGGCGGACCCGGTTTCGGCCCCGGACCCTGGGGGCCGCGAGGGCGCGGAGGACCTAGGGGGCGGGCGCGGCGCGGTGATGTGCGGGCCTCGATCCTGGCCCTGCTCAAGGACCGGTCCATGCACGGCTACGAGATGATCCAGGAGATCGCCGAACGCAGCGGTGGCGCGTGGAAGCCGAGCCCCGGCTCGGTCTACCCGACGCTCCAGCTGTTGGAGGACGAGGGTCTTATCGCCAGCGCGAGCGAGGGCGGCAAGAAGCTCTTCTCGCTCACCGACAGCGGCCGCAGTGCCGCCGAGGAGGGTCCGGACGCCCCCTGGGAGGAGGCCTCGCGCGGGGTCGACTGGGAGGCCCTCCATGAGATCCGCCAGGCCGGCGTCGGTCTGATGGAGGCCTTCGGCCAGGTCTGGAAGACGGGCAGCAAGGAGCAGCGCGAGAAGGCGCTGGCCGTCATCAACGACGCCCGCAAGAAGCTGTACCTCATCCTCGCCGACGAGCACTGAGGTCGGTACGGCGACCGGGGCGCCCCGTGCGGTATCCGTGCGGGGCGCCTTCGTGCGTCCCGGCTCAGGCCACCAGACCGCCCAGCTTGCGCAGCGACTCGTTCAGGGCGGCCGTCGCCGAGTCCTTGAGCCTGCCCGCCATCAACGACACCGCGGCGCCGGTGAACTCACCGTCGATGCGGACGCTGGTGGCGTCCCCGTCAGGGGTCAGTGTGTAGCGCGTCGCGACGGTCACCGCCATCGGGCCCTTGCCGCGAATGGCGAACACCCGGGCCGGCTCCACTTCCTCGATGGTCCAGTCCACCTCCGCGGGGAAGCCCATCAGCTTCATGTTCTCCTGGAAGGTCCCGCCCACGGCCATGGTCTCGGGGCCGCCCTGGGGGAAACTGGTGTGGGTCGCGTTCCACTCCCCGTACGACGGCCAGTCGGTGAGCTGGGCCCACACTTTCCCGGCCGGCGCCTGGATGCGTGCCTGCGCGGTGACTTCGGCCATGCGACCACCCCTTCGGATCGGGCGTAGCGGGCTACGATGTCGCGGAACGTAGCCGCAGGGGCGTGAACATTCAATACTGATGAACGATCAGAAACGTTCAGTGCATGGCAAGGCGGCGCGCGCCCCTGGCGGCAGATCGGCCGGATCTCCTCCGTAAGGATGAGATCCGGGACGGCGATGTCCACTCTCTGTGGGACGCGAACATGGTTCCCCCCGTGGATGACGCGGCCCCGTCGTGACTGATGGGGTGGGGGTGTGCAATCCCGTACTGCCCGCCGGGCCCCCCGCGACGAGGCGACCGCGCACAGGGACGACGATGCCGGGCTCGGTGCCGAGCTGGCAGCGGTGGCCGACGGTGCCCGCCGCAGGGCCGTCCGGGACGGGGACCGGCAGATCGACACCGCCCATCTCCTGCACTCCCTGCTGGAACACGACCCCGAGGTCCGCGCCGCCGTCGGCGGCCCCGCGCGGCTCGCCCGGCTGCTCGGCTACCTCGTGCAGCGCAGCATCGGCTACGGGCTGCGGTGGCAGGGCAGCGTGGAGGACTCCGGGGCGATCGCCTTCGTCCCCGCTCCCGCCATACCCGCCGTTCAAGCGGCTCCGGCCACGCCGGCCGATCGAGCCGCTCCAGCCATGCCTGCCGTTCAAGCCGCTTCAGCCACCACGGCCGGCCACGCCCCTACGGCCGACCACGCCGCGGCAGCCGTCCCCACCGCTCGCGGCGGTGAGGCGCGGGACGGCGGGGGCTGGTCCCCTGTCGCGGCCGCCGCCTTGGCGGAGGCGCGCGAGCGCGCCCGACGGCGGGGCGAACTCCGCGCCACCGGTACCGATCTGTTCGCCGCGCTCCTCACGGACCCGCGGTCGCGCGCCGTCGAGGTCCTCGGACGCGCCGGCATCCCCGCCCGCGATCTGCCCGCCCGGATCGAGACCGGCGGGGAGTGAACACCGGCGACGCCGGCGTGACCTGCTGACGCACCGGCCGTCCATCAACTGAGACAGGTGTCAAGGGGGGTGACGCTCCTGTCGTCGCCTGTCATCATGTGCCGGTGCGTACGTCAGAGAGCAGTCAGGGCACCTCCGGCAAGGGCGCGGGGCTCGGCCTCGCGCTCGTCTCGGCGCTGGCCTTCGGCGGGTCCGGAGTGGCCGCCAAGCCGTTGATCGAGGCGGGTCTCGACCCGCTGCACGTGGTGTGGCTGCGGGTGGCCGGCGCCGCGGTGGTCATGCTGCCGCTCGCAGTCCGGCACCGCGCCCTGCCCCGCCGCCGTCCCGCACTGCTCGCCGGGTTCGGGCTGCTCGCGGTCGCCGGTGTACAGGCCTGCTACTTCGCCGCGCTCTCCCGTATCCCGGTGGGCGTGGCACTGCTCATCGAGTACCTGGCTCCGGCCCTGGTGCTGGGCTGGGTGCGATTCGTGCAGCGGCGGCCCGTGACCCGCGCCGCCGCGTTCGGCGTGATCCTCGCGGCGGGCGGTCTCGCCTGTGTGGTGGAGGTCTGGTCGGGGCTGGGCTTCGACGTGCTGGGACTGCTGTGCGCGCTCGGCGCCGCCTGCTGCCAGGTCGGCTACTTCGTCCTCTCCGACCAGGGCAGCGACGCGGGCGACGAAGCCCCGGACCCGCTCGGCGTCATCGCCTACGGACTGCTCGTCGGTGCCGTCGTGCTGACGGTCGTCGCCCGTCCCTGGAGCATGGACTGGTCGGTGCTGGCCGGCTCGGCGCACCTGAACGGCACCGCCGTACCGGCCGTCGCGCTGCTGGCCTGGATCGTACTGGTCGCGACGGTGGTCGCGTACATCACCGGCGTGCTGTCCGTGCGGCGACTGTCCCCACAGGTCGCCGGGGTGGTGGCCTGCCTGGAGGCGGTGATCGCGACCGTGCTGGCCTGGGTACTGCTCGGCGAGCACCTGTCGGCGCCGCAGGTCGCCGGTGGCGCGGTCGTCCTGGTCGGCGCGTTCATCGCCCAGTCCTCGACGCCCGCCAAGGGTTCTCCGGAGCCGGTCGCCCCGGGCGGCGCGGAAAGGGAGTTGTCCGCCCGAGGCACCGCCGCATAGGTTTCCGGTCATGCCGTCGAACGCGCTCGTCCTTCCGCCCCCGGCCGCCTGAGGCGGGCCTCCGGGTCACTCGCTCGGTGCAGCCGCGCCGGGCTGGACGGTGTTGCCCGCAGATGAAGTCCGCGCGCCCCACCGAAGTGGGTCGCCCTCGAACTTCCGCACCCTGTGTGCGCCGCTGCGGAGAGAACTCCCTTGTCGAACACTGCTTCCGGCCTGCCCGTCGGGCGTGGCCTGCTCTACCTGATCATCACCGGTGCCGCCTGGGGCACCGCCGGTGCCGGTGCCTCGCTGGTCTACCGGACCAGCGACCTGGGCGCCTTCGGTCTGTCCTTCTGGCGCTGCGCGCTGGGTCTCCTGCTGCTCCTGGCCAGCCGTGGGCTGCGCCCGCGCGTCCGCCCGGCCGCGTCCGAACCCCTGCGCCGCAGGGTCACCCGGGCGGTGGTCACCGGCCTCGGCCTCGCCGTGTTCCAGACCGCGTACTTCGCGGCCGTGGAGTCGACCGGTCTCGCCGTGGCCACCGTCGTCACCCTGGGCGCGGGCCCCGTCCTCATCGCGCTCGGCGCCCGGTCGCTGCTCCGGGAGCGGCTCGGCGCCGGGGGCGTCCTGGCGGTCACCGGTGCCCTCGCCGGGCTCGTCGTGCTGACCTTCGGCGGACCGGCCGCGACCGTACGGCCGGCGGGCGTGCTCCTGGCGCTCGCCTCGGCGGCGGGCTACAGCGCCATGACCCTGCTCACGCGCTGGTGGGGCCGGGACGGCGGCACCGACGCCTCCGACACGACCGTGTGGTCCCTCGCCGTGACGAGCCTGTGCCTGCTGCCGTTCGCGGTGCAGGAGGGCCTGCTCCCGCACACCGCCCACCCGGCGCGGCTGCTCTGGCTCCTGCTGTACATCGCCGCCGTGCCCACGGCCCTCGCGTACGCGCTGTACTTCGCGGGAGCGGCCGTCGTACGGTCCGCCACCGTCTCCGTGATCATGCTCCTGGAGCCGGTGACCGCGGCCGTGCTCGCCGTCGCCCTGCTCGGCGAGCGGCTCACCGCCACCACCACGGCCGGCACCCTGCTGATGCTCGGCGCGGTCGGGGGCCTCGCCGCGAGCGAGGCCCGCGGGACCGGCCGGCGGAAACCGGTCCCGGCGTGACTGCCCCGCCCGCGGCACGACGGACCGGGCCCCTGCGTGACCGCCCAGCCCCTTGCCGGGCAGGACGGGCCGGTGTGACCGTTCCGTCCTACAGCACGGCCAGGTAGTCCGGCAGCTCGATGCCGGGCGTCAGGCGGGCGTCGGCGACAGGGGTGTCATAGCCCTTGCGGAGCGGCACGACCCCGGCCCAGTGCGGCAGGGACAGGTCCTCGGGCTCGTCGTTGGCGCCGCCCGTGCGGACCTTGGCCGAGACCTCGTCCAGGTCCAGGCGGATCACCGCGGTGGCGGCCAGTTCCTTCCTGTTCGCGGACCGGGAGTCGGCGGCCCGCCCGGGTACGACATGGTCCACGAGCGCGTCCAGGGCCAGCCGCCGCTCCTCGGGGCCGGTGACCTCGTGCGCGACGCCGTGCACCACGACCGAGCGGTAGTTGATCGAGTGGTGGAAGGCCGAGCGGGCCAGCACCAGCCCGTCGACATGGGTGACCGTCAGGCACACCGGCAGGCCGGGGTCGGCCTGGCCGGTCATCCGCAGCGGGCGCGAACCGGTGGACCCGTGCACGTAGAGCCGCTCGCCGACCCGGCCGTACAGGGTCGGCAGCACCACCGGGGCGCCGTCGCGGACGAAGCCGAGGTGGCAGACGTACCCCTCGTCGAGTATCGAGTGCACCAGCTCCTTGTCGTACGACGCGCGGTGCGCGGAGCGCGTGGGTACGGTGCGGTCGGTCGGCGTGTAGGCGGCGGTCCGCGATTCCTCGGTCGTGCCCTGCATGAGGGTCCCTCCCTGGCGATCTGGTGCGCGATCTCTATTGCACTAGTGCATAATGACTTTTGTGCTAGGAGAGTATCGGATTCAAGGACGTGGCGCAGCCGAGATCGCGGCCGGCGTCGAGCAGGCGGTCGGTGCGGGCGAGCTGGCGCCGGGGCAACTCCTGCCTCCCATGCGGGAGTTGGCGGCTCAGTTGGGGGTGAATCCGAACACCGTCGCGGCCGCGTATCGCATCCTGCGCGAACGGGGGGTGATCGAGACGGCCGGCCGCCGGGGCAGCCGCATCCGGCCCAAGCCGGCCACCACCGGCCGCGAGGAACTGCGCGTGCAGGTCCCCGCCGGGGGCCGTGACCTGTCCACCGGCAATCCCGACCCGGCCCTGCTGCCCCGCCTGGGCCCGGCCCTCGCGGCGGCGGCCGAACAGGCGGACCGGCGTCCCGTGCTGTACGGCGACGACCCCGTCGACGCGGACCTCGTCCGCATCGCCCGTGCCGAACTCGACGCCGACCGCGTTCCGGGGGGCCCGCTGACCGTGACCTCCGGCTCCCTGGACGCCATCGAACGCGTCCTCGCCGCGCACCTCAAACCCGGCGACGCGGTCGCCGTGGAGGACCCCGGCTGGGGCAGCGCCCTCGACCTCGTCCCCGCCCTGGGGCTGCGCACGGTCCCCGTCGGCGTGGACGACGACGGGCCGCGCCCCGACGACCTGCGCCGCGCCCTGGAGTCCGGGGCCCGCGCCCTCATCGTCACCGACCGCGCGCAGAATCCGACCGGCGCCTCGGTGACCGCCACGCGCGCGCGTGCGCTGCGCTCGGTGCTGCGGGACCACCCGCGGACCCTGCTCATCGAGGACGACCACGGCCACGGCATCGTCGGCCTGCCGCTGCACCCCCTCGCGGGCGTCACCCGCCACTGGGCCTTCGTCCGCTCCGCCGCCAAGGCCTACGGTCCCGACCTGCGCCTCGCCGTCCTCGCCGGGGACACCGTCACCGTCGACCGGGTGCGCGGCCGCCAGCGCCTGGGCCCGGGCTGGGTGAGCCTGCTGTTGCAGCGGGCCGTGGTCCGGCTGTGGACCGACGGTGCGGTGGACCGGGCGTCGGTCGCCGAGTCGTACGGGGCCCGCAGGGACGCGCTGGTCGACGCGTTGGCGGAGCGCGGGGTCGTCGCCCACGGCCGCAGTGGAATGAACGTGTGGGTGCCGGTCCCGGACGAGACCGGCGCGGTGGCCCGCCTGCTGCAAGCGGGCTGGGCGGTCGCGCCGGGCGCCCGCTTCCGCGTCGCATCCCCGCAGGGCATCCGGGTCACAGTCTCGGCGCTCACGGTGGAGGACGTCGCCCCTCTTGCGGACGCGGTGGCAGCGGCCGTACGACCGTCACCGGCCCGCGCCTACGGCTGAGGCTGGGCTGAGAAGGGGCGCGGGACACCGCGCGACGCGCCACTCACGGCCCGCAGCCGCTGACCTACCGCGAGCCCCCTGCCCGCTACGCGCCCTTCCGCCGTACCTGGGTGAGCGCGGCCCCGGCGAGCACGATCACCGCTCCCACCGGCGTCGTCCACCGAAGCGACTCGCCGAGTATCGCCACTCCCGCTGCCGTGGCGATGACCGGAATGAAGTAGGTGACCATCTGCGCGGTCGTGGGACCGACCTCGGCGACCAACCCGTACTGGATCAGTACCGCCAGCCCTGTGCCCAAGGCCCCCAGCGCGGCGATCGCCAGCGACGGCACCAGGGAGAGATGGGTGGGAAAACCGGCGAACAGAGGCGTGACGACGGCCAGCTGAAGCGTCGCGAGCAGCAGCTGAGCCCCCGTCATCGACAGGTGGGAGTTACCCGTTCCGGCCAGCTTCCGGCGGACGTAGATCCACCCCACCGGATAGCTCAGCGAGGCGAGCAGCGCCATCGCCGTCCCCCTGGCATCCAGTCCGTGGAAGCCCTGCCACGCACCCAGCACCGTCAGGACCCCGAGGAAACCGAGACCGAGCCCGGCCACGCGGACCCGGGTCGGCCGGTCCTCGGAGAGGGCGACCAGTGACAGGGCCATGCCCCACAGGGGCGACGTGGCGTTGCAGATGCCGGCCAGGGTGGACGGGATCGTCAGCTCCGAGTAGGCGAACAGGGAGAACGGCAGGGCGTTGAGGAGGAACGCGGCGACCGCCATGTGGCCCCACAGGCGGGTCCCGCGCGGCAGCCGTTCCCGCTTCACCGCCATCGCCGCCCCCAGTACCGCCGTACCGAACACCAGCCGCCCGAAAGTGACCTGGAAGGGGGCGTACCCGTCCGTGCCCACCTTGATCAACAGGAAGCTGAAGCCCCAGATCAGGGAGAGGGCGCCGAAGCGGAGCCGCCAGCCGAGGCGGGCGCGGGGAGGGGCGGGGGCGGGGGACTGGGTCCGGGGTGCGATGGCCGAGCTCATGACCTCAACGATGCCGTAGGCAACCTCGTAGCACAATCGACATTTCTCACGCTGTACCTCTTAGAATCACTTACATGTTGAACCTCGAGCGCCTGCGTACCCTGGACGCCCTCGCCCGGCACGGCTCGGTCAGCGCCGCGGCCGACGCGCTGCACGTCACCACGTCCGCGGTCTCCCAGCAGCTGGCCAAGCTGGAGCGTGAGGTCGGCCAGCGGCTCCTCGCCAAGAACGGCCGGGGTGTCCGGCTCACGGACGCCGGCCGGCTGTTGTCCGAGCATGCCGCGCGGATCCTGTCGCAGGTCGAGCTCGCCGAGTCCGACCTGGAGGCGCAGCGCGGCCAGGTCGTCGGCGAACTGCGGCTGTCGGCCTTCCCGACCGCCGCCCGGGGGCTCTTCCCGGCCGCGCTCGGCGCGCTGCGCGCCACACATCCGGGGCTGCGGGTGCGCTCCAGCGAACTCGAGCCCGAGCAGGGCGTCGCCGGTGTCGTCCGCGGCGATCTGGATCTCGCGGTGGTCCTGGACTGGTACAACAAGCCGATGCCCGTGCCGGACGGCCTGGTCAAGGCACCCCTGCTGGACGACCCGGCCGATGTCGCCATGCCCGCCGGGCACCGGCTCGCCGACCGCGACGAGGTGGACCTCGCCGAGTTCGCCGACGACGAGTGGATCACCTGGGGCGAGGGCGAGTTCTGCCACGAGTGGCTGATGTTCACCCTCCGGTCCAAGGGCGTCGAGCCGACCGTCGGGCACCGCGCCGGCGAGACCCACACCCAACTCAGCCTTGTCGCCTCCGGGTTGGGGGTGTGCATCGCTCCACTGCTGGGCCGCCACCCGGTGCCCGAGGGGGTGGTCCTGGTCCCGCTGAAGCAGCATGTGCGCCGGCATGTGTACGTTGTCTGGCGGGCGGACGCCGACCGTCGCCCCTCGATCCGCGCCGCGGTCGAGGCCCTGCGCACGGCGGCACAAACGCTCGCCTGAGCCCGCCGGGCATCCCGGCCGAGCCCTGTCCCGCGTCGCGTACGCAGACCCGGCTGAGCCCTGCCTGGCGGGGTCCGCCTCGTGGGGCCCCGTCTCGCGCGGCCTGCCCTGTGCGGCCCCGTCTCGTGCGGCCCTGCCTTGCGCGGCCTGCCTGGCGTGCCCCCGTCCCGTGCGGCCGCGTCCCGTGCGGCCCTCGTGGCGGAATCCGGCCGGGCCTACGCCCCGCCCAGCTTCCGGAAGTCCCAGGAGACGATGTTGTCGGGGGTCAGTCGCGCCCAGGCGTGCCGGCCGTCGTGCGGCATCTCGTCCAGCCCGAAGTTCTTGCGCGCGAACAGCGTCTCGGCCGTGTCGAGTTCGGCGCACAGCTCTCCGGTGCGCGGCACCTCACCGACGAACTCCACCCGGCCGGACAGCTCCGCCCCGCGCAACTGGTCGTACTCCTCGCCCGAGTCGACCACGACCGCCACACGCGGATCGCGGCGCAACTGGGCCCAGCGCCTGCTGCGCACCACCGAGTACAGCCACAGCGAGGTGCCGTCCCAGGCGAACCACAGCGCGCTCACATGCGGTGCGCCGTCCGCCGAGACGGTCGCGACCCGGCAGGTGCGCTGGGCGGTGAGAAACTCGTCCAGTTCACCGGGTGTCATCATGATCTTCCGGCCCCGGCGCTGCTGAGTGACGGTCATACGGCCCCCTCTTCTCCCACGTCGTGCCAGAGAACTTCCGTCTCCGGCCGATCCTCTGACATCACGTCAGAAAAGGGAATGGCTCGTCTACCGCCCGCGCCCGGTTGTGGTTACTCTCACCGCCCCGGCCCTCGGCGAAAGGGTGCGTGATGCCGTCGTACGAGCAGCTCGGTGACCTCCTCGACCCCGTGCACACCGTCCTGCTCACCGTGGAGTGCCAGCAGGGGGTCGTCGGCCCGGACAGCGCCCTGCCCGAACTGGCCCGTGCTGCCCGCTCCCGCGGCGCTCTGGGCAATGTCGCCCGGCTGGTCGCCGCCGCCCACGAGACCGGGGTGCAGGTGATCCACGCGATCGCCGAGCGCCGCCCGGACGGCCGCGGCGCCGGCCGCAACGCCCGTCTGTTCCGGGCCGCCGAACGGCTTCCCGTGCAACAGCTGAGCGGCAGCACCGCGGTCCGGGTCGCGCCCCCCATCGAGGTCACCGCGGAGGACCTCGTCGTACGGCGGCTGCACGGGCTGTCCCCGATCCACGGCACCGACGTCGACGCCCTGCTGCGCAACCTCGGCTGCCGCACCCTGATCGTCACCGGTGTCTCGGCCAACGTCGCCATACCCAACGCGGTGTTCGACGCGGTCAACCTCGGCTACACCGCCGTCGTCCCGGCCGACGCCATTGCAGGGGTGCCCGACGACTACACCCCCGTGATGATCCGCAACACCCTCGCACTGGTCGCCGTGATCACGACCACCGACGAGCTGCTCGGCTGTCTGGAACGGTCACGCAGGCGGGCCTGAGGCGGATCAGGCGAGCCTGATCTCCTCGCCGGAGACGGTGATCTTCGCCGCGGGCAGCGGCCGGGTCGCGGGCCCCTGCTTGACACTGCCGTCCGCGACGGCGAAGTGGCTGTTGTGACACGGGCACTTGATCACGCCGTCCGCCACGCTGCTCACCGCGCACCCCTGGTGGGTGCACTTGGACGAGAACGCCTTGTACGTGCCCGCCGTCGGCTGCGTGACCACGACACCGTGGTCCTTGAAGATCTTGCCGCCGCCCTCCGGGATGTCCGAGGTCCTGGCGAGCGCGGCTCCACCGGAGCCGGCGGAGGAGCCGCCGTCCGGAGAGGAGCCGTTGGCACCGGCCGTGCCGGACCCGGACCCCGTGTTGACGGTGTTGGACGAGTCGTCGCCCGAACCGCAGGCGGTCAGCGCGGCGGCGAGCCCCGCCGCTCCGACCGCCGCCATGACAATACGGCGGTCCGGTCCCGTGCTGTGACCGCCCTGCTCGAGCGCAGCCGGGAGCTCGGGGTTGGGCTGGGGCGATGCGCTGGTCATGTGGCGGTTCCCTTCCGCGGAGCTTTTCGTGGTCCGTCCAGGGGTACGGTCCTCGGGCACCACCTGTTCAGACGGGCACCCGGATCCTTGCCGCCCAGGGGCGCGGGGGCCGCGAGTCACAGCTGTCGATCAGGTGTCGGCCGGGCCTCGCCCGCGCCCCAGTAACCTGGGGCGATGCTCAAGGAAGTCACCGCGACCCGCTACATCACGCCCCTGCGTGAGGGCGGCTCGCTGCCGGGGCTCGTCGAGGCAGACGACTTCGGGACGTACGTCATGAAGTTCACCGGCGCCGGGCAGGGCCGCAAGACACTGGTCGCCGAGGTGGTGTGCGGCGAACTCGCCCGCCGGCTCGGCTTCCGGATGCCCCGGCTGGTCACCGTCCGGCTGGACCCGGTCCTCGGGCTCGGCGAGCCCGAGCAGCAGGTCCAGGACCTGCTCCGGTCCAGCGGCGGCACCAACCTCGGTATGGACTTCCTGTCCGGCGCCCTGGGCTACGACCCGCTCGCCTTCCCGGTGAGCCCCGAGGAGGCCGGGCGGATCGTCTGGTTCGACGCGCTGATCAACAACGTCGACCGGTCCTGGCGCAACCCCAACCTCCTCGTGCACCGAGGCGAGCTGTGGCTCATCGACCACGGCGCCACGATGATCTGGCACCACAACTGGCCCTCCGCGGACGCCTCCGCGGCCCGCCCCTACGACGCCTCCGACCACGCCCTCGCCCGCTTCGCCCCGGACGTCGCGGCCGCCGCGGCCGAGCTGGCACCCCGGGTCACCGAGGACCTCCTCGGCGAGGTCACCGCCGAGATCCCCGACGCCTGGCTCGCCGACGAGCCGGGCTTCGACACGCCGGACGACCTGCGCCGGGCCTATGCCCGACCGCTGCTCGCCCGGGCGGCCGTCATCGCAGAGCGCGTCACCGGCACCGAGGAGGGCAAATGAGCGAGCGCCACATCCACATGGCCGGCCATGTGGCCGAGCGGCACATCACCCGAGCGGGTCAGGGCGGCGACCGGGACGTGTTCGAGTACGCGCTGCTGCGGGTCGTACCGCGCGTGGAGCGCGGGGAGTGCATCAACGCCGGCGTGATCGTCTACTCCCGCGCCCAGGGCTACGTCGGCGCCCGCACCCACCTGGACGAGGCCCGGCTGCTCGCGCTGGACCCGCGGGCCGACGTGACCGGCGTCCGGGCCGCGCTCGGGGCCGTGGAGAAGGTGTGCGCGGGCGGCGACGGCGCCGGACAGGCGGCCGGGGACGACGCCGGGCGGCGCTTCCGCTGGCTGATCGCACCCCGCTCCACCGTCGTCCAGCCGGGTCCCGTGCACACCGGTCTGACCGCCGACCCGGCCGCCGAGACGGAGCGGTTGCTGGACCTCCTGGTGAGGTAATGGATCACACCGGCGGGATGTGCCGTTGACACCGGGTGCCAGGGCTTCTAGCGTCACGGGTGCTGAAGGTACTAAGCGGTCGCTCACCGCATCAGGGGTCCTCTCCGAGGGCCCCGACAGGTTCTCTCAAGGGCGAGGAGAAGCAATGTCCACCATTGAACAGCGGGTCGCGGTAGTCACCGGGGCGGCGCGCGGCATCGGCGCCGCCACCGCCGTACGGCTGGCCGCCGAGGGCCACGCGGTCGCCGTGATCGACCTCGACGAGGCCGCCTGCAAGGACACCGTCGAGAAGATCACCGCGGCCGGCGGCAAGGCCATCGCGGTCGGCGCGGACGTCTCCGACGAGGCGCAGGTCGAGGCGGCGGTCGCCCGGGTCGCCGAGGAGCTGGGCGCCCCGACGATCCTGGTCAACAACGCGGGCGTGCTGCGCGACAACCTGCTGTTCAAGATGAGCGTCTCCGACTGGGACACCGTCCTGAACGTGCACCTGCGCGGCTCCTTCCTGATGACCAAGGCCGTCCAGAAGCACATGGTGGACGCCGGCTTCGGCCGGATCGTCAACCTCTCCTCCTCCTCGGCGCTCGGCAACCGCGGCCAGGCCAACTACTCGGCCGCCAAGGCCGGTCTGCAGGGCTTCACCAAGACCCTCGCCATCGAGCTGGGCAAGTTCGGCATCACCGCCAACGCCGTCGCCCCCGGCTTCATCGCCACCGAGATGACCAAGGCCACCGCCGACCGCGTCGGCATGGGCTTCGACGACTTCAAGAAGGCCGCCGCCACCCAGATCCCGGTGCAGCGCGTCGGCGAGCCGGAGGACATCGCCAACGCCATCGCGTTCTTCACCGGCGAGGCGGCCGGCTTCGTCTCCGGCCAGGTGCTGTACGTCGCCGGCGGACCGCTCAACTAAGGGATCTCGGGGAATCACGGACATGACTGAACTCCCGGAACTTTCCGGCAAGGTCGCCATCGTCACGGGCGCGAGCCGTGGCATCGGCTACGGCGTCGCCGAGGCGCTGGTGGCCCGCGGCGACCGCGTGTGCATCACCGGCCGGGGCGAGGACGCCCTCAAGGAGGCCATCGAGAAGCTCGGCGCCGAGCGGGTCATCGGCGTCGCCGGCAAGGCGCACGACCTCGACCACCAGGGCGAGGTCGTCGAGCGCACCATGGAGGCCTTCGGCCGTGTCGACTTCCTGGTCAACAACGCGGGCACCAACCCGGTGTTCGGCCCGATCGCGGACCTCGACCTGGCCGTCGCCCGCAAGGTCTTCGAGACCAATGTGATCTCCGCCCTCGGCTTCGCCCAGAAGACCTGGCACGCCTGGCAGAAGGACAACGGCGGCGCGATCGTCAACATCGCGTCGGTCGCGGGCCTCGCGCCCTCGCCGTTCATCGGCGCGTACGGCGTCAGCAAGGCCGCGATGATCAACCTGACCCAGCAGCTGGCCCACGAGTTCGCGCCGAAGGTCCGGGTCAACGCGATCGCCCCGGCCGTGATCAAGACCAAGTTCGCGCAGGCCCTGTACGAGGGCCGCGAGGAGGAGGCGGCCGCCTCCTACCCGCTCGGCCGGCTCGGTGTGCCCTCCGACATCGGCGGCGCCACCGCGTTCCTCACCTCGGAGCAGTCCGACTGGGTCACCGGTCAGACGCTCGTCGTGGACGGCGGCATCTTCCTCAACGCCGGCGTGGGCTGACCCTCTCGCCGATCGTCGCTTTCGGGCGCCGTTTCCCCGTGGAACGGCGCCCGAAACGGCATACGGGACCCATACAGCGGGATGACAACGTCGTCATCGCTCAATCGATCAAGAAGGTCACTGCCGGGGGTGGTTCAGCGGCCCGGACGCTGCGGTATGGTCTGCCGACCCTTGGTATGGCAGATCGAGGAGCGTGCGCGTGTTCAACCGGAACCGATTCCTGCGGAGAGTCGCGGCGATCGCGTCCATATCCCTGCTGGCCGGCTGCAGTCTGCTGTCCGACGGCGACGCCGACAGCAAGGGGCCGATCGTCGTGGGGACCACCAGCGCCCCCAGCACGCTGGACCCGGCAGGTGCCTGGGACGGCTCATGGGAGCTGTACCGGAACATCTACCAGACGCTCCTCGCCTACCCGAACGGCGCCACCACCCCCCAGCCCGACGCCGCCGAGAGCTGCTCCTTCACCGACTCCACGAGCCGCACCTACCGCTGCAAGCTGCACGGGGGCATGAAGTTCGCCGACGGCGACCCGCTGAACGCCGAGGCCGTCCGGCACTCCATCGACCGCATCCGCACCATCGACGCGCCCGGGGGCCCCGCGGAGCTGCTCGGCAGCCTGGACCGCGTCGAGACGTCCGGCGACCGCGAGATCGTCTTCCACCTCAACCGGTCCGACGCCACCTTCCCGTTCGTGCTGGCCACCCCCGCCATGTCGATCGTCGACCCGGACGACTACCCCGCCAACTCCCTGCGCAAGGACGAGAACGTCTTCGGCTCCGGACCGTACAAGCTCCAGTCGTACGAGGAGGGCAAGCAGGCCGTCCTGGCCGCCAACGGGAACTACAAGGGTTTCGCCGAGCGGCAGAACGACAAGGTGACCATCCGCTACTTCCAGGACTCGTCCAGCATGGTCAAGGCGCTCCGGGACAAGCAGATCGACGTCACCTACCGCGGTCTCGGCGCCGACGACATCCTCGCCCTGCAGCAGCACGGCACCTCCGACCTGCAACTGGTCGACGGCGCCGGCACCGACATCAGCTACCTGGTGTTCAACCCGGCGGACCCCTGGGCCAAGCAGCCCGCCGTACGCAAGGCCGTCGCCCAGATCGTCAACCGGGGCGCGATCGCGCACAAGGTCTACAAGGACACCGTCGACCCGCTGTACTCGATGGTCCCCAAGGGCCTGACCGGCCACGCCACCGGCTTCTTCGACACGTACGGCGACCCGAGCGTCTCCAAGGCCCGCAAGATCCTCTCCGACGCCGGCATCACCCAGCGGGTGCCGCTCACCCTCTGGTACACCACCGACCGCTACGGCTCCGAGACGGCACTGATGTTCCAGGAGCTGAAGCGTCAGCTGGACGACTCGGGGCTGTTCACCATCACCCTCAAGAGCCGCCCCTGGAAGACCTACGTGGTCGGCTACCAGAAGGGCGAGTACCCGGTGTTCGGACGCGGCTGGTTCCCGGACTTCCCGGACGCCGACAACTTCATCGCCCCCTTCGTCGGCGAGCACAACGCGCTCGGTACGCCGTACCCGTCGAAGGAGATCACCGGCAAGCTGCTGCCCCACTCGCGCGCGGAGAGCGACCGCGCCCAGACGGTGAAGGACATGGAGCAGGCTCAGCAGATCATGGTGAACGACGCCCGGCTGATCCCGCTGTGGCAGGGCCGGCAGTTCGTGGCGGCCAGCAACGACATCTCCGGCGGCGAGCAGGCCCTCGACCCGTCGACGATCATGATGATGTGGATGCTGCACCGCAAGACCAGCTGGTGAACCGCCCTCGGGGCACCGGTTGTCAGTGGTCGCCTGTAGGTTCTGAAGCCTGGAAGTGACCGCACATCGTGAGGACGTTGACGTGACCGACATCGCCATGCTGCCCGAGTCCTGGCGCGGGGTTCTGGGTGACGAACTGCAGCAGCCCTACTTCAAGGAGCTGACCGAGTTCGTCGAGGAGGAGCGGGCGAAGAGTCCTGTCTACCCACCGCGCGAGGAGGTCTTCGCCGCGCTGGACGCGACGCCGTACGAGCAGGTCAAGGTCCTCGTCCTCGGCCAGGACCCGTACCACGGCGAGGGCCAGGGCCATGGGCTGTGCTTCTCCGTCCGCCCGGGAGTGAAGACCCCGCCCTCCCTGCGGAACATCTACAAGGAGATGCAGCAGGAGCTGGACCTGCCCGTCCCGGACAACGGCTATCTGATGCCGTGGGCCGAGCAGGGCGTGCTGCTGCTCAACGCGGTGCTCACCGTCCGGGCCGGCGAGGCCAACTCGCACAAGGGCAGGGGCTGGGAGAAGTTCACGGACGCGGTGATCCGCGCGGTGGCCTCCCGGCCCGACCCGGCGGTCTTCGTCCTCTGGGGGAACTACGCGCAGAAGAAGCTCCCACTGATCGACGAGACCCGGCACGTGGTGGTCAAGGGCGCGCACCCCTCGCCGCTGTCCGCGAAGAAGTTCTTCGGCTCCCGCCCCTTCACCCAGATCAACGAGGCGGTCGCCCAGCAGGGCCACGAGCCCATCGACTGGCGCATCCCGAACCTGGGCTGACCAGCGCCGGGCCGCGCCGCGAGCGTGGGTCGTGCCATTGCCGGGCGGCGCCGCGAGGGTGGGTCGACCCTTCGTCGGGGGTGTGCCGCGAGGGTGGGTCGACCGGGGGTGCGCCGCGTGCGTGGGCTCGCCCGTATCCGGGGTGTGCCGCGAGCGGGGGTCGCCCGCCGACCGGAGTGTGCCGCGACTGTGGGCCGACCCGTTGCGAGGGGTGTTCCGCGAACCCGTGCCGGCCTTCGCCGGGGGCGCATCCCGAACCTGGGCCGGCCTTCGTCGAGGGCGCGGTCCGGAGCAGCCCCGCTGGGTCCGCCCGGCGCGGTGTCCGGATGCCGGCGAGCCTGCCGTCGGCGTCCACGGCCGGGGCGCAGCGGGGCTGTGTCCCCGGCGGCCGCGGCGCCGTGCCGTGCGGGGCCGCCTGACCGGGAATCCCGACGGCGCCGGTTAGCGTCGGGGCAGACAGCTGACGACGGCCCGGAGGACGCGGTGGCGGAGCGACAGGAACAGGCGGCGCCGGACGCCCTGCTGACGCGGATCGGTCAGGTCGTCATGCTGCACCACGGCGGTGACCGCGAGGAGGCCCGCAGCCGTCTCCTGGACCTGTGGGCGGAGATCGGCCAGGACGGTGCCCCGCTGCACCGCTGCACCCTCGCCCACTACCTCGCCGACACCCAGGACGACCCGGCGGACGAACTCGCCTGGGACCTCAGGGCGTTGTCGGCGGCGGAGGAACTGGCCGACGGCCGCGGCGGCGATCCGCTGAGCGTCCGCGGCTTCCTCCCCTCCCTGCACCTCAACCTGGCCGCCGACTACGTCAAGCTGGGCCGCGCCGAGGCCGCCCGCAGCCACCTGCGCCGGGCCCGCAGCGCCGTGGGGGGCCTGGCGGACGACGGCTACGGCAACGGGGTACGGGCGGCGATCAGCCGGCTGGAGCTGCGGCTGGGCGAGGGCGGCTCACCGGACGGTGACGGCTGGGGGCCGCCCCGGCAGCGGCCGAGCTAGGGCCGACCGGTGAATCGACCGGGGTGCTCCCTGCCGAACCGGCTGCCTGGCGGTGCCGGTGTACGAGGTGGCCCCGGGTGTCGGGCTCACCTGGGCTGACCGGAGAATCGGCCGGGGAGTTTCGTGCCGGACCGGCTGCCGGTGTCGGTGTGGGTGTCGGTGTGCGAGATGGCGCCGGGCTCGCCGGGGTGCGACCGGCGTGCTTTCCGCCGGACCGGCTGCCGTACCGGTGCCGATGCGCGAGGTGGCGCCGGGCGTCGGGCCTGCCTGGGAACGACCGGTGAATGGGGCAGGCCGTTTTCCGCGGACCGGCTGCCTTGCCGGTGCTGATGCGCGGTGGCCCGGGCACCGGGGCCGCCCGAGCCGATCAGTGCCGGGCACCAGGTGGCGGCGGGTGTCGGGCCCGCTGGAGCTGATCAGTGTCGGTGCGCGAGGTGGCGCCCGGTGTCGGGCTCGCCGAAGGCGACGAGGGGCCGGTGTTCGAAGCGGTGCCCGCCGGAGGCGGTCAGTGACCGTATGTCTGCTCGCAGATCACCGCCTCGGGGCTGTCCCCGCGCCAGCCGCCGTACTTCTTGCCGAGGGCGCAGACGTCAGCGGCCTTCGGGTCCGGCGGTGACAGGGCCGGGCCGTCCACGTGCGACCGCCGGGGGTGATCCCGGTGCGGCCGGGAACGGGCGGGCGCGGGTGGCGGCCGGTGCGTGACCGGGGGCGCTGCCCCGGTCCGTCGTGGGGCCGCCGGTTCGGAGCGCTCCGGGTGCCGGGACGGCCCGGCCATCTCCAGTGCCTCCCGGGCCGGCGCCTGCACCACCCGGGGTTCCGCGCTGCCGTCCGGCCGGGGCGCCGTCGGCTGCGAGGGCTCCGCGACCGGCGGGGGCCCGGGTGTCGCCGTGCCTTCGACCGTCGTACAGCCGGAGAGGGCCGAGACGGCCATGGTGACCAGGAGTGCTGCGGTGGTGGTCGATCGATGCACCCGCGCAACTCTGCTGGGTAGGCACCCGGCTTGGCAGCAGGGAGTGGAGGTTGCCGCCCCCGCACGGGTGATCTCGTTCCCCGTACGGGGGGTTTCCGAGTGCCGAAGGTGACGTCAGTCGCCGGTGGCGCCGTCGATCCGCTCGCGGATGAGGTCCGCGTGGCCAAGACGCTGCCCACGCCATGCCCCCGGCCCTCGACCAGGGCGGCAACCAGGCCAGCGAGGACGCCGTCGTCCTCGCGCTCTCCCTCACCCGGCCGCACGCGCGCGAGGGGACCACTCCCCGCGACGCCCTGGCCGCCCACACCGCCGCCCGGCTGCCGCGCACGATCGCGATCGCCCGCCAGGCCGTCGAGGCCGGCCGCCTCGGCATGGCCGGCAGCCGCGCCGTCGTCGCCGCACGCAACCCCGCGATCGCCGCACTGTCGAAGGCCGGACTGGCGCTCTTCCCGCGCGGTCTCGACAAAATCACCGGCTGGCGGCCCCCGTATGCTTCCGGGGAACCACGCGCAGGCAAGCGGGAGAGGGAGAACACGTGAAGGTCGGCTGCATCGGACTAGGGGACATCGCGCAGAAGGCGTACCTGCCGATGCTGGGCATGCAGCCGGGGATCGACCTGCATCTGCAGACCCGCACGCCCGCGACCCTCCACCGGGTGGCCGACACCCTGCACCTGCCCCGGGAACGGCGGCACACGAGCCTGGACTCCCTGCTCGCCGCCGGCCTCGACGCGGCCTTCGTGCACGCCCCCACCGCCGTCCACCCCGAGATCGTCACCCGGCTGCTGGCGGCGGGCGTACCGACGTACGTCGACAAGCCGCTCGCCTACGAACTCGCCGACTCCGAGCGGCTGGTGGACCTCGCCGAACAGCGCGGCGTCTCCCTGTTCGCCGGCTTCAACCGGCGGTACGCCCCCGGCTACGCGCAGTGCCTCGACCACCCGCGCGAGCTGATCCTCATGCAGAAGAACCGGATCGGGCTGCCCGAGGAACCGCGTTCGATGATCCTGGACGACTTCATCCATGTCGTCGACACCCTGCGGTTCCTGGTACCCGGCCCGGTCGACGACGTCACCGTGCGCGCCCGCGTCGAGGACGGGCTGCTCCACCACGTCGTGCTCCAGCTCGGCGGGCGCGGCTACACCGCGCTCGGCGTGATGAACCGGCTCAGCGGCTCGGCGGAGGAGATCCTCGAGGTGTCCGGACAGGACACCAAGCGCCAGGTGCTCAACCTCGCCGAGGTGATCGACCACAAGGGGCAGCCGACGGTGCGCCGGCGCGGCGACTGGGTGCCGGTGGCCCGGCAGCGCGGGATCGAACAGGCGGCCCTCACGTTCCTCGACGCCGTCCGCGCCGGCAAGGTGCTCAGCGCCCGGGACGCACTGGCGACTCATGAACTGTGCGAGCGGGTGGTACGAGCGGTTGAGGACCGCTCCGGCGCAGCCTGAGCGCCCGCGCCCCCTCGGTCGCGCACAGCGCGGCCAGCACCAGCAACGCGCCGTGCACCGGCCAGTCGCCGTAACGGACGTACGGTGTGACGCCGTGTGCGAGCGGTACGTCGTACAGGCGGCCGGTGCTCGCGTCGGTGCCGAGCCAGGGGCCGAGGGGCTCGCCGTCCGGCCCGTACACGGCCGAGACGCCGGAGAGGGTCGCGTGCACCATCGGGCGGCCGGTCTCGGCGGCCCGCAGCGCGGCCAGCGAGGCATGCTGCTCAGGGGCCCAGCTGCGCTGGAACGAGGAAGTGGAGGACTGGCCGAGGAGGACGTCCGCGCCGTCCTCCGCGAGATGGCGGCCCATGTCCGGGAACGCGGTCTCGAAGCACACCAGCGGGCCGATCCGCAGCCCGTGCCCGACGTTCATCACGACCTGCTCGCCGCCGCGCCTGCGGTCCTCACCGGCCGCCTTGCCGACCGAGGTGGCCCAGCCCAGCAGGGAACGGGCCGGAATGTACTCGCCGAACGGGACCAGCCGCATCTTGTCGTACCGGTCGCCTGTCGGACCGTTCGGGCCGACCAGAACCGAACTCTTGTAGATGCCGGGCCGGTCGGAGCGGCGGGCGTCCACGTTCACCAGTACGTCCGCGCCGGTCGCGCGGGACAGCGCGGCGATCCGCCGCGCCAGGTCGGGCCGGTCGTCCAGGTCGAAGCCGACGCTGGACTCGCCCCACACGACCAGGTCGACGTCCTGTCCGGCGAGCTGCCGGGTCAGCTGCTCCTCACGCTCGAAGCGCTTCTCGCCGCTGTCCTGCCCGTCCACGATGCCGGGCTGGACCACCGCGATCCGCACCCGCCCGTCGACGTCAGGCCGCGGCGCCCACGCCCACGCGGCCGAGGTCGCGGCAGCCGTGGCGACCAAGGAGGCCACGGCCGGCACACGCGACTCGCGGACGGATATCAGCACGGCCGCGGCCACGTTGACGGCCACGACCAGGAAGCTGAGCAGCCACACCCCGCCGACCGAGGCCAGCCGCAGCGCCGGACCCACCTGCCACTGGCTGGCACCCAGCATGCCCCACGGCCCGCCGAGGCCCTGCCAGGAGCGCACCAGCTCCACCGCCAGCCAGGCCGACGGCAGCACCAGCAGCGCCGCGGCGCCCCGGCCCGGTGCCGGCACCCCGCCCAGGAACCGGCGCACCAGCCAGCCCCAGGGTGCCCAGAGCGCGCCCAGCAGGGTGGCTATCAGAAAGATGAACACGTGCAGGCTCGGCAGTAGCCAGTGGTGTACGGCCACCAGGAAGCCGAAGCCGCCGCACCAGCCGTCGTACGCCGCCCGCCGCCCGGTGGGCGCGGAGCGGGCCAGCAGGATCCACGGGACCAGGGCGACGTACGCGCACCACCACAGGGATGGCGCCGGGAACGCGAGTACGGGCAGGGCGCCCGCGAGGGCGGCGGCGACGGAGCGTCGCCAGGGGGAGGTGAGCCAGCGGTCGATCGTCCTCATAAGGACCCTCCCTACCCAGCGTCGGCTCCAGTGTGCGTCTCGAAGGCGATCTCGCGACAGGGTGCGTTCGACATCGAGGCCGGTACGCCGTCCGCGTCCGCCGTGAACGGCCGAGCCCGCCCGTGCGGCGGCGCCGCACAGCGACACAGCCCCGCGCCCCGCCCGGGGCTGCGCCCGGGGTGCGCCCACCGCTCAGCCGGTCACGTCCGCCGCGCTGCGATCGGGCAGCCGGCGCCACTTCTCGTGGACGACCACCTCGCGCAGCCGCCAGCCGTCCGGTGTGCGCAGCAGCGCGAACTCGTAGCGGCCGCCGCAGACGAGGTCCGGGGCGGTGGGGCCGCCGTCGCCCGTCGACCGCATCGGGTTGAGATAGTCGGCCCGCACCCGGGCGGTGTCACCGGTGTCGTGGTCCAGGAGCCCGAACCGTACCCGGCGGTTGACGATCAGGTGCTGTCGCACGGCGAACAGCGCCAGGTTCTCGGCGAGCCATCCGGCGACCTGCCCGGCGGCGCCCTCGATGCCGCCGGCCGAACGGTAGTCGGCCCGACCGTCCGCCGTGAACAGCCCCTGGTACGCCGTCCAGTCCCCGTCGTCCACCGCCACGGCGTACTCGGTGATCAGTTCGTCCACGGCCAGCCGGTCCATCACGGTCGCGAGCTCCACACGCTGCGTCATCGGCACAGTGTTGGGCACGCGGGGCGCGGAGCCAAGAGGCGCGGCCGATATTCGCTGGTGCGCGGCGCGTCCGACACCCGAACCTGTCTCCGTGAACGAACAATCCATCGAAACCGAACCCAAGTTCCGGATCCGGGCTCGGCACACGGACTCCACGGTCATCGTCTACCAGGCCTACGGCCCGCAGATCGGCCGCCCCGCGGCCCGTACCGGCCGCTTCCCGTCCTCCTGGAAGCGGGACAGGATGACCTGGATCAAACCGTCCTTCCTGTGGATGATGTACCGCTGTGGCTGGGGCACCAAGGAAGGCCAGGAGACCGTCCTCGCCGTCGAGATCGACCGCGCCGGTTTCGACTGGGCCCTGCGCAACGCCTGCCTTTCGCACTACGTACCGGCCCTGCACGACGACCCGGCGGCCTGGAAGCGGGAGTTGCGGCGGTCACCGGCCCGCGTGCAGTGGGATCCCGAACGCGACCTGCGCCACAACGCGCTGCCCTACCGGTCCTTGCAGCTCGGCCTCGCCGGGGAGGCGGCGGCCCGGTACGCCGACGAGTGGATCGTCGGCATCGAGGACGTCTCACCGCTGGCCACCGAGATCCATGGCCTGGTGCGGGCGGGTGAACTGGAGCGGGCGAGTGCGCTGGTGCCCGAGGAGCGGCCGTATCCGGTGACCGACGAGGCGCTCGGGCATCTGCGGGCTTAGGCTTCACGGCCTCGACGCGCCGTCTCTGCCAGGAGGCGCCGTCCGTCTCAGGCCGCCTCGATGACCGCTCCGCGGATCGCCTCGGCCCACTCGACCACCAGCAGTTCGTACTCCGCGCGCTCCTGGGGCGACAGGGTGCCGCCCGCACGCAGCCACAGCGCCCGGATCTGCTCGTTCACCTCGGCAGCAGGCCGCACGGAACCAGAGGGCATGGAATCGGGGGACATGCGGACAAGCCTAGGGGCAAGCACTGACACAGCGCTACCGCGTGGCTACACAGAAGGTATGGGGTTGGTCACCGCCGGGGTCCGGCCGGCGGGGGAGAGTGCCTCGGTCCGCCCAGACCAGAGGTCCACGACATCGACGCGGACTCCGGTCCTGGGCGCTCACCTGGTCCAGTGCCATCACCAACCGGCGTGCGGAGCCACTCCTCTTCGGCAGCCCGACCACCGCCGGGCGCGAACTGGCGGGCTACACCAGCCTGTTCTGGTGGGGCCCGCGCGCCTTCTGGGAGGGGCGGATCATCGGGCCCGAGGGGGAGGGGCCCGCGCTGATGGGGACGCGCGCGCCCTGGCTCGCGTACTGCGGCGAGCACGACGGCGCCGACGGCCACGCCACCCTCGTCTTCGCGCACGCCCCCCAGAACGATCACTCGGGCGCCGGCGGAACCCACCCGGCTTTGGGCAGGGCGGCGTATACGGGCGGGGCGGAGTATACGGGCAGGGGCGGCGTATACGGGCAGGGGCAGTAGAGGCGCCTGGTCAGGCGGCCGTCGGACCTGAGACCGTCCAGCCCGGGGTCTGCGGGTGGGCCGTCAGGTCCTCGTGGCGCACGGGGTCGCCGCAGGCCTGGCAGGTGACCACCGGCACCAGTTCGTTGCCGCAGACGTGCTCGACGGCCATGGGGAGGTCGGTGCCCTTGCGGAGATGGCGGTCACCCCACTCCTTGAGGGTCATCAGGACCGGCTCCAGCTCCAGACCCGCCTGGGTGGGCCGGTACTCGAAGCGCTGCGGGCGCTCGCTGTAGACCCGCTTGGTCAGTATCCCGGCGTCCACGAGGCGGCGCAGCCGGGTGGCCAGGATGTCGCGCGGGGCGCCGATGTTGCGCACGAGCTGGTCGAAGCGGCCGTTGCCCAGGCACACCTCCCGCAGGACGAGCAGGGAGTACTTCTCGCCGACCAGTGCGAGGGCGTCGGCGATCGAACAGGGGCGCGGATCTTTCGTTGCGGCCATGCGGTCAGTCTAGATGCGGCCATGCGGCACACACGGCCGTCCTCATGAAGGGTTTGATTTTCCAACTCATCGGGCTATCGTGAGTTTGAATTTCCTACTCACTGGTAGCTGCCGTAGCCCGCTGCCGGCAGCCAGGCGGCCAAGGAGGCCCGCACCATGCGCGACGCAGTCATCGTGGAAGCCGTACGCACTCCCATCGGCAAGGGCAAGCCGAACGGCTCCCTCGCCCACGTCCACCCCGTCCAGCTCCTCGCGCACACCCTGCGCACCCTGGTCGAGCGCTCCGGCGTCGATCCGGCGCTGGTCGACGACGTCATCGGCGGCACCGTCGACCAGGTCGGCGAGCAGGCCATGAACACCACCCGGTACGCCGTCCTCGCCGCCGGCTTCCCCGAGACGGTCCCGGCGACCACCGTGGACCGTCAGTGCGGCTCCTCCCAGCAGGCCGTGCACTTCGCCGCGCAGGGCGTCATCTCGGGCGCGTACGACCTGGTCGTCGCGTGCGGTGTGGAGTCGATGAGCCGGGTGCCGATGTGGTCCAACGTGCCCGCGGGCAAGGACCCGTTCGGGCCCGGAGTCGCCGAACGTTTCCCGGAGGGCCTCGTTCCGCAGGGCGTCAGCGCCGAGCTGATCGCCGCCAAGTGGTCCCTCACCCGCGCGCGGATGGACGAGTTCGCGGTCTCCTCGCACCACAAGGCCGCCGCCGCGTGGCAGGCCGGCCTCTTCGACGCCGAGATCGCGCCGCTGGAGGGCGTCGCCCGCGACGAGTGCGTACGGCCCGGTAGCACCCCGGAGATCCTCGCCGGCCTCAAGCCCGCCTACTACGACCCCGGCTTCGCCGAGCGCTTCCCGCAGATCGAGTGGAACGTCACCGCGGGCAACGCCAGCCCCGTCAACGACGGCGCCTCCGCCGTCCTGATCACCTCCAGCGAGACCGCGGCCCGCCTCGGCCTGCGCCCGCTGGCCCGTCTGCACAGCTTCGCCGTCACCGGCTCCGACCCGCTGCTGATGCTCACGGGCGTCGTACCGGCCACGGAGAAGGTACTGCGCCGGGCTGGGCTGACCCTCGCCGACATGGACCTGTTCGAGATCAACGAGGCCTTCTCCAGCGTGGTCCTGGCCTGGCAGCAGGAGACCGGCGCCGACCTCGCCAAGGTCAACGTGCACGGCGGCGCCATCGCCCTCGGCCACCCGCTCGGCGCCAGCGGCACCCGGCTGACCACCACCCTCGTCCACGCGATGCGCGAGCGCGGCGCCCGATACGCCCTGCAGACCATGTGCGAGGCGGGAGGGCTGGCCAACGCGATGATCCTGGAAGCCGTCTGACCGGCTACGGCGAAGGGACCCGGCTGCCCGTTCCCCGGCAACCGCGCTGACGCACACGGGCCTGTCCGGGCACGGGCCTGTCCGGGCACGGGCTTGGCCGGGCAGCGGGTCGGCGGTGGCCGGGCGGCTGGGTGGTCGCGTCCGGTCCAGCGGGCGTGGGTGGCCGGGCTGCGGGGCGGCAGGGGGTGGGGCAGCGGGTTGGTGGTGGCCGGGCGGCGTAACGGTGGTGTGCCGCTCGGCGGGCGCGGGTGGCCGGGCTACGAGGCCCGGGGGCATGACGGCGGGTTGACGGTGGCCGGGCAGTTGGGCGGCCGTGCTCCGCTGAAGGTGCGTGGTTGCCGGGCCGCGTGGCGCAAGGTGCGGGGCGGTGGGCTGGTGGTGGCCGGACTGCGTAGCGGTCGTGTCCCGCTCGGGGGGGGGCCTGGGTGACCAGGCGGCGGGGGTGGCGGTGGCCGGGTTGCGCGGGGGCCGGGCAGCGGGCGGCCGTGCTCCGCCTGGCGGGCGTGGTTGCCGGGCGCAAGGGGTGGGGGCAGCGGGTTGGTGGTGGCCGGACTGCGAGTTGGCGGTGGCCGGGCTGCGTAGCGGTCGTGTCCCGGTCAGCGGGCCTCGGTGGTGGGTGCGGGTTGGTCATGGCCGGGCGTGACGGTCGGGCGCAAGGTTGGCGGTGGCCGGGTGGTGGGGCGCGTGGGGGGTTTTCGGGGACGGCGGGGGGAGAAGGGGGGCGCGGTGTCGGGAGGGCTGCGGGATTAGTGTGCGCGCAGGTGGTGGCGTTTGCGCCAGGCCACCACCGTGCCCACGAGCGCCGGTGCGGCGATGCAGGCCATCGCGATCAGGAAGGCCGGGGACGTCGGTGAGGAGGCACGGGCGCCGGCGACCGCGTAGGCGGCCGTGTTCGGGATCGAGCCGAGGGCCGTGGCCAGCAGGAACGGCAGCCAGCCCATACGGGAGACGGCCGCGCAGTAGTTCGCCGCCCAGAACGGCACACCGGGAAAGAGCCGGGCGGCCAGCATGGACCGGAACCCGTGCCGGCTGAGCTGCCCGTCGGCCGCCTTCAGCCAGCGGCCCCGCAGCAGCGGGCGCAGCGCGTCCTGCCCGAGGAGGCGGCCCAGCCCGAAGGCCACCCCGGCCCCGAGGACCGTGCCCACCAGCGCCGTCGCCAGACCGAGCTGCGAGCCGAACAGCGCGCCCGCCGCGAGGTTCAGCAGGGGGCGCGGTACGAACGCCACGGTGCACAGCCCGTACGCCACCGCGAACACGACGGCCGCCGCGGCCCCGCCGAGCTGTGGCGGCCACCCCTGCGTCAGCAGCCGCTGTGGCTCCAGCAGCAGCACACCCGTGGCGCCGCCCGCGAGCAGGGCGAACAGCAGCGACAGCCGGACATAGGGGGACAGCAGCACGCGCGTGCAGCGGGCGACCGCTCCTGCGCGGCGCAGGGGGCTTACGGGAACGACGAACTCCGTGGCGGCGGCCCGGGGAGAGGCCGTGGCGGTGCCCCCAGAGCGGTTGGTGGCATCGAACATCCGGTGACACTAACCGACGAACGTGTGTGATCGCCGTCAAGTGTGTCGCATCACCGTCACACCACGGCCGTGGCATCCATCGGTCGTCGGTGAGCGGAGAGGGGCCCGGGCGCCTCCTTGGCACCCGGACCCGTACCTCACGCGGCGAGCGCGTGACCGGGATGCAGAACTACCTTGGTATAGCCCTCGATCCGCTTGTCGAACTTCTCGTACGCCTGCGGTGCCTGGTCCAGCGGCAACTCGTGGGAGACCACGAAGCTGGGCTGGGCGCGCCCGGCGATGATCATGTCGCGCAGCTGGCGGTTGTACCGCTTGACGTTGCACTGACCGGTGCCCATCTGCTGGCCCTTTTCGAACATCCTGCCGATGGAGACCAGCAGCTGGCCGTGCTTGGCGTGCTCGTCGGGACCGCCGGGGTCCGAGGGCACATACAGACCCGGTATGCCGAGCATGCCGGTCGGGCGTACCGTCTCGACCAGCTCGTTGAGGACGATGGCGGGTTCCTCGTGGCTGGCGTCGTGTGCCTGGGCCTGGTAGCCGACGGCGTCCACGCCCTTGTCGGTTCCTTCACCTCCGGTCTGTTCCTTGATCTGCGCTGCCGGGTCACCCTTGGTGAAGTCGATGGGGATGGCTCCTATCTCCTCCGCCTTGGCCAGCCGCTCGGGCACGCGGTCCACGGAGAAGACCTTCGCGGCACCGCGCAGCAGCGCGGAGTAGGCGGCCATCAGGCCCACCGGTCCGGCGCCGTAGACGGCCACGCTCTCGCCGGGGGACACCTGGGCGAGTTCACAACCGTGGTAGCCGGTCGGGAAGATGTCGGCGAGCAGCACGAAATCGGTCTCGAACTCCTCGCCCGGGGGCAGCTTCAGGCAGTTGAAGTCGGCGAACGGCACCCGCAGCAACTCCGCCTGGCCGCCGATGAACGGGCCCATGGCCACGTAGCCGTAGGCTCCGCCGGCGAATCCCGGGTTGACCGTCAGGCAGAACCCGGTCTTTCCGGCGAGACAGTTCTTGCAGAATCCGCAGGCGACGTTGAAGGGCATCACCACGCGGTCCCCCTCCGACAGGGACGTCACGCCGCTGCCGACCTCCTCGATGACGCCGAGATTCTCGTGTCCGAAGACGATGCCCGACTCGGCCGCTGTGCGGCCTTCGTACATGTGCAGGTCCGAGCCGCATATCGCGGTCGACGTGACCCGTACGAGCACATCGTTGGGATGCTGGATCTGGGGATCCTGGACGTCTTTCACCACCACACTGAAGGGCTCTTCGTAGACGACGGCTTTCACCTCGGTCACCTCCGCGTCCAGCGTTGGATGACGGCGGCGAGGAGGGAACGCTGCCGAGGGGACGCGCAAGGCGCGGGCCCTCGCCTCTGTGCCGTGGCCCCGTGCGCCCGCTTCACCGCCGGTACTTCCAGGTAACGCCCGTACGGAAGGGGTTGCAACCCCCGGCCGGGAGGGGCGACGCGCTCGCTGCGGCAACCACGCCGGGCTCGCGGACGGGCCTCCGTGTCGACAGTAGGGTTCGTGTCATGACCGTCACAGGCGCTGCCCCGCCGGACGTGCCGCGCAGCGCTCTCGCCGACACCGTGCTGGAACGGCTGACGGCCGGGTACGGAGCCGCCGCGGACCCTGGGCGGGCCGCCGCGATGCGGGCCTACATGAAGGACGTCGCCCCCTTCCTCGGCATCCCCACTCCGGCCCGCCGCGCCCTGTCACGCACCGTGCTCGCCGGCACCCCGCGTCCCGACGAGGCCGACTGCACCGCCATCGCCCTGCGCTGCTGGGAGCTGCCCGAGCGCGAGTACCACTACTTCGCCGTCGACTGTCTGCGCCGGCACGCGGGCCGCTGCTCCTCGGCCCTCCTCCCGGTGGCCCGGCACCTCGCCACCACCGTCCCCTGGTGGGACACCGTCGACCTGCTCGCCGCGCACGTCGTGGGCACCCTGGTCGCCGCCGACCCGAAGCTGACCGCCGACATGGACGCCTGGATCAGCGACGGCGACCTGTGGGTGGCACGCACGGCCCTGCTCCACCAGCTGACCTACAAGGAGCGCACCGACGCCGACCGGCTCTTCGCCTACTGCCTGGTGCAGTCCGGGCACCCGGGCTTCTTCGTCCGCAAGGCGATCGGCTGGGCCCTGCGCGAGTACGCCAAGACCGACCCCGACGCCGTACGGGCCTTCCTGGCGCGGGAGAGGGGCCGGTTCGCCCCGCTGACCGTGCGGGAGGCACTGAGGAACACCGGCGGCTGAACCGGCCCGGCCGGAAAACCATTCGACGCCGGACAAACCGTCGGCGATGATCGACGCCATGTTCCGGTACGCCTTCCGTCTCGCAGCGTCCGCCGTCGCGGACGCCCCGAAGGCTGCCGTCCCGATCCTCGTGGCCGCTGTCGACGGCGCCCGAAGCTGACCCTCTCCGGATCGTCCGGCGGACCCCGCAGGGGGAGGGTCGGCCAGTTCCCGGGGTCCCGCGTTCCAGCGTTCCCGTACGACCGGAGAGGCTCCGAGGCACCGCCATGTCCAAAACGGCCTACGTGCGCAGCAAGCCGCACCTGAACATCGGCACCATGGGTCACGTCGACCATGGCAAGACCACCCTGACCGCCGCCATCACCAAAGTGCTCGCCGAGCGCGGCACCGGCACCTTCGTCCCCTTCGACCGCATCGACCGCGCCCCGGAGGAGGCCGCCCGCGGCATCACCATCAACATCGCGCACGTCGAGTACGAGACCGACACCCGGCACTACGCCCACGTCGACATGCCGGGCCACGCCGACTACGTCAAGAACATGGTCACCGGTGCCGCGCAGCTCGACGGGGCGATCCTCGTCGTCTCCGCGCTCGACGGCATCATGCCGCAGACCGCCGAGCATGTGCTGCTCGCCCGGCAGGTGGGCGTCGACCACATCGTCGTCGCGCTGAACAAGGCCGACGGCGCGGGGGACGAGGAACTCATCGACCTGGTCGAGCTGGAGGTCCGCGACCTGCTCACCGCGCAGGGCTACCCGGGCGACGCCGTGCCTGTCGTGCGCGTCTCCGGGCTGAAGGCCCTGGCGGGCGACCCGCGCTGGACGGCGTCCATCGAGGCGCTGCTCGACGCCGTGGACACGTACGTGCCGATGCCCGAACGGTATCTGGAGGCCCCGTTCCTGCTGCCGGTGGAGAACGTGCTCACCATCACCGGGCGGGGCACCGTCGTCACGGGTGCCGTGGAGCGGGGGACGCTCCGTCCGGGCGACCGGGTGTCGGTGCTCGGTGCCGGTGTGGAGACCGTCATCACCGGGCTCGAGACCTTCGGCAAGCCGATGCGGGAGGCGCAGGCCGGGGACAACGTGGCCGTGCTGCTGCGAGGTGTGCCGCGGGACGCGGTGCGGCGGGGGCATGTCGTGGCGGCGCCCGGGAGTGTGGTTCCCGCTCGGCGGTTCTCCGCGCGGGTGTACGTGCTGTCGGCTCGGGAGGGCGGTCGTACGACACCGGTCGCCACCGGGTACCGGCCGCAGTTCTACATCCGTACGGCGGACGTGGTCGGTGACGTCGACCTGGGCGAGACGGCGGTCGCCCGGCCCGGGGAGACGGTCGAGATGAGCGTGTGGCTGGGGCGGGAGGTGCCGTTGGAGCCGGGGCTCGGGTTCGCCATCCGTGAGGGTGGGAGGACCGTGGGCGCCGGGACGGTCACCTCTGTCGGCTGACTGGCCCGCGCCCTGGGCGGGAACAGGCACCGCACAATGGACAGGTGAACGAAGCGATACCCGTCAGCCGGGTCACCGACCACGGCACCGCCAAGCTGATGCCCGATGTCGACCGGGAGCGGGCCTGGCTGCTCACGGTCGACGGGGCGCCGCAGTCGTACGTCGATCTGGACGATCCCGCGTATCTGGAGTTCGAGTACGCGCGGCGCCTCGGGCATGTCCTGGACGTCGTGGCCGAGGCCGGGCGGGCGCTGGACGTGGTGCATCTCGGCGGGGGCGCGCTGACACTGCCCCGGTATGTGGCGGCCACCCGGTCCGGTTCGCGGCAGGACGTCGTCGAGGCGGACCGGGGGCTGCTGGAGCTGGTCGCCGAGTACCTGCCGCTGCCGGCCGGCTCGGGTGTCGCGCTGCACGCCGACGATGCCCGGGCCTGGCTGGAGACGGCCGCGGACGACCACGCCGACGTACTGATCGCCGATGTGTTCGGCGGGTCCCGGGTGCCGGCGCACCTGACCACGCTCGCCTACGCGCGGGAGGCCGAGCGGGTGCTGCGGCCGGACGGGGTCTATCTGGCCAACCTCGCGGACGCGGCGCCGTTCGGCTTTCTGCGGTCCCAACTGGCCACGTTCGCGGCCGTGTTCGAGGAACTCGCGCTGATCGCCGAGCCTGGGGTGCTGCGCGGCCGGCGGTTCGGCAACGCGGTGCTCGTCGCCGCGCACCGGCCCCTCGGCATCGCCGTGCTGGCCCGCCGGGCCGCGGCGGACGCCTTTCCGGCCCGGGTCGAACACGGCGCGGCCCTGCGGGAGTTCATCGGGTCGGCCCGGCCGGTCGAGGATGCCGCTGCCGTGCCGTCACCCGAGCCCCCCGACGGGGCGTTCGGCATCGGCTGACGCCGACGGCTGGGCGGCGACCGGCCGGGTGCGGCGGGTCAGCCCGCGGACGTCCGGGACCAGCAGCACCAGGGCGGTGACCAGCACGACGAGGGCGGCGCAGCCCCACAGGGCGGCCGTGCGGCCGAAGGCGGTCTCGGCGGGACCGGCCAGGGCCGTGGCGAGGGGCATGAGGGAGACCGAGCCGAACCAGTCGTACGCCGAGACGCGGGAGAGCTTGTCCTCGGGGATCTCCTGGTGCAGCGCGGTCATCCAGGAGACACCGAACACCTCCACCGTCGTACCGGCGGCGAACATCACCACGTACAGCACGCCCACCGGCACCGGTACGGCCAGCGCGGCGGAGGGCAGGGCCAGCGGGAAGACGCACAGCGTTCCCGCGAGCAGCAGCCGGCGGGGTTTCCAGCGGGTCATCAGCAGGGCACCGGCCACCGTGCCCGCGCCGAACGCGGCCAGCGCCAGGCCCCATGGCCCCGCACCGCCCAGGCTGTCGCGGGCGACCAGCGGGCCGTAGACCGCGTCGGCCGTGACGACCACCGCGTTGGCGACCGAGAACTGCACGACGATGCCCCACAGCCAGGGCCGGCCGATGAACTCCCGCCAGCCCTCGCGCAGATCGGCCAGCATGCCCTGGCCCGGGGCGCGCGGCGGGATGTGGCTGACGTCGAGGAAGGAGCGCAGGGCTCCGGCGAGGGCGAAGGCCGCCGCGTCGACCGCGAGCACCCAGCCGGGGCCGATCGCCGCGACCAGGGCGCCGCCGAGCGCCGCGCCGCCGAGGGCCGCGCCCTGGGTGGCCATGCGGAAGACGGCGAACGCCCGGCCCGCCTGCTCGTCTCCGACGGAGGACATCAGCATGCCCTCGGCCGCCGGGCCGAAGAACGCCTGCCCGGTGCCGCCGAGCGCGGTGAGCAGCATCATCTGCCACAGTTGGGGCTCACCGGCGAGCACGAGGGCGGCGAAGGCCGCCTGGGAGAGGCAGTTGAGGGCGTTGGCGGCGACCATCACCCGGTGCCGGGGCAGCCGGTCCGCGATCGCGCCGCCGATGAGCAGGAACACCACCAGCGGAAGGGTGCGGGCGGCGGCCACCAGTCCCACGTCACCGCCGTCGCCGCCGGTCTCCAGCACGGCGAACGCGGCCGCGATGAGCGAGCCGTTGGCGCCGAGGCCGGTCACGACGGCGGCCGCGGTGAGCAGGGAGTAGTTGCGGCCGGCCCAGGAGGGTCTGCGGGGGAAGCGTGCGGTGGCGGCTGTGTTCACCGGCCGACTATCGCCCGCCCAAGCGCCCGGTTCAATCGGGTTGTCGGCCGCGCGACACGCTCAAGTGGCCTCATTTGACCGCTTCTTTGACTCCGACACCGATGCCTTTTAAGATGATCAAGTCATGTTCATGACGATTTATCACCCCCCCGGAACTTCTTGGTTCCAAGGAAAGGACCGTCATGCGAAAGCATGTTGCAGCCGTATTCGGCACGGCCGCGCTCATCGGCGCGGCCCTTCCCGCCGTGGCCGCGGCGCCCGCCTCGGCCGCCGCGTTCTCCTGTCACCCCGTCGGCCACACCTACATCGTGAACAACGAGAAGGTGCCCGTTCACGCCACGCCGTCCCCGGGTGGCAGGGTGACCGGCTACGTGTACAAGGACAACAAGGTGCACGCCGAGCTTCAGTGCGACAACAGCAGCGGCACCTGGGAGTGCATCGGCCAGTGTCACGACCCCGAAGAGTCGCTCAACGGCCGCTGGGTCTTCCGTAACTATCTGAGGGGCTGAGGCTTCGCGGGGTTCCGGCCCGCCCGATCGTGGCGGGCCGGAAGGCCTGTGAGCTTATTCACTCGTCGGCATACCGTGCAGCCGGACCGTGCTGAGGACCTTGAGAACGGTCGCCTCCGGGACCTCGCCCTTCACGCCCTTGGCTCCGTAGAAGTTGAACGACACGAAGTCGTGGGCGCCGTTCTTGAAGCCGAACGTGAGCGCCTTGCCGTCGGTCACGCACTTGCCCTTCCGCGGCGTGCCGGTCGACCGGGCCCAGCTGATGCTGCCCTTGATGCCCGAAGTGGTGGTGAACGAGGCGGCCTTCCTGTCGTACGAGATGCTCTTCTTGTCGGGCCTGGTGTAGCCGCCGTAAACCCACCAGGCCGGTGTGTTGACCGCGATCTCGTCCGTGTTCTTGGCGCCGGCCGCACCCTTGGTGCCCACCACCGCCAGCGGGGTGTCCTCGGTGCGGCCCTCCTTGTCGTCGTCGGAGGTGCACCACTCGGGCTTGAACTCCGCGGCGCCCGACATGGTGATTCCCTTCTCCTTCTCGTTCTCGAACTCGAAGCCGATCCCGACGCCGGGGGACCTGACCTCCCAGTCCGCCGGCACGTCGAAGGCGACGCCCCACTTGGGGTTCACCACGACCTTCCAGCCGGCGATGGTCGGCTTCTCCGCGGTGTTGCCGCGCGGATCGTCCTGCGTGGCCGAGGAGGTCGGGGTGGGCGTCGGCTCCGCCGTGGGCGACTGGCTCGTCCGCCGGCCGTCCTTGCCGCCCTCCGCCTCGTCGTCCTTCGAGCCGCCGAGCACCAGGACGCCGGTGACGGCGGCGGTGACCACGACCGCCGCGGCCGCGATCACCGCGATCGGCTTCGTACGGCCGCCGCCGCCCTGCGGGGGCTCGGGCACGGGTGCGGTGGGGGGCTGCCCCCACTGCGGCTGCTGCCCGTACGGGCCGGCCGGCGGTTGCTGTCCGACCTGGTCCGCCTGCGGGTACTGCTGAGGTCCGGGTTGCTGGTACGGATTCGGCTGCTGGTACCCCGGTTGCTGGTACGGGTTGTGCTGCGGGTTCTGCGCGCCCCCTGGCGGCTGCTGATCTGGCCACATGGCCAGTAACCCTAGTGTGGCGGCGGACACGGTCCGGTAACCGGCCCTCGTCGGGGTCGTGGCGAAGTCCGGGAGGACCGTCGGCGCAGGCCCTGGTCAGCCCCGGCTACTCGTGAGTAACATGTCGTCCATGAGCGCAGACCAGATGTCGATCGGCGAGATGCTCGCCGCCACCGTGCCCATGGCCCGGACGCTGAACCTCGAGTTCGTGGAGACCACGCCGGACCAGGCCGTGGTCTCCCTGCCGGACCAGGGCGCGTACCACAACCACGTGGGCGGGCCGCACGCCGGTGCGATGTTCACTCTCGGGGAGTCGGCCAGCGGCGCCATCGTGCTGGCCGCCTTCGGTGACCAGCTCTCGCGCGCGGTGCCGCTCGCCGTGCGTGCCGAGATCGCCTACAAGAAGCTGGCGATGGGCGCCGTCACCGCGACCGCGACCCTGGGCCGTCCGGCGGCCGAGGTCGTCGCCGAGCTGGACTCGGGCCGGCGCCCCGAGTTCCCCGTGTCGATCGAGATCCGGCGCGCGGACGGAGCGGTGACCGGTGAGATGACCGTCGTCTGGACGCTGCGTCCCAGCAACCAGGACTGACCCGGGTGTTCGGGGAGGGGGCCCGCGCGGGCCCCTCTCTCACTCTTCGAGCCGTGTCACGCGGCCCGGTGCGGTTCGTGGGTGCCGCTGCCGCTGCCGCTGCCCTGCAGTCCGGTCACGAACTCCTTGAGCCAGCCGATGAATTCGGGCCCCAGATCCGGGCGGGCGCACGCCAGGCGGACCACCGTGCGCAGGTAGTCGCCCTTGTCACCGGTGTCGTAGCGCAGGCCCTTGAAGACCACCCCGTGGACGGTGCCGGCCGCCGCGAGGTCCTGCAGGGCGTCGGTCAGCTGGATCTCGCCGCCGCGGCCCGCCGGAGTGCGGTCCAGGACGTCGAAGACGGCCGGGTCGAGGACGTAGCGGCCGATGACCGCGTACCGGCTCGGTGCGGTCCCGGGCGCCGGCTTCTCCACCAGGCCGGTCACGCGGACGACGTCCTCCTCGCCCGCCGGCTCCAGTGCCGCGCAGCCGTAGAGGTGGATCTGCGCCGGGTCGACATCCATCAGCGCGACCACGCTGCCCTCGTACCGCTCGCGGACCTCCAGCATGCGGCGCAGCAGGGTCTCGCGCGGATCGATCAGATCGTCACCGAGCAGGACCGCGAAGGGCTGGTTCCCGACGTGGTGCCGGGCGCAGAGCACGGCATGGCCGAGGCCGAGGGGGTCGCCCTGACGGATGTGGTGGATGTCGGCGAGTCGTGCCGGATCGCGGACGGCGTCCAGCCGCACGGTGTCACCCTTGGCCGCCAGAGCCTGTTCCAGCTCGAAGGCATGGTCGAAGTGGTCCTCGATGGCCCGCTTGTGCCGGCCGGTGACCATCAGGATGTCCTCCAGACCGGCCGCGGCGGCCTCCTCGACGACGTACTGAATGGCCGGCTTGTCGACGACCGGCAGCATTTCCTTCGGCGTTGCCTTGGTCGCGGGCAGGAACCGGGTGCCGAGACCGGCGGCCGGCACGACCGCTTTGCGTACGGTACGGGGGGTGGCGGGAGTCGCTGTGCGGCGCGGGGCGATCATGCCGCCCATGCTGGGGGACGCGAATGAGAGCGCACCCAGAGAAACATGGGAACCGGCTGTGTGTGGGGATCCAGGGGATACCGTCGGTAACCTTTGCGCCGTCAACAGAGTTTGATGCCGAGTCATTCGAACTTCTTGTTTCCTGTGAGGCGCGTGTGCGAAGGTGAGCCTCCCCGCGGGAGGGCAAAGGCGGGCGCGGGACGCCAAGGCCGGCCCTTTAGGTACGCACCCATCAGGCACTGCTTTCCGACAGGACGCGGTTTCGCATGCCGTCCTGCGGCTGGAAAGGAAAGGCTCCGTGCAGTCCCCTTACCCCCCACGCCCGCCGTACCCGCCGCTGCCCGGTTCGACCGGGGAGTCCGACCGCGATCTCCTCGCCCGGCTCGGCGGCCCCCACGCCGCCCACCATCACGCCGTCGCCCTGCTGCTGGCCCGGCACTGGCGCGCCGCCCACGACTACGCGGTGGTCTGCCTGGCCTCCACCGGGCCCACGGCCCAACTGGTGGCCACCGCCGCCTTCCACCAGGTCCTCGGCCGCGTGGCCGGCGGAGCGGTCGGCGGCGCCCTGCGTCCGCAGTTGCTGGTCGCCGTCCGCGACACCGTCCGCGCCTGGGCGGCGGACGAGGCGACCTGCGCCACCCTGCCGGAATTGCGCAAAACCGCCGGCGGTCGCGGGCTCAGCGCGACAAAGCCCGGAACACCGGAAAGGCGACAGCTCGCCGAACGCGCATTCCGGGCCCTTCCCGGCGCCTCGCAATGCCTTCTCTGGCACACCGAGGTCGAAGCGGAACCCATAAACATACCCGCTGGTCTGCTGGGGGTCGGCGTGGCCACCGCGACGGCCGCCCTGGAGCAGGCTCGGGAGCAATTCCGCGCGGGTTGCGTACGCGCCCACCGGGAACTCGCGCCCTCCAGGGAATGCCGCTTCCACAACCGGCTCCTCGACGTCCCCCTGCGCCGTGGCGGCGCCCTGCTGCCGGACGTGCGCCGGCACCTGACGGCGTGCCGGCACTGCCGGCACGCCGCCGAACACCTCGCCCGATTCGACGGCGCTCTGGAACTGCTGCTCGCCGAGGCCGTGCTCGGCTGGGGCGCCCGCCGCTATCTCGACGCACGCCCCGGCCGCGGCGCCGTCGCGCACCGGCCGCTCCCCGCGACGGCGGAGACGGCACCTCCGGCGGCGGGCGGCCGGCACCGCACCGGGGCGGTGAGCGGCCACCGCACGGCGCTGGCCGTCGGCGTCGGACTGACCTCGCTCGCGCTGCTCACCACCGTCCTCGTGGCCGGGAACCGGTCCGATGACAACGGTGTCCCCTGGCGCGGCGCCACCTGGGGCGCCCCCGCCGGACACGCCCCTCGACACGCCACCCGCCCGAGCGGCACCGGCGCGCGGCCCGCCGCCTCGCCCTCCGCCGCCTCGGTCGGCACCTCCGCCGAGGTCGCCCATGGCCGGCTGCGCGGCCTCGCCTCCGGGCTCTGCCTGGACGTGCGCGGGCACAAGGTCGCGGCGGGCGCGGGCGTCCGGCTCGCGGACTGCTCGTCGGCCACCTCGCAACAGTGGTCGTACCAGGACGACGGACTGCTGCGCAGCGCCGCCGACCCCTCTCTCTGCCTCGCCGCCGACCCCGGCGCGAGGAGGGTCGTGGTGGACGGCTGTGTCGTACACGCGGGAGAGGTGTCGTACGACTTCACGGTGCGGGGCGAGATTCTGCTCCGCTGGCACCAGGGCCTTGCCCTGACCCCGGGTTCCGGTGGCTCGGCCACCCGTGCGGGGATCGCTGCCCGGGACGGCTCGGCGCAGCAGCGGTGGGTGCTGGAGCCGGACGCGGACGGGCTGCCGCGTTCCGGCGCGGGACCGGCTTCGCCAGAGGCGCCGGACGGCGGGGAGCCGGCCCCCTCGACGGGGGACGGCGGGCAAGCACCCGAAGGGAGCAGACCGGACGACACCTCACGCGGGACGCCCCCGGGCGACGGCGAGAGCCCCGGGGAGTACGACGAGACCCCTCGCATCGCCCAGGTACGCGCCGACGCCGACCAGCGGCAGGGCGGATCCGCGGCACCCGGCGACGTGGTGGACGTGGTGGACGTGGTGGACGCGGCCGGTGGCCTCGTCGCGCCGGTCACCGACGCGCTCACCTCACCGGTCAACGACACCGCACCGGTGACTGCCACGGTCGCCTCCGTGCCGGCGGCCGTGGGGTCGCTGGTCGGCTGACGCGCGAGGCGGACAGTCAGGAAGAGAAGCGGACAGTCAGGAAGAGAAGGGGTCACCCGTGCTCCCGTGCCGGGTGGCCCCTCTCACTTCCGGCCCCGGTGAACCTCGCGTGACCCGCGCCTGGGTACGGGCGACGGGGTGAGCGGCGGCCCGGTCCGCGGCGAACGGGGTCGCACGCGTCGGCGGGCTCGGTGGCGGTGCGGCCCGTAGGCCGGGACACTCGTACGCCCGGACCGGCGAAGGCAATTGCTCGGATTTCCAGTCCCTTGCGGGGAATTCTGCGCGCTGGCCGAATCGATGCCACCGCACGCGAAAAGGTTGCAGCGTTATTGACCCGTGAGTAGCCCCTCGCTAGTTTTCCGGTTCCCTCGCACCAGAGCGTCCGCCGCACAAACCCCCCACCGTGCTGTCTCGCCGATTGTGCCGGAGCATCATGACCTCACTTGTGCGCGCCCATGACCTGATCCTGTGCATCACTCCCTTCGCCGAACCCGACGCGGGCCTCGCCGCCGCGGCCTCCGCCGCCGGCGGGCTCGGCGTCCTGGACCTGGACACCGGCGACCGAAGATCCCGCGAGGAGCTGTCCCGGCTGAGCCGGGCCGCCGCGGGACCCTTCGGCGTACGGGTGACGGGGCGCTGCGCCCTGGCCCCCGCCGACCTCCACGGCGCCCCCGACACCGTGGTCCTCGCCTCGGACGCACCCTGGCGCGTGCACCGGCTCACCGCCGAATACCGGGTACTGGTGGAGGTGACCGATCTCGGGCAGGCCCGTGAGGCCGGCCGCGCCGGTGCCCACGGGCTCATCGCCCGGGGGGCCGAGGGCGGTGGCCGGGTCGGCGAGCTGAGCACCTTCGTACTGCTGCAACAGCTGCTTGCCGACGCGGAGTTGCACGGCCTTCCGGTATGGGCCCGGGGAGGCATCGGAGCGCGTACGGCGGTCGCCGCCGTGGCGGGCGGGGCGGCCGGGGTCGTCCTCGACAGTCAACTGGCCCTGCTGGCCGAGTCCCGGCTGCCGGAAACGGTCCGGGCCGCGCTGCGGTCCCTCGACGGTTCGGAGACCGTGGTGCTGGGCGGGCACCGAGTACTGCGCCGCCGGGGACCGGACGCCCCGCGGCCACCCGCCGACGATCCGGACACGGTCGCGTCCTTACTGGGCGCCCGCGACCTCCGCGGCCAACTGCTCCCCGTGGGCCAGGACGGTTTCCTCGCCGCCCGGTTCGCCGAGCGGTGGCGGACCGTGCGGGGAGTGGTGTGCGCGCTGTCCGAGGCGATCCGGGGGGTGACTGGTCCGGGACTGCCGACAGGGGCGACCGATGCGGAGCCGCGCGGTGATTGCGGGGCGGTTGGTGTGCCTCCGGCGGCTGTCGGAGGGTCGGAGGCGCCTGGTGTCTGCGGGCCGGTTGTGGAGGCACGTGGTGACGAGGGGCCGGGTGGTGTGCCTGCGGCGGTGGTCGGAGAGCCGGCGGCGCGTGGTGCGGGTGAGCGGGTCGGTGCCGACGTCGCCGGGGCCGTCAGGGCTCTGCGGCCCGGGTCCGCCATGAGCCGGGCGCTCGGCACCCGACTGCCGGTGGCCCAGGGGCCGATGACCCGCGTCAGCGATCAGGCGGGGTTCGCCACCACCGTCGCCGAGAACGGGGCGTTGCCCTTCCTGGCACTGGCCCTCGCCGACGGGGAGCGGACCCGGGCGATGCTGACCGAGACGCGGGCCGCGCTCGACGGGCGGCCCTGGGGTGTGGGCGTGCTCGGGTTCGCACCCGAGGACATCAGAAACGCTCAGCTCGAAGCCGTACGGGAGCTGCGGCCCACGCACGCGATCATCGCGGGCGGCCGGCCCGCCCAGGCCGAGGCGCTGGAACGGGCCGGGATCCGCACCTTCCTGCACGTGCCCTCGCCGGGACTCCTGCGGCAGTTCCTGGACACCGGGGCGCGCAGGTTCGTCTTCGAGGGGGCCGAGTGCGGTGGGCACGTCGGGCCCCGGGCCTCTTTCCCGCTGTGGGAGGCCCAACTCGCCGTGCTCGAGGACTTCCTGGCGGACGCCGATGCCACATCCGACGCCGACGCCGACGCCGACGCCGACGCCGACGCCGACGCCGACGCCGACGCCGACGCCGACGCCGACGCCGACGCCGACGGCACCGGTGGCGAGACCGCCCGGCGGCTGGAGGTGCTCTTCGCGGGCGGCATCCACGACGCGCGGTCGGCGGCGATGGTCGCCGCCCTGGCCGCGCCGCTCACCGCCCGGGGCGCGGCCGTCGGCCTCCTCATGGGCACCGCCTACCTGTTCACCGAGGAAGCCGTCACGCACGGCGCCATCCGGCCCCTCTTCCAGCGTCAGGTCGTCGCCGCCACCGCGACCGCCCTGCTGGAGACCGCACCCGGGCACGCGACCCGCTGTGTGCCGAGCCCGTTCACCCACGACTACCGTGAGCGGGAGGCCGCCGCACGGACGAAGGGCGTGTCCGACCGGGACGTCTGGGAAGCCCTGGAACGCCTCAACGTGGGCCGGCTGCGTATCGCCAGCAAAGGCCTGGAGCGTGCCGCCGACGGCGACTTGCGGGCGGTCGGCGAGGAACGGCAGCTCACCGACGGGATGTTCATGGCGGGCGAGGTGGCCGTCCTGCGCGCGGCGACCACCACCGTCGCGGCCCTGCACCGCTCGGTGACCGACGGAGCCGCCGACTTCCTGACCGCGCGAGCCGCACAAGCCGCCCGCGCCTCCCGGCCGGCCCCCCGCCCCACGGCCGAACCGGAACCCCCCGCGCCGCTCGACATCGCGATCGTCGGCATGGCCTGCATGTTCCCGCAGGCCCCCGACCTCGCCACCTTCTGGGCGAACGTCGTCTCCGGACACGACGCCGTCACCGAGGTCCCGCCCGACCGCTGGGACCCCGCGGTGCACCACACCGCCGGCAGCACGGCGTCGAGATGGGGCGGCTTCCTGCCCCGCATCCCCTTCGACCCGCTGCGCTACGGCATCCCGCCGGCCTCGCTCGGCAGCATCGAACCCGTCCAGCTGCTGTCCCTGGAAGCGGCCCGCAGGGCGCTGGAGGACGCCGGATACGGCGAACGCGGCCGGGCGTTCGACCGCTCACGGACCTCCGTCGTGTTCGGCGCCGAGGCCGGCAGCGACCTGTCCAACGCCGTCACCCTGCGCGCCGTCCTGCCGTCGTACTACGGCAAGGTCCCCGAGGGGCTGGACGAGCAGCTGCCCCGGCTGACCGAGGACTCCTTCCCCGGCATGCTCGCCAACGTCATCTCCGGCCGGATCGCCAACCGCCTGGACCTCGGCGGCGCCAACTACACCGTCGACGCCGCCTGCGCCTCCTCCCTCGCCGCCCTCGACGTGGCCTGCAAGGAACTCGTCTCCGGCACCAGTGACGTCGTGCTGTGCGGTGGCGCCGACCTTCACAACGGCATCAACGACTACGTGCTCTTCTCCTCCGTCCACGCCCTCTCCCCGACCGGCCGGTCCCGCGCCTTCGACGCCGCTGCCGACGGCATCGCCCTCGGCGAGGGCGTGGCCTGCGTGGTCCTCAAACGGCTCACGGACGCCGACCGCGACGGCGACCGCGTCTACGGCGTGGTCAAGGGCCTGGGCGCCGCAAGCGACGGCCGCTCCCTCGGCCTGACCGCGCCCCGCCCCGAAGGCCAGCGGGCCGCGCTGGAGCGCGCGTACCGCAACGCGGGTGTCTCGCCCGCCGACGTCGGCCTGGTCGAGGCGCACGGCACCGGGACCGTCGTCGGCGACCGTACCGAACTCGCCGTCCTTGCCGCCGTGTTCACCGAGGCGGGCGCTCCGAGCGGGAGTTGCGCGCTGGGCTCGGTCAAGTCACAGATCGGGCACACCAAGTGCGCCGCCGGACTCGCCGGCCTGATCAAGACCACCCTCGCCCTCTACACCGGCGTCAAGCCGCCCACCCTCCACCTGGAGCGGCCCAACCCGGCCTGGGCGGAGGACGACAGCCCGTTCGTCTTCCACACCCACGCCCGGCCCTGGGCGGCCCCGTCCGCGGAACGCCTCGCCGGAGTCAGCGCGTTCGGCTTCGGCGGCACCAACTTTCACGCGGTGCTGGCCGCGCACGAGACCGCCGTACCGCCCCGGCAGACTCTGGACGCCTGGCCCGCCGAGCTGCTGCTGTTCCGGGGCCGGGACACGGCGGCGGCCCACCGTGAGGTCGCGGAGCTGATCCACGCCGCCGAGGCCGACGGCCGCCCCTGGCGCCTGCGCGACCTCGCCGTGGCCGCGGCCCACCGCGCGGACACCTCACACGAACCGGTACGGGCCGCGATCGTGGCCCGCACCGCGGAGGAGCTGACCGGGCAGCTGCGGCGGGTCCTCGCCGGGGAACACGATCCGGCGGCCGGGGTGCGTCTGGCGGATCCGTCGGGTGGCGGTGTGGGTGTCGGCGGGGCGGGTCTTCCGGATTCGTCGGGTGGCGGTATGGATGTCGTCCGGGTGCGGCCGGCGGATCCGTCGGGCGGCAGCCTGCATGTCACCGGGGTGCGTCCGGCGGATCCGCCGAACGGTGGGAACGCCGCGGCCGGGACCCCTCTCGCGGATCCGGTGGACGGCAAGGTGGCCTTCCTCTTTCCCGGCCAGGGCAGCCAGCGGACCGGCATGCTCGCCGACCTCCTGATCACCCTGCCCGAACTGCGCCACCACCTGCACCTCGCCCGTGGCACCGCCGACCCGCTCTACCCGCCGGCCGCCTTCGACGACACCGCCCGCGAGCGGCGCCGCGCCGCCCTCACCGACACCCGGACCGCGCAACCCGCGCTCGGCATCACGGGCCTCGTCGCCCACGCCTTCCTGACCAATGCGGGCGTCCACCCCGATATGGCCGCCGGGCACAGCTACGGCGAGCTGGCCGCGCTCGCCGCGGCCGGCGCCCTCGATCCGCGGACGCTGCTGGAGCTGAGCGCCGAGCGGGCCGGCGCGATCCTGGCCGCGGCGGGCGCCGAACCCGGCACCATGGCCGCCGTCGGAGCCGCCGCCGACGACGTCGTACGCGCCCTGCGCACGGCCGGGGCACCCGAGTCGGTGGTCGTCGCCAACCTCAACTCACCTCAGCAGACCGTGGTTTCCGGCCCCACCGCGGACCTCGACGCCGCCGTACGCCTGCTGCGCGCGGCCGGGCTCGGTGCGCGGCGCATCCCCGTGGCCTGCGCCTTCCACAGCCCGGTGGTGGCCGCGGCGGGGGCGCGGTTCGCCGAGGTCCTCGCGGACCGGACCGTACGAGCCCCGGAGTTCCCCGTGTGGGCCAACCGGACCGCCGCCCCGTACCCGCCGGACCCCGAAGCGGTGCGGGCCGAACTCGCCGCGCAGATCGGCGCCCCGGTGGCCTTCGCCGCGCAGATCGAGGCGATGTACGAGGCGGGCGCGCGGATCTTCGTCGAGGCGGGCCCGGGTACGGTCCTCACCCGGCTCGTCGGGCAGATCCTCGGGGACCGCCCGCACCGCACGGTCGCCTGCGAGCCCCGCGCCGACAGCGGTCTGCCCGGCTGGCTCGACGCGCTCGCCGAACTCGCCGTCGCGGGACTCCCGGTGCGCACCGCGTGGCTGTTCCAGGGCCGCGACGCCGTGGACGCGCTGCGCACCCCGCTGCCCGAGCGGCCCGGCTGGACGGTGGACGGACATCTCGTCCGCACCGCCGGCGGAGCACCGCTCCCCGGTGCCCTCGCACCGGCCCGACGAGTCCTGGAGACCACTGTGACGACCGACCAGCCGTACGGCACCCCGGCGGACCGGGACGCCCTGGTCTCCGAATACCTGCGCACCAGCCGGGAGATGATCGCCGCCCAGCGTGATGTGCTGCTCACGTACTTCGGTGCCACGGCACCGGCACCCGTCGCACCGCCCGTACCGCCTCAGCAGCCGGCGGAGCCCGCCCAACTGCCTCTCGCGGCACAGTTGTTGCCCGAACCTGACGGTGAAGGGCCGGTGGCCGACGTGGCACGGGTCGTCCTCGAGGTCATCAGCGAACGCACCGGATATCCCGCCGACATGATCGAGCCCGACCTCGATCTGGAGGCGGACCTGAGCATCGACTCGATCAAGCGGGCCGAGATAGCCGGCGAACTCGCCAAGCGCCTGGGCATCGCGGGCGGGGCGGAGACGCTGGACGACGCCGAGCTGGAGGAACTCGCCAAGGCGCGTACCGCGGCGGCGGTGACGAGCTGGCTCACGGCGCGGACCGGGGCGAACAGCGGCGGCGGTGGCGGGCCGGACCGGGAGCAGACCGGGGAGCCGGCAGAGGCGGTGAACACCGCGGCTCCCCAGCGCTGCGAGCTGCGGCCCGTCCCGCTTCCGCAGCCGGACCCCGCCGTGTGTCCGGTCGCCGATCCGGCCTCCAGCCTGTCCGGCCGGCGGTTCGTCGTCCTCGCCGGTGGGGGCGACGGCGACGGCGAGGGCGAGGGCAAGGACGAGGGTGGCCGCGGGGGCGACCCCGGGCTCGATACCGGGCTCGACGATGGCACGGACGCGGGGCGTGTGGCGGCGGAGGTCGCCGCGCGGCTCGCCGGGCACGGTGCCGACGTCGTGCTCCTCGGCCGGAGCCACCACCTGGCCGCCACCGACGGCACGGTCGACGGTGTGCTGTACCTGGGCGCGCTGGCCGGCCCCGACCTCCCGGTGCTGCCGGTCGCCTTCCCGGTGCTCAGGGCGGCGCTGGCGTGCGAACCGCGCCGGCTGCTGGCCGTCCGGACCGCCGACCGGGCCGGGCGGCTGCGCTCGGCAGGTCTGGACGGCCTGTTCCGCACCATCGTCCGGGAGTATCCCGACCTCCTCGCCCGGGTGGTCGCCGTGGGCGACACCTCCCCTGCGGGGGTCGCCGACGCCGTGCTCGCCGAGTTGCTCGCCCCCGAACCGGTCCCCGTCGTCCTCCGCCCGGCGGCCGGGGTCCGACAGGCTCTCGAACTGGTGCCCGCACCGCTCGGCCTGCTGGGCAGCACCGGTGCCGGACCCGCCGGGGAGGGCGCCGCCGAGGCCGTCGCGCTCGGTCTCGACCGGGACTCCGTGGTGCTGCTGGCCGGTGGCGCCCGAGGCATCACCGCGAGGTTCGCGGCCACGCTCGCCGGTGCCTCCCGGTGCCGCGTCGAACTGCTCGGCCGGACACCCGCACCCACCGGCCCCGAGGCCCCGCGGACCGCCGCCGCCCGCACCCTCGCCGACCTACGGGCGGTGCTTGCCGCCGGACCCGGTGCGCCGCGGCCCGGCGAGATCAACCGGACCGCCGAACTGATCCTCGCCCAGCGCGAGATCACCGCGACCCTTGCCGAACTCACCTCGCTCGGCAGTGCGGCCCGTTACCGCTCGGTGGACTTCCGCGAGCGGGACGCCGTCCTGCGCGCGGTCAAGGAGATCCACGCCGAACACGGCCGCCTCGACGGGGTCGTCTTCGCCGCCGGGGTGATCGAGGACCGGCTGATCGCCGAGAAGACCCCCGAATCCTTCCAGCGGGTGTACGGCACGAAGACGGCCGGGGCCGCCGCGCTGTTCGCCGCCCTGGACGACCTGCCCGCCGCGCCCGCGTTCACCGTCCTGTTCGGCAGCATCGCCGCCGTCCTCGGCAACCGCGGACAGGCCGACTACGCCGCCGCCAACGACGCCATGGAAGCGCTCGGCGCCGACTGGGCCGCCCGCACGGGCCACCGCGCGCTCACCGTCCACTGGGGTCCCTGGGCGCCGTCCGGCGCCCACACCGGCATGGTCGGCGCCGAACTCGGCCGCGAGTACGCCCGCCGCGGGGTGAGGCTGATCGACCCCGACGAGGGCACCGCGGCCCTGCTGCGCGAACTGGCCTGGGGCGATCCGTCGGCCCGTGCGGTCGTCTACACCGCGTCGGGCTGGTGACATGACGTACCGCCAAACGCCCACCGCCATCGTCGGTATGGCGGTGCTGCTGCCCGGCGCTCCCGGTCTCGACGCCTACTGGCGCAACCTGCGGGACGGCGTCGACGCGATCCGCGACGTCCCCGCGGACCGCTGGGACGCCGACTACTACCACCCCGGCTCGGCCGCCGGCCCCGCCGTCCCCGGCCAGGTGTACTGCCGGCGCGGTGGTTTCGTGGACGGCCTGGCCGAGGTGGAGGTCACCCGCTACGGCATCATGCCCGCCTCGGTCTCCGGTACCGAACCCGACCAGCTGATCGCCCTCGACGTGGCCGCCGCCGCGCTCGCCGACGCGGGCGGCGAGGGACGGCTGCCCGAACGGCACCGGGTCGGCGTGGCCCTGGGCCGCGGCGGCTATCTCACTCCCGGCCTGGCCCGGCTCGACCAGCGGGTGCGGACGGCAGGACAACTGGTCCGGACCCTGGGCGAGTTGCTCCCCGAGCTGTCCACCGAGCAACTGGAGGGGGTACGAGCGGCGTTCACCGAGCGACTCGGCCCGGACAGCCCCGACTCCGCGATCGGCCTGGTCCCCAACCTCGCCGCCTCCCGCATCGCCAACCGGCTCGACCTGCGCGGCCCCGCCTACACCCTGGACGCGGCCTGCGCCTCCTCCCTGGTCGCCGTCGACCAGGCGGTCACCGAACTGGCCACCGGGCGCTGTGACGTGATGCTGGCCGGGGGAGTGCACCACTGTCACGACATCACCCTCTGGAGCGTCTTCTCCCAACTGCGCGCCCTGTCCCCGAGCGAGCGCATCCGCCCCTTCCACCGCGATGCCGACGGCATCCTCATCGGCGAGGGCACCGGCGTCGTCGTACTCAAGCGCCTCGCCGACGCCGAACGCGACGGCGACCGGGTCTACGCGGTGATCCGCGGCACGGGCGTGGCCGGCGACGGCCGTACGGCCGGGCTCGCCGCCCCCGACCCGGGCGGGCAGGCCCGGGCCGTGCGCCTGGCCTGGCAAGCCGCCGGACTCGACCCCGCCGCACCGGACTCGATCGGCCTGCTGGAGGCCCACGGCACCGCCACGCCCGCCGGCGACGCCGCCGAACTCGCGACGCTTGCCGAGGTGTTCGGGCCGGTGACGGCAGACGGCGGTGACCGCGCCGTCCTCGGCTCGGTGAAGTCGATGATCGGGCACACCATGCCGGCCGCCGGGGTGGCGGGCCTGGTCAAGGCCGCCCTCGCGCTGCACCACGGCACCCTCCTGCCGACCCTCCACTGCGACGATCCGCACCCCGCACTCGCCGGCACCCGCTTCCGCACCCTGGAGCGGGCCCGGCCCTGGCGGACCGACGCGCGGCAACCCGTCCGGCGGGCCGCCGTGAACGCCTTCGGCTTCGGCGGCATCAACGCCCACGTGGTGCTGGAGGAGTTCCCACGGGCGCGCTCCGCACCTCCGCACGCCGGGTTGGGCGGGGCCAACGGCCGGGGGGCGCCGGAGGATGCCTCGAGTGGTCGTTCGGCGTCGGCTTCCGCCGGGTTGGGCGGGGTCAACGGTCAGCCTGTGCCGGAGAACGCATGCCACTCGGGTTCGGCGCCTGTGTCCGTGACCCCCTCCGTTGCGCCATCCGCGTCCGCTTCCGTGACCGCACCGGCGCTCGCTTCCGTGACCCCATCCGTGGCACCATCCGCGCCAGCCTCCGTGACCGCACCGGCGCCTGCACCCGCGCCGCCGCCGCTGTCCGTGCCCGCGCCGTCGTCAACGTCCGCGCCCTCGTCGGCGACCGCATCCGCGCTCCCCTCGACGTCCGCCTCCGTCGTGCGTGTCGGTGAGCCCGAGCGTGTTCTCCTGCTCTCCGCCGCCGGCCGGGACGACCTCGTCGCGCTCCTCGACGCCGAGGACACCGTCGTACTGGCCGGCGGTCTGGATCCCGGCCGGCCTCCCCAGGACGCCGGTCCCGTCCGGCTCGGTGTCGTGGATCCGACCGCCACGCGGCTCGCGCTGGCGCGCCGCGCGGTCGCCAAGGGCCGGCCCTGGCAGGGCCGCAACGACGTGTGGTTCCGGCCCGGCCCCCTACTGGGCCGCGCCGACGGCAGGCTGGCGTTCGTCTTCCCCGGTCTGGAGGGCGACTTCACGCCCCGCACCGACGACATCGCCGCCCACTTCGGCCTGCCCCCGGTCCCTGGCACGGACGTGCAGGTCGGTGACGTCGGACGCCACGGTTTCGGCGTCGTCGGCGTCGGCCGGCTGCTCGACCGGGCGCTGCGCCGTATCGGTGTCGTACCGGACGCGGTCGCCGGGCACAGCGTCGGTGAGTGGACGGCGATGGTGGCCGCCGGACTGTACTCGGCCGCCCAAGTGAACGCCTTCATGGCCGAGTTCGACCCGGACGCGGTGGCCGTCCCCGGACTCGTCTTCGCCTCCGTCGGCACCTCCGCCGCGCACGTCCGCGTCGCGCTCACCGAGAGCTGGGCGGACTCCGGGATCGTCCTCTCCCACGACAACGCGCCCCGCCAGTCCATGGTCTGCGGGCCGGACGCGGCGGTCGCGGAGTTCGTACGGGCCTTCCGTGCCCGAGGCGTGCTCTGCCAGGTGCTGCCCTTCCGGTCCGGTTTCCATACGCCGATGCTCGAGCCGTACCTCGCCCCCATCAAGGAGGCCGCCGACCGCTTCCGGATCCATCCGCCGACCGTGCCGGTCTGGTCCGGCACCACCGCGGCGCCCTTCCCGCAGACGGAGTCGGCGGTGCGCGAGCTGTTCGTACGGCATCTGCTGGAACCCGTCCGCTTCCGCCAGCTCACCGAGGCCCTGTACGCCGACGGTCACCGCGTCTTCGTCCAGACCGGCCCGGGACGGCTGACCTCCTTGATCGGTGACACCCTCGGCGACCGCGACCACCTGGCCGTCGCCGCCAACTCGCCCCACCACGGCGGCATGGCCCAACTACGGCGCGTGGCCACGGCCCTCTGGACGGCGGGGGCGGCCGTGGCCCCGGCCCTGACACCGGCCCCGACACCGGCCGTATCGGCGCGCGCGACGGCAGCCCGGACCGGCATCGAGCGCCCGCCGGTCCGGCTCGACCTCGGCGGCGCGCTGGTGTCACTGGACGGGCCGGTCCTCGACGCCCTGCGTGCGCAACTGCGGCCGGCCACGCGCAGCCAGGACGCTCAGAGCCCCCTGGACGGCCTCGCCGCGCGCTTCCCGGCCGCCGCCGAACTGGCGGCCCTGCTCCGGGACACCGCGGACACGGCAGCAGACCTGATCAAGGCGGCCCACCACCGATCCGCACCCACGGCCCCACCGACACTCACCGCGAATCCGCACGCCGCCGCGCTCACGGATTCTTCGACGGCCGGCGCGAATCCACATGCCGCCGCGCTCACGGGTTCTTCGACGGCCGGCGCGATTCCGCACGCCGCCGCGCTCACCGGTCCTTCGACGGCCGGCGTGAACCCACACGCCCCCGCGCCCACCGCCCCCTCGACCGTTGAACCGAACCCGCACGCCCCCGCGTCCACTGGTCCTTCGACGGCCGGCGCGAACCCGCATGTCCCCCCGCTCACCGCCCCCTCGACCGTCGACCCCAACCCGCAGCTTCCCCCGCCCACCCGCCCTTCGACGGTCGTCACCACCGTGCGGGTCTCCCCGCAGACCATGCCCCACCTCCTGGACCACTGCTTCTTCCCGCAGCGTCCCGGCTGGCCGGATCTGGAGGACCGTTGGCCGGTGGTGCCCGCCACCACGATCGTCCGGCACATGATGGACGCGGCGGAGGAGGCGGCCCCCGGCCGGCGGGCGGTCGCGGTGCACGGGGCCCGGTTCGACCGGTGGCTCACCGCCACACCCCCCGTCGACGTACCGGTCACCGTCACCCCGACCCCCGACCGACCGAACCGCGTCACCGTCACCCCGACCCCCGACCGACCGAACCACGTCACCGTCACCTTCGGCCCAACGGCCCGCGCCGTGGTCGAACTCGCCCCGTGCCACCCGGCACCGCCCCCGCCCAGCCCCGTCCCGGACGCCGCCGAACGCGCCCCCGAGCACACCGCGGCCCAGCTCTACCGCGACCGCTGGATGTTCCACGGCCCGGGCTTCCAGGGCCTGACCGAGCTGAGCGCGATCGGCGAGCGGCACATCCGCGGCGTGCTCACCGCACCCACTGCCCCCGGCGCCCTGTTGGACAACGTGGGCCAGCTGCTCGGTTACTGGATCATGGCGTCCCGCACCGAGCGGACCGTCGTCTTCCCCGTGCAGATACGCCAGATGCGCTTCCACGGGCCGCACCCGGCCCCCGGCACCGAGGTCCGCTGCCTGGTGCGGATCACCTCGCTCACGGACACCGTCCTGGAGGCGGACGCGGAGCTGACCGTCGGCGGCCGGGTGTGGGCCGTGCTGAGCGGCTGGCAGGACCGCCGCTTCGACAACGACCCGACGACCCGCCCCGTCGAACGCTTCCCCGAGCGCCACACCCTCTCCGTTTCCCGGCCGGGCGGCTGGACGCTGGTCCACGAGCGGTGGCCGGACCTCGCCTCCCGGGAGCTGATCATGCGCAATTCGCTGGGCGGCGCCGAGCGTGCCGAGTACGCCGACCGCCCACCGCGCGGCCGCCGGCAGTGGCTGCTCGGCCGGATCGCGGTCAAGGACGCCGTACGGCAGTGGCTCTGGCAGCACGGCGAAGGGCCCGTCTTCCCGGCCGAGATCCGGGTCCGCAACGACGAACTGGGCCGCCCGTACGTCACCGGCGTGCACGGCCGCGCCCTGCCGGCGCTGGACGTCTCGCTCGCCCACCGGGCCGAGGCGGGCGTCGCGATCGTACGGCCGCGCACCCCGCGGCCCGGCCCCGGCATCGACGTCGAGGAGGTCACCGCACACGACCCGGCGACCCTGGCCACCGCGCTCGGCCCCGCCGAACTGCGGCTCCTGCGCGCCCGGTCGGGGGACGGCGCCGACCCGGAGACCCTGTGGTTCACACGCTTCTGGGCCGCCAAGGAGGCGGTCGCCAAGGCCGAAGGCGTCGGATTCGGCGGTCGCCCACGGGACTTCGCCGTGCTGGAGGCCGCCCCGGACGGCACCCGGCTACTGGTCTCCGGCCGCCTGGAACGCGCTTACACCGTGCACTGCGCCCCGGTGGCCAATCCGCCCGCCCTGCCGGAGCGCGCCTACGTGGTGGCCTGGACGACCGGGCCCGGAGCCGACGACGGACAACACCACCCAGCAGCCGAGGAGTACCCCCGATGAACCCCATCCCGCCGGCCCCGGCGCGACCCTCCGCCGACACCGTGCTCGCCGATGTCACCGGCATGCTCCGCACGGTGCTGGCGGAGTACGGCGACGACGACGTGGTGATCGGCATGTCCACCACCTTCAACCGCGACCTGGAACTGGAGAGCATCGACCTCGTCACCCTGGCGGGCCTGCTGGAGGAGCGCTACGGGCAACGGGTCAACCTCGCCGAGTTCCTGGCCGGCATGGAGTTCGACGAGATCATCGAGCTGACCGTCGGCCGGCTCGTGGAGTACGTGGTGTGGAGCCTGAAGTCCACGCAGGCGGGCTGAGCCATGGCCATGGTCGACGCCGGCGGCATCCGGTTGCACGTCCAGCGCATGGGTCCCGCCGGCGGCCGCGCCCCGCTCGCCACGGTGGTCCTGGTGCACGGGCTGCTCACCGACAGCCTGGCCAGCTACTACTTCACCGTCGCCCCCGCCTTCGCGGCTGCGGGACTCGACGTCGTCATGTACGACCTGCGCGGGCACGGCCGCAGCGAGCGCCCGCCGCACGGCTACACCCTGGACCACAACATCGACGACCTCACAGCACTCCTCGACCGCCTGGGGGTCGCCCGGCCCCTGCACCTCGTCGGCAACTCCTACGGCGGTACCGTCGCCTTCGGCTACGCGGCCCGCCACCCCGGCCGTACGGCCAGCCTGACGCTGATCGAGTCCGAGCCCGCGACCGCTGCCTGGGCGGCCAAACTGGGCCGCATCCTGCGCCGGGTGACGACGGAACTCGCGCACAACGAGCCCGACGCGATCGCCTGGATCACCGCCCACCGCGGGCACAACACCGCCCGCCTCGCCAAGGGCGCGGCCCGGCTCGCCCGCGACACCACCCTCGGCCGGGACATCCCCGCCAGCCGGGTGCTGACCGAGGCCGAGATCAGTGCCGTACGCTGCCCGGTCCTCGGTGTGTACGGCGGCGACTCGGACCTGGTGGACCTGGTGCCGCTGAAGCAGGGGCTGCTGACCGACTTCCGGGCGGTCGTGCTGCCCGGGCACGAGCACTCGGTGCTGGTCGAGGCGCCCGGCAGTGTCGGCGGTCACATCCTGGACCTGATCCGGGCGGGGGCGGGTGTCCGGTGAGCGCCTTCCTCTTCGTCGTCCCGTCGCTGACCGGGCACATCAACCCCGCCGTCGGCGTCGCCGCCCGGCTCACCGCGCACGGGCACCGAGTGGCCTGGGCGTGCGCCGATCCGGCGCTGGTGCGGCGGCTCGCGGGCGCGGACGCCGAGGTGTACGGGTGCGCCGGCCCGGTGCCGGGCGCCGCCGGCGCCGTACGGCCCCCGAACCTGCGGGGCGCGGAGGCGCTGAAGTTCCTCTGGGAGTGGTATCTGCTTCCGCTCGCCGACGCGATGGCGCCCGGTGTCCGCGCGGCCGTCGCGGAGTACCGCCCGGACGTGGTGGTCGCCGACCAACAGGCCTTCGCCGGCGCGCTGGTGGCCGAACACCTCGGGCTGCCGTGGGCCACCTCCGCGACCACCTCGGCGGAGTTCACCGGCGCCTACGACGGCCTGCCCAAGGTCGCCGAGTGGCTGCGCCTGCGCCTGGCCGAGCTGCGCGGCCGCGTCGGTGACCCGACCGGCAACGCCGACCCGCGCTTCTCGCCGCACCTCCTGCTGGTGTTCAGCACACCGGAACTCGTCGGAGCGCGGGCACCGTTGGCGCCGCACATCCACTACGTCGGCCCCTCGCTCGCCGGCCGCCCGGCCACGACCGGCTTCCCCTGGGCATGGCTGGACCACGGCCGGGCCAAGGTCCTGGTGACCCTGGGCACGGCCAACGCCGACGCGGGCGGCCGTTTCCTCACCGAGTGCCTCGCCGCGCTGCGGGACCGCGCCGACCGGGTGCAGGCCGTGCTCGCCGACCCGGGCGGCACGCTCCCCGTCACGACCGGTGACAAGGACGTTCTGATCCTGTCGTCGGTGCCTCAACTCCCGCTCCTGGCACGGATGGACGCCGTCGTCTGTCACGCGGGACACAACACCGTGTGCGAGGCCCTGTGGCACGGCGTCCCGCTCGTCGTCGCACCCATCCGGGACGACCAGCCGGTGGTCGCGGAACAGGTCGTGGACTGTGGTGCCGGGGTCCGGGTCAGGTTCGGCCGCGTGACCGCGGCCCGGCTGGGCGAGGCCCTCGACACCGTCCTGCACGACTTCGCCCCGCGGGCCGCCGCCGCCCGGGTCCGCACCGCGTTCCGCGCGGCGGGTGGCGCACAGGCCGCGGCGGCCCACCTCGAACGACTCGCAGCGGAGGGCCCATGAGCGACCACGGTGACCACAGCGACCACAGCGACCACAGCGACCACGGTGACCACGACGACAACAAGAGAGCCCGCATCGCCGCCCTGCGCCCCGCCTACCGGACCGACCTGGCCACCGGCACGGACCGTTTCCTCGGCCCCCGGCGCACCACCTGCCCCTGGTGCTCCTCCGGCCGGCTCACCGCCCGCCTGAGCACCACCGACCTGCTCCAGCACAAGCCCGGCCGCTTCGCCCTGGACCGCTGCGCCGACTGCGGCCACGTCTTCCAGAACCCCCAACTGAACGAGGAGGGGCTGGAGTTCTACTACCGCGACTTCTACGACGGCCTCGGTGAGCAGCGGATGAGCGGCACCTTCGGCGGCCGTACCACGATGTACCGGAACCGCGCCGAGGCCCTGCTGCCGCACGATCCCGCCCCGAAGACGTGGCTGGACGTCGGCACCGGCCACGGCCACTTCTGCGAGGCCGCCCGCACCGTCCTGCCCGGCACGGCGTTCGACGGCCTGGACTTCACCGACGGCGTCGAACTCGCCGCCCGCGAAGGCCGCGTGGACCACGCCCACCGCGGCGCCTTCCCCGCCCTCGCCCCCGAACTGGCCGCCCGCTACGACGTGGTGAGCATGTTCCACTATCTGGAGCACAGCACCGACCCCGAGCGTGAACTCCGCGCCGCCCACGAGACCCTACGCCCCGGCGGTCATCTCCTCATCGAGGTCCCGGACCCGGACAGCCGCTACGCCCGCCTCCTCGGCCGCTGGTGGCTGCCCTGGCTCCAGCCGCAGCACCTGCACCTCATGCCGGTCGGCAATCTGCGGCGGCGGCTGACCGAACTGGGCTTCACGGTGGTCGCCGAGCAGCACGCGGAACCGCACGACCCGGTCGATCTGCTCGCCGCCGTCTGGCTGGCCCTCGACCACACCGCCCCGCGCGAGGACTCGCCCTGGCTGCCCGAGCCGCCCGGCGCGCTGCGGCGCGGCCTGCGCACCGCGCTCCTCCTCGCGGGCGTGCCCGCCCTGCTCACGGCGACCCTCCTGGACCGCTTCGCCCTGCGCCCCCTCTCCCACCGCCTGGGCCTCTCCAACGCCTACCGCCTGGTGGTCCGCCGCGAATGAGCCGCGACTTCGGCGGTCGGCAGTCCGTGTCCGGTGGCTCTACTGGCGGGCCGGGACTGAGTGGTGGCGTTGGTGGCCGGCCGTGTGTGGCCGGTGGCCTTGGTGGTGGGCGGGGCGGGAGCTGTGGTCATATCGGCGCGCTCACAGGGCCTTGGCGCGGATCAGTGCCGACAGCACCAGGGCTCCGGGCAGCAGGGGCAGCCAGTCGGTCAGCACGCGGTAGCCGATCACGGTCGCCGTGGCCACCGACGGCGTCGAGCCGAACGTGACCAGCGTCCACACCAGCGCCGCGTCGACCGCGAGCCCGCCCGGCGCCGGTACCACCCCGACCGCCGTGCCCGCCGCGAGGTAGGCGAGCGTCACCTGCTCCCACGGCAGCCCCAGCCCGAGCGAGGCCCCGACACAGGCGAGGGTGCCCGCCTGCACCAGCGGCATCGCGACCGCTCCGCCCCAGAGCGCGAACACCCGGCAGGGCCGCGAGTGCACCACACGCGCGTCGGCGAGAGCCGAGCGCAGCAGCCCGGTCACCGGCCGCCGCAACGGCCGTACGACGGTCAGCAACGCTCCCGCGATCGCGAGGACCCCGCCCGCCACGGCGGCGGCCGGCACCAGCAGTCGCCCGTCCGGGATCAGCGCACCGAGGCGCCGCCAGGTCGGGGAGGCCGCCAGGAACACGAGCAGGACCAGTGTCTTCGCGGAGGACCTCGCGAGCGAGTACAGGCCGATCGACGCGGTGGCCCGGTCCAGCGGCACTCCCCGGGCCCGTAGAAAGCGCAGGGTGACGGCATGGGCGCCGAGCCCGCCGGGCAGCGCGTGGTTGGCGGCGCCGGCGGCGAACTGCGAGGCCAGCAGCAGCCCCGGCGGCAGCCGGTCGGGCAGGGCGCCCTGCCGGACGCACGAGGCCGCCACCCAGCTCAGACAGGTGCACCCGACACCGGCCAGCAACCACCGCGGGTCGGCGGCGACCAGCCGCCGGACCCCCTCGTGCAGTACGGGCCGGTTGGTGACGGCCCAGCCACCGGCGAGCAGCACCGGAGCCAGGCACAGGGCCAGCCGTACGGACCGCGCCGCGAGGAGGGACGCTCGGGCTGGGGCGCCAGGACCGGGACCGGGGCCCGCGGGCTCGGGAGGGGTCTCCTGCCCGGACGGCGAGCCGGAGGACAGGGGAGCGGGCGGGGTGAGCGGGGGTAGCGGGGGGACCGGGGACAGTGAGGACACGGGGACGTCGTCCTTCCGCAGGAGGCCCGCGGCGGGGACCTGGGAGGCGGGCCGGGCGAACCGCGGGGAGCCTTCCCCCTCCCGCGTGACACCGGGATGTCCGAAAACCGAAGGAGCGTGGGCGGGACGGTGCCGCCGGGCCGGTGCGCGCAGGCCGCCGTTCACCGCCGACCAGGTAGCCTTCCCGTGGGGTGCACTTCGCATGCGAGGCCCCGGAAGCGAAGGAACGCGACAGGGGAGGAACCGGCGGTGCACGTCCAGGAATGGCTCGACTCGGTGCCCGCGGCCGCCGTCTACGCCCTGGTGGCCCTGGTGATCGGCCTGGAGAGCCTGGGCATCCCGCTGCCGGGGGAGATCATCCTGATCTCGGCGGCGCTGATGTCCTCACAGCACTCGGGTGTCAATCCGGTCGTGCTCGGCCTGTGCGCCACCGCCGGTGCCGTGATCGGCGACTCCATCGGCTACGCGATCGGCCGCAAGGGCGGCCGCCCGCTGCTGGCCTGGCTCGGCAGGAAGTTCCCGAGACACTTCAGCGTGGGCCACGTGGCCACCGCCGAGCGGTCCTTCGAGAAGTGGGGCATGTGGGCCGTCTTCTTCGGCCGCTTCGTCGCCCTCCTGCGTATCTTCGCGGGCCCGCTCGCCGGCGTCCTGCACATGCCGTACTGGAAGTTCCTGATCGCCAACGTCCTCGGCGGCATCTGCTGGGCGGGCGGCACGACGGCCGTCATCTACTACGTCGGCATCGTCGCCGAGGACTGGCTGAAGAGGTTCTCGTACCTGGGCCTGGCGGTGGCCCTCGTGATCGGCCTCGCGTCGATGCTCATCCTGAAGCGCAAGGCGAAGAAGGCCCAGCAGCAGCACGAACCAGAAGCCGAGCCCGTCGGCGCGGGGGACTGAAGCGCGCTGAAGGGGCGCGGGGCTGTGCCGGCCGGAGGCTCCGCCGGGTGGGCGCGGCAGTTCCACGCGCCCGCACCCGCCATCGTCACCTACTCGTGCACCCCGCGATGCGCCTTGGCCAACTCCGCGTACATCGTGCCGTTGAGGGTGACTCCCTGCCGCTCCTCCTCCGTGAGTTCCCTCCGCACCTTGGCCGGCACCCCGGCCACCAGCGACCCCGGGGGCACCACCATTCCCTGCGGCACCAAGGCCTGAGCGGCGACCAGGGACCCGGCGCCGATCACCGCCCCGTTGAGCACGGTCGCCCCCATCCCGATCAGGCAGTCGTCCTCGACGGTCGCCCCGTGCACCACCGCGTTGTGCCCGATGGACACCCGCTCCCCGACCGTGACCGGAAACCCGGGATCCGCGTGCAGGGTGACGTTGTCCTGCACGTTCGCGCTCGCCCCGACGGTGATCCGCTCGACATCACCGCGCACGACCGCCCCGTACCAGACGCTGGCCCCGGCACGCAGGGTGACGTTCCCGATCACAGAGGCCGTAGGCGCCACGAAGGCCTCCGGGTCGATCTGGGGTTCCTTGCCGCCTATGCCCACGATCAGCGCCTTGTGCGTCATCACCGTTCTCCTCATGTCCGGCTTACCCCCGCACCGTACGCCACCCCGTAGGGCGAAGATCACAGCGGACCGGACTCCGGACGGCGTCCCCCGCTGAGTACCGTAAGGCGCGTGCCGAAGCGCAAGAACACGTTCTCATCGTGGCGTCGCCGCCTCGCCCAGCGTGCCGTTCACGCGGCGTGGGGCTGGGCCCAGCGCGCGGGCTCGATCACGGCCGAGCACCCGGCGGCCTTCCGTTTCGGCGCGATGGGAACAGGTACCAGGCTGGCCTTCCCGCTCGGCACGGTCTTCGGCGAACCCTGGATCCATGTCGGCTCCCACTGCATCATCGGCGAGCAGGTCACCCTCACCGCCGGCCTGATGCCGGACCTCGATCTCGGCCCGGATCCGATCCTGCGCATCGGCGACGGAGTGGTCCTCGGCCGCGGCAGCCACGTCATCGCCGACACGACGGTCACCATCGGCAGCGACTGCTACTTCGGCCCCTACGTCTACGTCACCTCCACCAACCACTCCTACGACGACCCGAACGAGCCGATCGGCAGGCAGTGGCCGCGGATGGAGCCGGTCGAGATCGGCCCGGGCTGCTGGATCGGCACCGGCGCGGTGATCCTGCCGGGCGCGCGCATCGGCCGGAACGTGGTCGTGGCGGCCGGAGCGGTCGTACGCGGCACGGTGCCCGACCACGCCGTGGTGGCCGGGGCGCCGGCCCGCGTGGTACGCCGCTGGACCCCCGACGACGGCTGGCAGCCGCCGCTCAGGACCCCGGCCCCGGTGCCGATCCCGGCAGGGACGACGCCGGGCCAGCTGCGGGCGCTGGCGGAACTGGACGACGACGGGGTGGCGCGGCTCGCCGAACTGGAACCCGAGAGCTGACGCGTCCCGGCCGAGGACCGGGACCCGGCTCAGCCGGTCGCCAGCAGCAGCGTGCCCAGCAGAGCCAGTCCCGCTCCCGCCGCCTGCACCGCGCGCAACCGCTCGCTGAGAAAGCCCCGCGCGGCCAGCGCCGTCACCACCGGGTACAGCGAGGCGAGGACGGCCGCCACGGTGACCGGACCGTGCTGGGCGGCGATCGCGTACGTGCCGTTGGCCGCCACGTCGGCGAGTCCGACGAAGGCCAGGGCGGGCAGCGAGGCCCAGGGGAAGCCGGCGTCCGGCAGGGCGGCACCGCCGCGCCGCACCGAGGCGGCGAGCGTGGCGCCACCCACGGCGACGTTGGTCAGCCGCTGCACGAACAGCGCGAGGAACAGGCCGGTGACATTCGTCGAGGCCTCCGTGATCAGCGCGAACACCGTGCCGAAGCCCAGCGTCGCGACCAGTGTGAGCAGGATCGTCTGCCGCTGCACGGCCGCGCCCCGCAGCTGCGGACCACCCGCGAGGACGACGCCGGTGACGGCGACGGCGATGCCCCCGACCTGAAGCAGGCCCGGGCGCTCGCCGAGGACCAGGCCCACGCCGACCGGTACGGCGACGCTGAGGGTGGCGAGCGGCGAGACGACCCCCATCGGGCCGAGCGCGAGGGCCTTGTAGAAGGAGAACAGCGCCACGGGTCCGACCAGGCCCGCCGCGAACGCGAACCACAGCCGGGGCCCGGCCTCGCTCCACCCTCCCGTGGTGAGGACGATCGCACCCAGTACGGTCGCCGCGATCGCCTGCGAGACGACCACGACCGTCAGCGCGGGGGTACGTCGTGTCAGCAGCCCGCCGCCGAAGTCGGCCAGCCCCCACAGGAGACTGGTGGTCAGGGCGAAGATTGCTGTCACGATGCCTCGCAGTACAGTTCCTTGAACGAGCGGGTGCGCCTCACCGTAGTTCACTCAGCTGCACTGCGTCATTCACGATAATGAACCATCTCGGATATTGGACGGAATGTGTCGGACCTCGAACTCCTGACCCAGTCCCTCGCGCGCAACGTGAAGCACTGGCGCTCGGTGCGGGGCTTCACCCTCGACGTGCTCGCCGCCCGGGCCGGCGTCAGCCGCGGGATGCTCATCCAGATCGAGCAGGCGCGCACCAACCCGAGTATCGGAACGGTCGTCAAGATCGGTGACGCGCTCGGCGTCAGCGTCACCACGCTCCTCGACTACGAGCGGGGCCCCGAGGTCCGGATCGTCCCCGCCGAACAGGCCGTACGGCTGTGGCACACCGAGGCCGGCAGCTACAACCGGCTCCTCGCCGGCACGGAGGCCCCCGGCCCGCTGGAGATGTGGGACTGGCGGCTGATGCCGGGCGAGCACAGCCCCTCCGACCCGCACCCGGTGGGCACGGTCGAGCTGGTCCACGTCACCGCGGGTGAACTGACGCTCACCGTGGACGGCGTCGAGCACCGCGTCCCGGCCGGCGCGAGCGCCACGTTCGAGGCCGGCACGCCGCACACGTACGGCAACAAGGGCGACGAACCGATGGAGATGCTGATGGCCGTCTCCGTACCCCCCGTGCGCTGAACGGCGCCGGAGCGGACTGTTAGCGTGCGGCCATGCGCGCACCCATCGGAGACTTCGACACCGCCGCTCCCGCCCCGGACTGCCTGGACGAGCTGACCGCCCCGGTCGCCGACGCCGTACGCGGCTGGCGGGGCGGCGTCCCCGCCGACCGGATCGTCTACGTCGACACCGACCCGCGCTGGGCCGACACCGCCGTCTTCGTCGAGCACTACGGCCGTGCTCTGCTGGAGCAGTCGGCGAACTGCGTGGTCGTCGTGGGCAAGCGGGGCGGTGAGACCACCCTTGCCGCATGCGTGGTGCTCTCCACCACCCGGGTCGACGTCAACGGCGTCGTCCGCCGCCAACTCGGTGCTCGCAAGGCCTCGTTCGCCTCGATGGAGACGGCGACCGGGGAGACCGGCATGGAGTACGGCGGCATCACCCCGCTCGGACTGCCCACCGGCTGGCCGGTGCTGGTGGACTCGGCCGTGGTCGACCTGCCCTACGTCCTGGTCGGCAGCGGCCGCCGACGCGGCAAGCTACTGGTACCGGGCAAGGCCCTCGCGGAGCTGCCGGGCGCGCTGGTACTGGAGGGACTCGGGGTGGCCTGACCTGCCGCCTGTCGCCTGTCGGTTGCCGCCGTCCGGCGTCTGCCGTCAGGCCGTTCAGGCCGTCAAGTGGTGGGCCAGAGCCAGGTGCGGGTCCGTCTCGCCCGGGGCAGGTGCGGGGTCGGCGTGCACCAGGGCGGCCGTCAGCCCCGGTACGGCGTGCAGCAGGGCGTGTTCGGCCTCGACGGCGATCGCGTGCGCCTGCCGTACCGTCGCCTCGCCGTCCACCACCACCGCGAGTTCGGCCCGCAGCCGGTGCCCGATCCAGCGCAGTCGCAGCTCGCCGACCTCCCGCACACCCGGCACGTCCCGTGCCGCCCGCTCGGCCCGGTCCACCAGCGCCGGGTCGACGGCGTCCAGCACCCGCCGGAACACCTCCCGCCCCGCGTCCCGCAGCACCAGCATGATCGCGGCCGTGATCACCAACCCCACGACCGGGTCCGCCGCCGGCCGGCCGAGGGCCGACCCCGCGGCGCCCAACAGCACGGCCAGCGAGGCGAATCCGTCGGTACGGGCGTGCAGCCCGTCGGCGACCAGCGCGGCCGAGCCGATCTCCCGGCCCACCCGGATCCGGTACCGGGCCACCCACTCGTTCCCCGCGAAGCCCACCACCGCGGCCACCGCGACCGCCGGCACGTGCCGGACCGGACTCGGGTCGAGCAGCCGCCCGACGCCTGCCCACGCGGCGAAGGCCGCCGAGGCGGCGATGGTCAGCACGACGACGAGCCCCGCGAGATCCTCGGCACGTCCGTAGCCGTAGGTGAACCGGCGGGTCGCCGCCCTCCGCCCCAGCACGAAGGCGATGCCGAGGGGTACGGCGGTCAGCGCGTCGGTCGCGTTGTGCACCGTGTCCCCGAGCAGCGCCACCGACCCGGACACGGCCACCACGACCACCTGCACGAGCGCGGTGCCCCCGAGCGCCGCCAGCGACACCCACAGCGCCCGCATCCCGCGCGCCGACGACTCCAGCGCCGGGTCCAGCTTGTCGGCGGTCTCGTGGGAGTGGGGGGTGGTGAGGAGGTGGGCGAGACGGTGGCGCAGGCCGGAGGAGGGGGCGTGCGTGTGCTCCTGGTGCCCCGGCACCCGGGGATCGCGCGGGTGCCGGTGCCCGCCGTGCCCGTGCCCGTGCTCGCCGTCACCGTGCCCGTGCTCGCCGTGTCCGTGCCCGTGCCCGTGTTCGCCGTCACCGTGCCCGTGCCGGTGTCCTTCGTCGCCGTGCGGATGTCCGCCCGTCCCGTGCTGCTGAGGGTGCCGGTCGCTCACGTCGAACCCCTTCCGGTGTGCGGGAGGTGGACGCACGGCGTCCACCGAGCCAGTATGTGCGTATGAGCGCACGCACGCACCTATCACCTGCGCACCATGCGCACCCGCGCAGCCCGGGCGAGGAGCAGTTCGCGCTCGCCGCCGAACTCCTCGCCCTGCTGGGTGACCGCACCCGCCTCGCCCTGCTGCACACCCTGACGGCGGCGGAGGCCGACGTCACCACGCTCACCGCGGCATGCGGCGCCGCACGGCCGGCCGTCAGCCAGCACCTGGCCCGGCTGCGGCTCGCCGGCCTGGTGGACACCCGTAAGGAGGGCCGCCGGGTGATCTACTCACTCCGGCACGGACACCTGCGCCGCCTGGTCGAGGAGGCGCTGAAGACGGCGGACCACCGCCTCGCCGAGCGGGCCGGAGAGGGAACGCGGGTCACCGGATCGGGGCGCTGACCAGGCCGCGGACCAAGGTGCTGGTCAGGGCCGGCGTGGATTCAGAACGCGGTGGCCGTTCCGAGATAGTGCTCGGCGAAGGCCCCCGCCGCGGCCGGCGAGGTGAACAGCCGGCGGAGCCGCGCCAGCGTTGTCCCGGCCCGGTAGGAGTCGCCGGAGGCGGTGCCGTGGTAGATCTCGGAGAGCCACTCCGAGAACTCCTGGTAGTCCCATACGCGCCGCAGGCACGCCTCCGAGTAGCCGTCCAGGCCCGTGGGGTCGTCCTTGGTCAGATACGCGACCAGGCCGTCGCCGAGCAGGAACGCGTCGTTCAGGGCCAGGTTCATGCCCTTCGCGGCGATCGGCGCGGTGAGGTGTGCGGCGTCGCCGGCCAGGAAGAGACGGCCGGACACCATCGGTTCGACGACGTAGTTGTGCATGTCCAGCACGCGCTTCTCGAGCAGCCTCCCTTCCGTCAGCGGTGGGCGGTCCGCCGCGCGCAGGCGCTGCTGGAGCTCGTCCCAGACGCGCTCGTGCGACCAGTTGTCCGGGTCGTCACCGGGCGGGCACTGGAGGTAGTAGCGGGTCACCTCGGGGCTGCGGGGCATGTGCCCGGCGAACCCGCCCGGATGCATGCCGAACAGCACGCAGTCGGAGGACGCCGGTGCCTCGGCGAGCAGCGCCAGCCAGCTGATGCCGTAGTCGTGCCGGGACATCCGGGCCCGCCCCGGCAGCGCGGCCCGGCTCGCCCCCCGGGCCCCGTCGCAGCCGGCGACGAAGTCACAGCGCACCAGCAGCCGTTCACCGCTGTCCGGGTCGGTGTACGAGACCGAGGGCCGGTCCGAGTCCAGGTCGTGCAGGCGTACGTCCCGCACGCCGAAGCGGATCTCGCCCCCGCGTACGTCGGCGTACTCGCGCACGAGATCGGTCACGAGCAGTGGCTGCGGGTAGACCCAGTGCTGATGGCCCGTCAACTCCGTGTAGGAGAAGCGGTATGCCCGGCGGTCGAAGCGGAACTCGCACTCGGAGTGCCGCTCCGCACGCTCCAGCAGACGGCCGGCCAGGCCTCGCCGTTCGAGGCCGCGTACGGCCCATTCCTCGATGACCCCGGCGCGCGGCCGCTGTTCGATGAACTCTCTGCTCTCGCTCTCCAGGACCAGGCAGTCCACACCGGCGGCCCGCAGGATGTTGCCGACGGTCAGGCCGGCCGGTCCGGCGCCCACGACGACGACCGGGAAGCGGCGTGCGGCAGGGGAGTCGGAGTGGGGGGAAGGAGACGTCACGCGCACATTATGACGGTGTCCCGTCAGGCGAGCCGACGGGACACCGCAGGTGACGCGGGAGGGGGTCAGTGCGCGGGCGCGTCCGTGACCACGACCTCCTCGATGCTGCGCTCGATCGCCTCGGGCTGGGAGGCGGTCGCCTTGGCCCAGTAGTAGATGACCAGGGAGAAGGCCGCCACGACCAGGATGTCCCACCACAGCGGGATGATGCCCCGGCCGCCGAAGCCGCTCAGCCAGGAGATCAGGCCCAGGCCGAGCAGGTAACCGGGCAGCCACTGCGCGGCCCTGAAGTCCAGCCGGGGCGCGTCGGGCAGCCGCTTGCTGGTGGCGTACCAGGCGTAGGAGCCCAGCAGCACATAGCCGAGCAGGATCGCGAAGCCCAGCCGCCACAGGGTGTCCCAGCCGGCCCAGTAGATGATCAGGTTGGCGACCACGAACGAGAGCGGCGAGATGATCTTGCCGCCGGGCAGCCGGTAGGGGCGCTCGTGGTGCGGCAGGCGGTCGGCGAAGACGCCGTAGGCCAGCGGCGCGCCGGCGTACATCAGCACGCTCGCCGAGGTGATGAAGCCGACCAGTTCCTGCCAGCTCGGGAACGGCAGGAAGCAGATCACACCGGTGATGAACGACATGATGAGGCCGAACCACGGCACGCCGCGCTTGTCCGTCTTGGCGAACGCCTTGGGCGCGTAGCCGTTCTTGGCCAGGCCGAAGGAGACGCGCGAGGTGGCGGTGGTGTAGATCAGGCCGGTGCCGGCGGGGGAGATGATCGCGTCGACGTAGAGCACCCAGCCCAGCCAGCCCAGGCCCACCACGGTCGCCAGGCCCGCCCACGGGCCGCTGATGCCGGGGAAGTCCAGCTTGGCCCAGCCGTGCGCGAACGAGGTGTGCGGCAGCGCGGCGATGAAGACGACCTGCAGCAGGATGTAGATCACGGCGCCGATCGCCACCGAGCCGAGGGTGGCCCGCGGCAGGTCACGCTTCGGGTTGCGGCTCTCGCCCGCCAGCTGGATCGCCTGCTCGAAGCCGAGCAGCGCGAAGATGATGCCGCTGGAGCTGATGGCCCCCAGGATGCCCTTGGCGCCGAACGGTGCGAAGCCCTCCGAGGTGAAGTTGCTCGCGTGGAAGTTGGTCGCCGCGATGATGAAGATCGCCCCGAGCGGGACGGCGATCTTCCACCAGGTGGCGGCGCTGTTGGTGTGCGCCAGGGCCCGGACGCCGAAGAAGTTGACGCCGACGAAGACCGCCATCAGGAAGACGGCGGTGGCGAAACCGCCGGGCGTCAGGGTTCCGTCGGCGTGTTGCAGACCCTGGGCCCACTGCCAGTGACCGGCGTAGCCGATCATGGCCTCCACCTCGATGGGGGCCACGGTGGCCGCCTGCAGCCAGGCGAACCAGCCGAAGGACATGCCGGCCAGGCCGCCGAACGCGTAGTGCGGGTAGCGGGCGGTGCCGCCCGCCACCGGGAACATGCCGCCGAGTTCGGCGTGCACGAGCGCCAGCAGCACGATCGCGACCGCGCCGATCACCCACGAGATGATCGCCGCGGGGCCGGCCACGACGACCGCCTTCTCCGCGCCGTACAGCCAGCCGGAGCCGATGATGGAGCCCACGGAGGCCCACATCAGACCGATCAGTCCGACATCTCGGCGTAGACCGCCGGACTCCGTCTTGGCCTGTGGCAGGGCGTCGACTTTCGCCATGTCAAGTGGCCTCTCAGTTCATGAACGCAGAATTAACGAGCAAGGACGCCACAGGCTAGGAAAGCTTTCCACGTTTACAAAAGAGTGTTTCCCAAATCTTGACCCAGGATCTTGCCTGTCTTGGGGGCGGCCTTCACACAGGTCAGACATCAACTCCGAATGTCAATATTCAGCGCCGAATTGTGAGAAGAAGGTGAGACAGGCTAGCGTAGGCGGGGAATTTCGATCGCCGGGCACCGGTCCATGACCATCTCCAGCCCCGCCGCCCGGCTCCGCTCGTAGGCGGCCTCGTCGACGACACCCAGCTGGAACCAGACGGCCCGCGCACCCTTCGCCGCGGCCTCGTCGGCCACCGCGCCCGCCAGTTCGCTGTTGACGAAGACGTCCACCACGTCCACGTCGAAGGGGATGTCCGCGAGGGAGGCGTAACCCGGCTCGCCGTGCACCGTCTCGGCCTTCGGGTGCACCGGTACGATCCGCTTGCCGAAGCGCTGCAGCACCTGCGCCACCCCGTACGCGGCCCGGCCGCGGTTGGCGGACAGGCCGACCACGGCCCAGGTGTCACCCAGCTCGGTCAGAATCCTGCGGATCGTCGCTTCGTCGCCGTACACGGCCGTCTCCTCGGGCTGCGGGGGATGTCGGATGGTCGTCCGTGCGGGCAACAGCACCCCCGGGACGCTGATTCCCGCCCCCGTACCCCGCCACGGCGCCGGGAATCGGCGCAAGATGCCCGCGTACAGTCGCCCGGCCGCCTACGCTCGCCCCGTGCTGCGCATTCTCGACGCCCGAACCGGTGAGCCCGTCGCCGCCGTACCCGCCCGCCGCGGCCTGACCCGCATCGAGGTCCACGCCTCCGGCCTCGATCCGACGGCGCTGCGGGTGCTGCTCACCGCCGACCTGCTCGTCCGCGCCCTGGAACTGGGCGGCACCCCGGTCTGGACGATCCTCACCGCGCCCCACCGGCAGGCCGAACTGCGCACCGCCGCGACCACCCTGGCCATCCGCCCCTTCGAGGACGGCCGCGACCTCGCGTCCGGGCTCGGCGAGGCACAGGCGATCCACGTGCGGGAGGCGGGGGCGGGCACGGTGCCCGGCCAGGGACCGGTGGTGGCGGTGGCGCCGGTGACGGGGGCCGGTACGGACCCCTCGCTCCCCACCCTCCTCGCCGACCCCACGGCCCTGCGCCTCGCACTTCTCTCCGTCCCCCGCACCGAACCCGCCCGGCTGGACACCGCACTGCTGGACCGGACGGCGCACGGGCTCGCCCACTGGCGCCGGGCCGTGGCCGGGTGGGCGCGGCAGCCCTCGCGGCCGGTGCCCGAGCAGGTGCGGGCGCGGCTGCGGGCCGCCTGGGAGGACGATCTCGACCTGCCCGGAGTCCTGGCGGTGCTGCGGGACGTGGAGAACGCCCCCGACCTGCCGGACGGCGCCCGCTTCGAGACCTTCGTCTACGCCGACCGGCTGCTCGCCCTCGACCTGCCCCGCGACCTCGGGACCTTCGCGTGATCGAGCGGGCGGGCGCCGGTCCGCTGCGTCGCCTCGTGGTGCTGCGGCACGCCAAGTCCGCATGGCCCGAGGGTGTCGAGGACCACCGCAGGCCGCTCGCGCCGCGCGGCCTCAGGGACGCCCCGGCCGCCGGTCGCGCCCTCGCCGAGGCCGGCGGGCTGCCCGACCTCGCCCTGTGCTCCACCGCCGTACGCGCCCGCCGCACCTGGGAGCTGGCCTCCGCTCAGTGGGGCACCCCGCCCCCGGTCCGCTACGACCGGCGGCTGTACGCGGCCGGTGTGCCGGACCTGCTGCAGGTCGTCGCGGAGGTGCCGCGCGAGGTGGAGACGCTGCTGCTGGTCGGGCACAACCCGGGGCTCGAGGATCTGGTGCTGGAGCTGGCCGGGAGCGGTCTGGACGACACGCTGGACCGGGTGCGGGTGAAGTTCCCCACGTCCGCGATCGCCGTACTGGCCTGGCGCGGCACGGGCTGGCCCGCCCTCGCCCCGGGCACCGCCCTGCTCACCTCGCTCACCGTGCCGCGCGGCAGGAAGGAGCACGGCAAGAAGAGCGAGTAGCCCGGCTCACCCGGCGTACACCCGCGGCATAGGCTGACCGGATGCAGGACGAGTACCGCACAGTCGCCCACGCGGGCGTGCACGAGACCGAGATCAACCGCTCCCGCTTCCTGTGCGCCCTCGCCCCGGCCGCCACCGAACAGGAGGCTCAGGACTTCGTCGCCTCCGTCCGCAAGGAGCACGCCGACGCCACCCACAACTGCTGGGCGTACGTCGTCGGCGCCGACGCCTCCGTACAGAAGGCCAGCGACGACGGTGAACCGGGCGGCACCGCCGGCGTCCCCATGCTGCAGATGCTCCTGCGCCGCGACATGCGGTACACGGTCGCCGTCGTCACCCGCTACTACGGCGGGACCAAGCTCGGCGCCGGCGGCCTCATCCGCGCCTACGGCGGAGCCGTCGGCGAGGCCCTGGACGCGCTCGGCACGATCACCCGGCGCCGCTTCCGGCTGGCCACGGTGACCGTCGACCACCAGCGGGCGGGCAAGGTCCAGAACGATCTGCGCGCCACCGGACGCGAGGTGCGGGACGTCCGCTACGGCGAGGCGGTCACCCTCGAGATCGGCCTGCCGGACGCCGACGTGGACGCCTTCCGCGGCTGGCTGGCCGATGTGACGGCGGGCACGGCGGGGTTCGAACTGGGCGGAGAAGCCTACGGAGATGCGTGACGTTCCGGCTTAATCGGGCATAACGGGCGCCTGTGGGGCGGGTGATGACGGGCTGATACGGGAGTGACCGTCCGTGATGTCAGACCCGGCCGATAGTCTCGGGGATCATGCGACTCCTGCACACGTCCGACTGGCATCTCGGCCGGGCCTTCCACCGGGTGAACATGCTCGCGGCCCAGGCCGAGTTCATCGGTCACCTCGTCACCACCGTCCGTGAGTGCGGGGTGGACGCGGTGGTCGTGGCCGGGGACGTGTACGACCGTGCGGTGCCGCCGCTCGCCGCGGTCGAGCTGTTCGACGACGCCCTGCACCGCCTCGCCGACCTCGGCGTGCCCACGGTGATGATCTCCGGCAACCACGACTCGGCCCGCCGTCTCGGCGTCGCCGCCGGACTCATCGACCGCGCGGGCATCCACCTGCGCACCGAACCTGCCGCCGTCGGCACCCCGGTGGTCCTGACGGACGCCCACGGCGACGTCGCCCTCTACGGGCTGCCCTACCTCGAACCCGCGCTGGTGAAGGACGAGTTCGCCGTGGACAGGGCCGGCCACGAGACAGTGCTCGGTGCTGCCATGGACCGCGTCCGCGCCGACCTCGCCACGCGCGCGCCGGGCACCCGTTCCGTCGTCCTCGCCCACGCCTTCGTCACCGGCGGTCAGGCCAGCGACAGCGAGCGGGACATCACCGTCGGCGGGGTTGCCGCCGTCCCGGCCGGGGTCTTCGACGGCGTGGACTACGCGGCGCTCGGGCATCTGCACGGCTGCCAGACGATCACCGAGCGCGTGCGCTACTCCGGCTCCCCGCTCGCCTACTCCTTCTCCGAGGCCGGCCACCGCAAGAGCATGTGGCTGATCGACCTGGCCGCGGACGGCTCGGTCACCGGCGAGCGCGTCGACTGCCCGGTGCCGCGCCCGCTCGCCCGTATCCGCGGCACGCTGGACGACCTCCTCGCCGACCCGGAGCTGGCCCGGCACGAGGACGCCTGGGTCGAGGCCACCCTCACCGACCCGGTCCGGCCGGCCGACCCGATGGCCCGGCTCGCCGAGCGCTTCCCGCACACGCTCAGCCTGGTCTTCGCCCCGGAACGGGCCCCGGACGACCCCGAGGGGACGTACGCCCGCCGGCTCGCGGGCCGCAGCGACCAGCAGATCGCCCAGGACTTCGTCGCCCATGTGCGCGGCGCCGGACCGGACGAGCGGGAGGCGGCCGTGCTGCGGGACGCCTTCGACGCGGTGCGCGCCGACGACGCCGTACGGGAGGTGGCCCGGTGAGGCTGCACCGGCTGGACATCACCGCCTTCGGGCCCTTCGGCGGCTCCCAGAGCGTCGACTTCGACGCGCTGTCCACCGCCGGGCTCTTCCTGCTGCACGGTCCGACCGGCGCGGGCAAGACCTCCGTCCTGGACGCCGTCTGCTACGCCCTCTACGGCGCCGTCCCCGGCGCCCGGCAGAGCGGCCAGGGCATGAACCTGCGCAGCGACCACGCCGAGACGCGCACCCGCACCGAGGTCCGCCTCGAACTGACCGTGGCCGGACGCCGGCTGGAGATCACCCGGCAGCCGCCGTGGGAGCGACCCAAGCTGCGCGGCAAGGGCACCACCCTCGACAAGGCCCAGACCTGGCTGCGCGAGTACGCCGGCGCGGACGGCGTCTGGAAGGACCGCAGCCGCTCCCACCAGGAGATCGGCGAGGAGATCACCCAGCTGCTGGGCATGAGCCGTGAACAGTTCTGCCAGGTCGTCCTGCTGCCGCAGGGCGACTTCGCCCGTTTCCTGCGCGCCGACGCCGAGGCCCGCGGCCGCCTGCTCGGCCGCCTCTTCGACACCCAGCGGTTCGCCGAGGTCGAGAAGCGCCTCGCCGAACGCCGCCGCGCCGCCGAGGCACGCGTGCGGGAAGGCGACACGGCCCTGCTCGCCGACGCCCACCGCATGCAGCAGGAGGCCGGCGATGCCATGGAGCTGCCCGAGCTGGCCCCCGGTGACCCAGGTCTGGCCGAGGCCGTCCTCGGCGCCGCCGCGGTCGCCCGCAGCACCGCCCGTGAACGCCTCACCGTCGCCCACTGCCGCCTCGACGCCGCCGAATCCGCCCACGCCGCAGCGCAGCGGGCCCTGGAGGACGTACGTGAGGTCGCCCGGCTGCAGAGCAGGTTCGCCGGGGCACGGCAGCGCGCCGAGCGCCTCCAGGAGCGGGCCGGCGCCCACCGCGAGGCGCAGCAACGCATGGAGCGGGCCCGCAAGGCGGAGGCGGTCGAGCCCGCGCTGGAGCTGCGCGAGGCCGCCGAGGAGGAGCACCGCAGGGCCGCCCAGGCGGAGTCACGCGCGCGGGCGATGCTGCCCGACTCCCACGCCGACGCCGGTGCGGGCGGACTCGCCTCCGCCGCCCGCCGGGCCGCCGAGGAACTGGGCGGTCTGGACGCCGCCCGGCGCGCCGAGCGGCGGCTCGCCGAACTCGTCCAGGAGCGGACCGGGCTCGACCGGCAGGAGCGCGCCGACGAGGACGTCCTGCACGAGGCCGACGCCTGGCTCGCCGACTGGGACACGACGCGCGCGGCGCTGCAGACCCGCATCGACTCCGCACAGGAGGCCGCCACCCGCGCCGAACAGCTCGCCGTCCAGCGGGAACCGATGCGGGCGCGCCTCACCGCCGCCCGCGCCCGGGACGAGCTGGCCGCGGACCTGCGCGAGGCCCAGCGCCGGGCACTCGCCTCCGAGCAGCGCACCCTCGACGCACGCGCCCACTGGCTCGACCTCAAGGAACAGCGCCTGAATGGCATCGCCGCCGAATTGGCCGCTCACCTCACCGACGGCGAACCCTGCGCCGTCTGCGGAGCCACCGAACACCCCGCACCGGCCCGCAAGGTCGCCGGGCACGTCGACCGCGAGACCGAGGACCGCGCCCTCGCCGCCTACCAGCGCGCCGAGGAACAGCACACCGAGGACGAGCGGCGCCTCGGCGCCGTCCGCGAGGCCCTGGCCGCCGCCACCGCCGAGGCCGGTGACACGCCCACCGCCCGGCTCGCCACCGAGGCCGACGAACTCGAGCAGCAGTACGCCCGCGCCCGCCGCGACGCCTCCGCCCTGCACACCGCCCACGAGGAGCTGCGGCGCGCCGAGCACGAGCGTGAGCAGCGCCTCGCCGACCGTCAGCAGGCCGCCGTACGCGCCGCCTCCCGGCTCACCCGGCGGGACAGCCTGGAACGTGAACAGGCGCTGCTGGAAAGAGAGCTGGCGCAGGCGCGCGGCACGGCCGACAGTGTGGCCGCGCGCGCCGCGCAGCTGGAGCGGCAGGCCACGATGCTCACCCGGGCCGCCGACGCCGTGCGCGCCGCCGAGGACACCGCCCAGCGTCTGAAGGACGCCGACGCCCGCCTCGCCGACGCCGCCTACCGGGCCGGCTTCGACACCCCCCAGGCCGCGGCCGCCGCCCTCCTGGACGCCGCCGCCCACCGCGAGCTGCAACACCACCTGGACGCCTGGCAGGCCGACGAGGCCGCCGTACGCGCCGTGCTGGCGGAGGCCGACGCCGCCGCGGCCGCCCAGCAGCCGCCCGCCGATCCGGCCCTGGCCGAACGGGCGGCGGTCGCGGCGGAACGCCGGCTGCGGGAGGCCGCCTCCGCGCGCGACGCCGCCGCCCGCTGCCGCACAGAGCTGGACCGCCTCTCCGCGCGGGCCGCCGAGGCCGTACGCCGCCTCGCACCGCTGCGCGACGAGTACGACCGGGTCGCCCGGCTCGCCGCCCTCACCGCCGGCACCTCCGCCGACAACGAACGCAAGATGCGCCTGGAGTCGTACGTGCTCGCGGCCCGCCTGGAGCAGGTGGCCGCCGCCGCGACCGTGCGCCTGCAGCGCATGTCTTCCGGCCGGTACACCCTCGTCCACTCCGCCGACCGCACCGGACGCGGCCGCAGCGGGCTCGGGCTGCACGTGGTCGACGCCTGGACGGGCCGGGAACGGGACACCGCGACCCTGTCCGGCGGCGAGACCTTCTTCGCCTCCCTCGCCCTCGCCCTCGGCCTCGCCGACGTCGTCACCGACGAGGCGGGAGGCGTCCGCCTGGACACCCTCTTCATCGACGAGGGATTCGGCAGCCTCGACGACCAGACGCTGGACGAGGTCCTGGACGTCCTCGACTCGCTGCGCGAGCGGGACCGCAGCGTCGGCATCGTCAGCCACGTCGCCGATCTGCGCCGCCGCGTCCACGCCCAACTGGAGGTCGTGAAGGACAGATCGGGGTCGACGCTGCGGCAGCGCGGAGTGGGCTAGGGTCTTTCGATTGGATCATGCCGGATCAGGGTGCGGTGCCAGGCCCCGCGAGCCCGGCATGATCCAAACGAGAGGCCCTAGGTGTGCTGTCCCGGGGCGTTGCCGCCGTGGACGACCTCCCGTTGCCAGGCATGACGGGGCTGGGTGTGCAGGCGCCAGTAGTGCTCGGCGATGTCTCGAGGATCGAACGCCGTTCCCGGGGCGACCGGGCCGGCCACGGTCACGGTGGCCACGTGCACGCCCGCGGGGCCGTACCGCTGGTCCAGGAGCGTGACCAGCGTGCGTACACCCGCCTTGCCGAGGGAGAGGCTGACGTACTCCGGCTTGGGCTCGGGCATGCCGCCGGTGATGATGAAGGTGCCGCGCCCGCGATCGGCCATCGCCGGTACGACGTGGGCCGCGGCGGTGAGCGCCCCCACCACGTTGACCGCATAGGCGTCCAGTTGGGCCCGCGCGGACAACTCGCCAGGGGCGTCCGGCCGGATGAGCGCCGCGTTGTACACCACGACGTCGGGCGGCCCCAGCTCTTCGGCGACCGCGTCGAGGGCGGCTCGCAGAACCGTCTCGTCGGTGCTGTCGGCGGTCCGGGCCACGGCGCGCGGGCCGACCTGTCCGACCGCCTCGGCCGCGGCCGCCGCCGTGGCCCCGGTGCGGGCGATGACCCCCACGGGCAGTCCCTCGCGCGCGAACCGGCGGGCGACCGCCTGCCCGATTCCCGGACCCGCTCCGATCACCACGACTCCCGGCATCACTGCCTCCTCATCACCCGTCAGCGACTCGGGGCCAGGCTAAGGTCTCACACCGGTGTGAAGGTCAAGCACGGAAGCGGAACCCCCTGAGAATCAGCGAGGCGGCGCGAAGGACCGGGGTGAGCCAGCGGCTGTTGCGCTACTACGAGGACCAGGGACTGATACGGCCACACTCCCGGGCGCTGATCTCCGCTCCGGCCTGAACGACGAGACACCCCCTGGGCGCCGACGGGTGTCCGGCAGCCGGCCGTCCCGCCGAAAACCCTTTGTCCCGGGGGGAGTCGGGTCGCTACCGTCATGCCGCGCGGACGCGCGTGATCACCGAACAGGGGAGGTTGATGAATATGGCCGCCGACGGCCCTCTTCAGCATGCCCTTGTCCGGCCCGCGCGTCTGCAGAGCGCGGTCCGGGTCGTTCCGACGACCAGGAGTCACACATGCGTTTCGCCACCTCGCGAACCCGCGAGCTGAACACCGACCGCCTCGTCCTGCGGCCGTGGACCACGGCCGAGGCCACCGCGGTCCGCGACGGCACCAGGTCGGCCCACTGGGCCGACGACTTCCCCGCCGAAGGCGACCGCGTCATCGCGGGCCTCTTCGACCAGCACCCCGCCTGGCTCGGCGAACACGGCCACCGTCTGGTCGTCGAGCGTGACAGCGGCCTCGTGGTGGGGTCGATCGGCCTGTTCTGGCCCCCCGGTGAGGGAATCCTCGAGATCGGATACGGCATCGTGGCCTCCCGCCGCGGCCGGGGCTACGCCCCCGAGGCCACCGGGGCGCTCGCCGCGTTCGCACTCACCGCGCCCGGTGTCGATACCGTGGTCGCCACCGTGGAGTTGTCGAACCCGGCTTCCGTTCGCGTACTGGAGAAGGCCGGCTTCCAGCGATGGACCACTGAGGGGAACACGGCCCGCTTCAGGTTCATGAAGCCGGCCGGTTCTTAGCGATCACCCGGTGGGCCGGCGCCCTGCCGCCGGCCCACCCGACAGCCACACAGGTGCCGGAAACCGCCTAGCGGCCCAGAGGCCGACGAGGCAGCGGCGACGAGTAGACGACGCTGGTGGTCACCGAACCCAGCGTGCCGATCTTCCCCGAGACCTCTTCCAGATGCGACATGGAACGCGCGGCGACCTTGATGACGAAGCAGTCGTCGCCCGTGACATGGTGCGCCTCCAGGATCTCCGGGGTCGCGGCGACCAGGTCGTGGAAGGGCTTGTAGTTGCCGTTCGGGTACCTGAGCCGCACGAACGCCAGGATCGGCAGGCCCAGCCGCTCGGGGTCGACGACCGCCGCGTACCCCTGGATCACGCCCGCCTCCTCCAGCCGGCGGACCCGTTCGGTGACGGCGCTCGGTGACATGGAGACTTCGCGGGCCAACTCGGCGTAGCTGGCCCGTCCCACGCGCTGGAGGACCTCGAGGATGCGCCAGTCGGTGGCGTCCGGGGAATACACGGTCATCCCGGATGGATAGCAGGGAGATCCCCGGCGGGGCAAGGGGAACCCCGTGGATCCCCGCTTCAGCGAGCGGGTTGCGGGCCATAGATTCTCAGTCATGATCACTACGACGTCCGAGAACTCCGTCCTGCGCGTAACCCCCGCCGCCCCCGCCGAGGCCGCCGCCTACTTCCGGGCGAGTCTCGCCTTCCACGCCGACGTCTCCGACGTGGCCACCGCCCTCGCGGCCGGCGGTGACCCCGGCTTCGTCGTCGTCGACACCCGCTCCACCGAGTCCTGGGACCAGGGCCACATCCCCGGCGCGATCCACCTGCCGACCGCGCTCGTACCCGAACAGGCCGGACAACTCCTCGACCGGTCCGTGCCCGTGGTGACGTACTGCTGGGGGCCCGGCTGCAACGGCGCCACCCGCGCCGCCCTCGCCCTCGCCGAACTCGGCTACCGGGTCAAGGAGATGCTCGGCGGCTTCGAGTACTGGGCCCGTGAGGGCTTCGCCTACGAGACGTGGCAGGGCCCGGCACGCCGGGACGCCGATCCGCTGACGGCACCCGTGGAAGGCGAGTGCGGCTGCTGACACCCACCTCGGCGGGTTCTCCGCCCCTGGCCCGACACGCGGACCCCGGCGGTGCCGGAGCGGGCGGAGCCGGGCGACGGCCCGCCGACAGACGTGCCGGAGGTGGCGCTGCCGTCCTGGGCGGGCACCGACGCCGAGGAACTCGACACGGACCGCGACCGGGCGGGCGGGGTCACCGGCTATGCCGGACTGCTTCCGGTCGGCGACGGCGCGGCCCTCGTACTCGGCGCCGCACCGGCCACCAGGTCCTGCCCACCCGAGCACGGCACCTTCGTGCGCTGGTGCGCCGCGGACTCCGACGACGCACTGCGCACCGCCGCTCCGGCCGCACCCGCGGAGGCCGAACGGGAGGCGGAGATCCGCTGGACCGTCCCCGGCCCGGTCGTCCTCTTCGACTCCGCCGGGCCGGGCGGCGAGGTCGCCCTCGCCGAAGACCCCGCGTCCCGCTCGGGACCGGTCCCTACGCGTTGCGCGCCGCCCGGGCCGCGTCACGACCCGAGACCCCGATCGGCCCGGTACGGCTCAGGCGGCTCGCGCACCGACGCGGTCCGTGGCCCCCGTCAAACCCTCAACGCACCGCGTCGAAGGTGATGTTCAGGTGGCGCGGGCCGCGCAGCACCGCGTTCGGCCGGTACGGCGGCGGGTCCTCGACCAGGCGGGGACCGTCCAGCCGCCGGGCCAGTTCGGACAGCGCGATCTGGGTCTCCAGCCGGGCCAGCGGAGCGCCGAAACAGCTGTGGATACCGCTGCCGAAGCCCAGGTGCTGAATGTCCTGGCGGTCCGGATCGAAGCGCTCGGGGTCCTTGAACCGCTCGGGATCACGGTTGCCGGCCGCCAGGACGAGCCAGATGCGGGAACCCTTGGGGATGGTGACCCCGCGCACCTCGATGTCGGCGATGCAGGTCCGCTGCGGCACGAGCTGCACCGGTGGCTCGTACCGCAGCAGCTCCTCCACGATCTTGACCGACAGGCCCGGGTCCTCCCGCAGCCGCCGCAGGATCTCCGGATGGCGCAACAGGGTCAGCATGCCGTTGGTGATCAGGTTGACCGTCGTCTCGTGACCGGCGATCAGCAGCAGCACCGCGGTGCTCAGCACTTCCATCGTCGTCATGGAGCCGTTCGGGCCCCGGCTGTCGACCAGGTCGGACAGCACGTCGTCCTGCGGTTCCTTGGCGCGCTGCTGGACCAGGCCGGCCAGGTACATGCCGAGCTGCATGCGTGCCTCCTGCGCCGTCCGCTGGAGGTCGGCGTCCGCGCTCTGGCGGGTGTTGGGGTCGAGGCTCGCGACCAGCGGGTCGACCCAGGCCCGGAAACGCGGTTCGTCCTCCCGGGGCACGCCGAGCAGCCGGCAGATCACCGTCACCGGGAACGGGTAGGCGAACTGGTCGACCAGGTCGATCTGCCGGGCGTCCCCGAAACCGTCGATCAGCTCGGTGACGATGTCGCCCAGTTCCCCCCGCATGTTCTCGATCCGGCGCGGCTGGTGCGGCGGCCCGAAGGCGCTGTTGGCGATGCGCCGCAGCCGGTCGTGCTCCGGCGGGTCGAGCCGCAGGAAGGACGGCGGCAGCCCCGTGTTCTCCGCCTGGGACAGCTCGTCGTCTCCGGCCGCGGCCAGGTTGGTGGCGTCGGAGCTGATCCGCGGGTCGTGGAGCAGGGCCTCGATGTCGTAGTACGAGCTGATGAGGTACGGGCCGTCCTCCTCCTCGTGGAGCACCGGCGTCCTGCGGAGTTCCTCGTACACCGGGTACGGGTTGGCACGGTTCGCGAAGTCGGTGATCTGGCGCAGAAGCGAGGCTTGCGGCATGGCGGGTCCTTGGAGCGTCGGGGCCGGGCGGCGGTCAGTGGCGGGCGGGGTGGAAGACCAACTGCTGGTCGGCCGGCGAGTAACCGCTGAGGGTCACCGTGGGGCCGTGGGTCGGCAGGGACGGGTCCGGGAAGTCGGCATCCACCGGCCGGCGCCCCTCGGGACGCCGGTCCACCGTCGGAAACTCCACCGGGAACGGCGCGCCCCGCTCGATCTCCCGCTGGTAGAACTCCAGCCACCGGGTGTTGTCGAAGCTCACGGCGGCCACCATCCGGCCCTTGTAGCCGTAGACGCCGACGAACCGGCTCTCGGCCACCGAGCCCTGCGTGATCATGAGCTGCTCGCCCATGGGCGGCACACCGACCGACTTGATGTTCACCCCGAACTGCGAGGACCAGAAAGCGGGCATCCACAGGTGCGGCCGCCGGTCGGCGCCCGGGGCGATCATGTTGTGCGCGGCGGTCTCCGCCTGCGCCACGGCGTTGCCCCAGTGCTCGAGCGAGAGGAACTGGTAGCCGAACAGCGCGTGCGGGGACCGCGCGACGTCACCCGCGACGAAGACGTCGTCGGTGACGATGCCCCGGAAGTCGAAGGCCCGGCAGCCCGCGTCGCAGGCGATACCCCGGGGCCCGGCGCCGAGCCCCGACCCGGTCAGCCACTCGGTGTTGCGCATCGAACCCAGCGAGACGACCACGACGTCCGCCTCGACGGTGCTCTCGTCGGACAGATGGACGGCCCGCACCCTGCCCGCCGAGTCGCCCTCCAGCGAGGTCACCGTGACCCGGGTGCGCAGATCCACGCCGTTGTCGATCTGCAGGTCGGCGCCGACCGCGCCGACCACGCCGCCGAGCGCACCCGCCAGCGGGGCACCGGCGCGCTCCGCCACGGTGACGGCGACACCCATCTCCCGGCAGGCCGAGGCGACCTCCGAACCGGCGAACCCGGCGCCGATGACGAACACCCTGCGCGGCCCCGCCTTCAGCCGCTGGTAGAGCCCGGCCGCGTCGTCACGGGTGCGCAGCAGGCAGACGCCGTCCAGCCGGGCTTCCTCCTCCTTCGGCCACGGCCGGGCGCGGACACCGGTCGCGATGAGCAACCGGTCGTACTCCACCTCGTCGCCGTCGGCCAGCCGCACCCGCTTGGCCCCCAGGTCCAGACCGGTCGCCGCGACACCCAGCCGCCACTTGGCGTCGATCTCCCGGCGGTGCGGCAGCTCGGTGTGGAGCGGGGACGCCTTGCCCAGCAGCACCGCCTTCGACAGCGGCGGCCGGTCGTACGGCTCGTACGGCTCGTCACCGATCATGGTGAGCGAACCGGTGAAGCCCTCGGCGCGCAGCGTCTCGGCGGCCCGCAGACCGGCCAGCGAGGCGCCGACGATGACGATCCGGCCCTCGCGCCTGAGCCAGTCCACGTAGTCAGCGACCATCGGACGCCCCCCGCGTGGATCCGGCCGACGGCCTGTCCGCATCGTCCAGACCGTCGGCCGTGATCGCCTGCACCGGGCACGCGGCGACCGCGCGCGCCACCCGCTCTCGCTGATCCTCCTCCGCGCGCGGGTTGTACACCAGCGACTCCTCGCCGTGCATGGTGAAGATGTCGGGTGCGAGGAACGCGCACTGCGCGTATCCCTGACACTTGTTGAGATCGACGACGAGCCGCATCGACGCTCCGCCCTTCCGGTGGCCAGGTCCGGTGCGCAACCCCCGTGGCGTGCGGTCGACTCCGGACGGCGGTCATGTCCCGTAGGCCAGCATGGGAGCCGGGCCGGGGACCCCGCGCGCGGGGCGAGCCGTTCGGGTGAGCGGCGGTACCGCCCGGCCAGATCACGCGGATGCGGCCGTACGGGGTTCCGCGCGGCGGCTCGCAGCGAGAATGTGGACGCTGAGCACCAGCGACCAGGCGGGGAAGACCAGCTCCGCCCAGGGGACGTTCGACGAGAGGAACAGCAGCGCCAATGCGGTGAGAAAGCCCAGGAGGGAGAGCCAGCGCGGCAGGACGCCGAGACGGTGGCCGATCACCGACATGGAGCACACGAAGACCGCCGCCATCCGCATGGCGTACCCCGTCAGCAGCGTGTACGCGAAATGGCGGCCGAAGTCCCAGGTGGGGAGGCCGGGCACCGCGCCGGTGGAGTGCCCGACCGTGAGCACGGCACTCGCCGCCGCCGCTGCGCCGAACATCATGGCGGTGAAGACCAGCCCGCTGCCGAGGAAGACGGTGGCGAGGAACTTGTCCTCGGCGTCCCCGACGTGTGCGCGTACCGCGCCGACGAACCACAGGAAGAAGATGCCGGCGAACGGCACGAGCGCGAGGGCCGTCCGCACCGCGTCGCGCCGCCCGGAGTCCGTGAACGCCTGAGCGGTGACCGCGTCGGCCCCCTCGGGCATCCCGAGGCGCACCAGGACGATCGCCGCCGCCAGCAACAGCGCGAAGACCACGCCGGCCAGCCCGGCGGCCCGCGGCGTCTCCAGCGCCTGCTGCCCCGACCCCTTCTGCTGCATGCCCGGCCCGCCTCCTCCACATCGTCCCCGGCTCCAGCTAGCGATCTTCCCGCGACGCGCGCCACCGGGAGGCGGCCGTACGGCCGAGCGGGGCGGGCGGGCGTTCCGGTCCCGCTCGCGGCGCGTGGTTCCCGTGCTCCCCAGGTGGCCCCGGCACCCGCGCCGCGCCCTCGCGTCCCGCCTCCGTGCCTGGGGCGTGCGGTCTCGCCCCGGTGCCGGGGGCACGTGGTCCCGCATCGGTGCCGACGCCGCGATGCTCGACGCCCACTGGGTCGTGGACACCCGCTCCGTGCTGCTGCTGGTCCAGGCGTACGCCCGCTCGCGCGCCGGGCTGCCGCAAGGCGTTCCCGGCGGGCGGGTGGTGCTGATGACCTCCGGGCAGGACATCGCGGGTGGCATGCCGGGCGAGATCGCCTATGCCCTGCAGAAGGGCGCCCTCGCCTCTCTCACCCGCTCGTTGTCCACCACGCTCGCCGAGCAGTCGATCACCGTGAACACCGTCAACCCGGGCCCCGTGGACACCGGTTACGCCACCGGCGAGGCCCGCGTGGCCGTCGCCGCGCCGTTCCCGGCCGGACGCTGGGGTGTTCCCGACGACCCGGCCCGCCTCATCGCATGGCTGGCCACCGACGAGGCGGGCTGGATCACCGGGGAGGTCATCAACTCCGAAGGCGGTTTCCGGCGTTGAGCCGGCGCATCGGCTCGGGGGCAGCTTCGGAGGCCGCGCCCGCGATGGTCAGAGCCGGGACAGCTCGTCCACCAGGTCGTCCAGGCCCAGCGAGCCCTGCGACAGCGCCGCCATGTGCCAGGCCTTCAGGTCGAAGGCGTCGCCGTGCCGCTCCCGCGCCTTCTCCCGGCCCAGCAGCCAGGCCCGCTCACCGAGCTTGTAGCCGATCGCCTGGCCCGGAATCGTCAGATACCGGGTCAGCTCGCTCTCCACGAAGTCCGCCGGCCTACTGCTGTGCGCGCCGAAGAACTCCTGCGCCAGCTCCGGCGTCCACCGCTCACCGGGGTGGAACGGCGAGTCCGCCGGAATCTCCAGCTCCAGGTGCATGCCGATGTCCACGATCACCCGGGCCGCCCGCATCATCTGCGCGTCCAGGTAACCGAGCCGCTCCTCCGGGTCCGCCAGGTAGCCCAGCTCGTCCATCAGCCGCTCCGCGTACAGGGCCCAGCCCTCCGCGTTGGCGCTGACCCCGCCGACCGTCGCCTGGTAGCGGGAGAGGTTCTCGGCCACGTGCGCCCACTGCGCGAGCTGCAGGTGATGCCCGGGCACGCCCTCGTGGTACCAGGTCGACACCAGGTCGTAGACCGGGAACCGGGTCTGCCCCATCGTCGGCAGCCACGTGCGGCCCGGCCGGGAGAAGTCCTCCGACGGACCCGTGTAGTAGGGCGCCGCCGCGCCACCGGGCGGGGCGATGCGGGACTCCACCCTCCGCACCCGCTCGGCGAGTTCGAAGTGTGTGCCGTCCAGGTCCTCGATGGCCTTGTCCATCAGCCCCTGCAACCACGCGCGGACCTCTTCCACGCCCTCGATGTGCCGGCCGTGCTCATCGAGGTGCGCGAGGGCCACCCACGGCGTCTCGGCGCCGGGCAGGACCTTCTCCGCCTCCTGCTTCATCTCGCCGAGGATCCGGTGGAACTCCGACCAGCCGTACGCGTACGCCTCGTCCAGGTCGAGGTCCGTGCCGTTGAAGTAACGGGACCAGCGCGCGTACCGCTCGCGCCCCACCGTGTTCGGGGCGCCCTCGGCGGCCGGCGCGTACACGTCCCGCAACCAGTCCCGCAGCTCCACCAGGGCGCCGGTCGCCGCCCGGGCCGCCTCGTCCAGCTCCGTGCGCAGCGCCTGCGGCCCGGCGGCGGCGAAGTCCTCGAACCAGCCGCGGCCCGAGCCGTCGGTGTCCACCCACTCGGTGAGCTGCCCGATGAAGGTAGCGGTCGGCCGGGGCGCCGCGAACAGCTTCCGCTCCAGGCCGAGTCCGAGGGACTCGCGGTAGCCCGCGAGCGCGCCCGGGACCGCGCGCAGCCGCTCGGCGATCGCCACCCAGTCCTCGTCCGTCTGGGACGGAGTGACCGTGAAGATGTCCCGCACCGAGTGTCCCGGCGTGTGCATGTTGCCGACCGCGCGCAGGTGCTCGTCCGCCTCTTGGACGGCGAGTTCGGCGGTCAGCCGCTCCCGCAGCAGCCGCCCGCAGCGCCGCTCCTGATCGCTGTCCGCACCGGGCCGCCGCTCCGCCTCGTCCAGCTTCGCGAGCGTGGCCCGGGCCAGCTCCGCGAGAGCCTCCTGGCCCGCCGGCGAGTAGTCGGGCAGCCTGCTCGAACTCTCCTTCACACCGAGGTAGGTACCGGTGACCGGGTCGAGGGCGATGAGGTCGTCCACATACGCGTCGGCGACCTGACGGGGCAGCGGGCTCTGGGTCTCAGACATGCGGCCCATCCTCGTACGAGGAGGATCATCGCGTCACCCACCAGTGCGGGTATTCAGCTCTCGGCGTGGCCGGGAGGCAGCAGCGGTCCGCACTCCCACTGCTGGAAGATCAACCGGGTCTCCACCCGGGCCACCTCACGCCGCGCCGTGAACTCGTCGAGCACCAGCCGCTGCAGATCGGCCATGTCCGCGACGGCCACATGCACCAGGTAGTCGTCCGGGCCGGTCAGATGGAACACCGTCCGTGCCTCCGGCAGCTCTCGGATCCGCTCGACGAACGGTCCCACCAGCTCGCGTCGGTGCGGCCGTACCTGCACCGACAGCAGGGCCTGGAGGCCACGCCCGAGTCTGGCCGGATCGAGCCGCAGCCGGTGCCCGAGGATCACGCCCGAGCGGCGCAGCCGGGTCACCCGGTCCAGACAGGTCGAGGGTGCCACGCCCACCTGGGCGGCGAGATCACGGTAGGTGGTCCGGGCGTCGTTCTGCAGCAGCCGCAGCAGATGCAGGTCCACCGGATCCAGTACGACAGATTCGGCCATTGGCCGAACGTAGCACGGTGTTCGACTCCCGTGAACCGTTCGATGTTCACCCTTCCGCCCATGGACACCGCGAGCACCCGTGCCTACGACGACGTACGCACCGCATCGAGAGCCCTGGCCACCGAGGCCGTGCATGCCGGCCGCGACGATCTCGCCCGCCAGGGCCTGCACGCCCCGCCGATCGACCTGTCCACCACCTACCCCTCCTACGACAGCCGCGCCGAGGCCGCCCGCATCGACGCCTTCGCCACCGACGGCGCCGACCCGGTCGGACCGCCCGTCTACGGCCGCCTCGGCAACCCGACCGTCGCCCGTTTCGAGACCGCGCTGGCCCGCCTGGAGGGCACGGAGTCCGCGGTCGCCTTCGCCAGCGGCATGGCCGCCCTCAGCGCGGTCCTGCTCGCCCGGTCCGCCATGGGTCTGCGGCACGTGGTCGCCGTACGCCCCCTGTACGGCTGCAGTGATCATCTGCTGACCGCCGGGCTGCTCGGTACGGAGGTCACCTGGACCGACCCGGCCGGCATCACCGACGCGCTCCGGGCGGACACCGGCCTGGTGATGGTCGAGTCCCCGGCCAACCCGACCCTGGCCGAACTCGACCTGCGGGCCATCGCCCACGCCTGCGGCTCCGTCCCGCTGCTCGCCGACAACACCTTCGCCACGCCCGTCCTGCAACGCCCGGCCGAGCAGGGCGCCCGGCTGGTGCTGCACAGCGCCACCAAGTACCTCGGCGGCCATGGCGACGTGCTCGCCGGAGTCGTCGCGTGCGACGAGGAGTTCGCCGGCCGGCTGCGGCAGATACGGTTCGCCACCGGCGGGGTACTGCATCCGCTGGCGGGCTATCTGCTGCTGCGCGGGCTGTCCACTCTGCCGGTACGGGTCCGGGCCGCCTCCGCGAACGCCGCCGAACTGGTCCGTCGGCTCGGCGCCGACCCGCGCGTGGCCCGGGTCCACTATCCGCGGCTCGGCGGCGCGATGATCGCCTTCGAGGTGCACGGCGACCCGCACGAGGTCATCTCCCGGGTCCGGCTCATCACCCCGGCGGTGAGCCTGGGCAGCGTCGACACCCTCATCCAGCATCCCGCGTCGATCAGCCACCGCATCGTCGACGCCGACGACCGGCGGGGGGCGGGGGTGAGCGACCGGTTGCTGCGGTTGTCCGTGGGCCTGGAGGACGTGGACGACCTGTGGGCCGATCTGGAACAGGCCCTGGGGGAGCGGACCCGGGAGCCGGTGCCGCTGCGCGAGGCGGTGCGCTGACGGACCGGCCACCGGGCGTGGCCGGCGATGGCTTGCGGGGGGTCGGCATCACCGGACACCGCCGCCGTGGCTGAGCGTGGTTATGGCGGATTCGCTCATCGGCTGATGCGAGATGGCCCGCTGGGCTGATCGGGGCGGCTGGGTTGGTTCCGGTGGACTGGGTTCGTTCGGGGTCGGCTCGGCTGGTTCCGGTCGGCTGGGTCGGTGAGCACGGCTCCCGCGTCCAGGCCCGGCCGACCCACCGCCCGGCCGTCGCAAACAGCCTGGCCGCGCCCATCCAACAGGGCCGACCCACGCCCGGCCGTCGCAAACAGCCCGGCCTCCCCCATCCAACCCGGCTGTCCCACCAGCCCCGCGGCCCCCGCCGACCCGGCGTCCGACCGGACCGGCCGTCGCAAACGGCCTGGCCTCCCCCATCCAACCCGGCTGTCCCACCAGCCCCGCCGCCCCTGCCAACCCGGCGTCCGACCAGCCCGGCCGTCGCAAACAGCCCGGCAGCCCAACCAGCCCTGCCGCCGACCATCCACCCCCGCCGACCGGAGCGACCCAGCCGACCACGCATGCGGACGGCCCGGCAGAGATGCTGGGCCGTTGCGGATGTCGTCGGGTCAGTCGCGCCGGGCCGGGTCGCCGAGCCGTTCCCGCGTGGTGCCGTACGGCGGGTGGGACGCGACCGGCAAGGCGTCCAGCCGGGCCGTGATGACCAGGGTGCCCTCCTCGATCTGGTAGTCCAGGGGCAGCCCGAGCCCGCGCATCGCGGCGACCATGCCCGTGTTGGAGGCCTGCGTCACGGCGTACACGCTCGCGCAGCCGGCCTCCACCGCCATCGCCACCAGCCGGCCGAGCAGTTCGGCGCCGACGCCGCGCCGCTGCCAGTCGTCCTCGATCAGCAGCGCCACCTCCGTCTCGTCACCGTCCCACAGCAGATGCCCGAGGCCGACGATCCGGCCCGAGGTGGTCTGCGCGGCCAGCGTCCGCCCGAAGCGAGGACTGAGCAGGTGGTTCAGATAGCGGTCCGCGTCACCGACCGGGCCGTGGTAGCGCATGCCGAGGGTGCGCGCCGAGCACCGCTCGTGCATCGCCTTCGCCGCCGCCACATCTCCGGTGTCGACCCGGCGCACGGTGATGTCGTTGCCCTCGGGCAGCGTCAGCACGTCCTCGCCGCGCGGAATCCGCGGTCCGAGCCGGCTGTCCAGCTCCACCAGGGCCCGGGCCCGCGCGAACTCGGTCGGAGTGAACGGCAGATACGGCCGCTCCACGGTGAGCACGCCGCCCTCCGGCGCCCGCAGCCGCATGACCGTGTCCTCCAGCACGCCCTCGACCGGCACGGGCTCGGGACCGCGGCCCCCGCCGACCGGCGTCGCGGGCAGCGAACGGATCGTGCACCGGCCCAGCAACTGGCGTAGCGCCAGCGGGAGTTCGGCGGCGTCCAGCGCGGTACGGGCCGCCAGGCCGAGCACCCGGGTGGGGGCGTCGACCAGGTCGTGGGCGTCGGCCCGCTCGATCCAGGTGGACGTGCCCCCGGCCAGCGAGACCACCCGGGTGATCTCGGCCGCCGGCAGCGCACCCGGCGCCCGCAGCAGGAACTCGTCCACCGTGCCGTCCGCCAGCGGGTGCGTCTGCAGGCTGAGGATGTCGACGCGCCGCTCACCCAGCGCCGTGCACAGCGCGGCCAGTGAACCCGGCTTGTCCTTCACCGTCGTCCGCATCCGCCACAGCGCGCCGGTGCCGGTCATGTCCTCCGTGGTGGCGCCGGGCTGCTCGGTGACGGGCTGCCCGGCGGGCCCGGCCGACCGCGTCTCGGCGGTCGGCCGGGCACCGGTATCGCTGACCGGCGGTGCGTGTCCATGGCGCCTTGCCCACCAGACGTGGAAGCCCGCCGTCGCCGCCAGCACGATCGCCGAGATCACCAGCAGCGCCGGGCCGTCGGGCCCGTGGCCGATCATGTTGGCCACCGCGTCCGCCACGGCCACGGCCGTGAAGAGCGCGGCGAGTTCGACGACATCCCGCCGCCAGTGGTGCACGGGCCGTCCGTGCTTCGTCCGGGTCACATCAGACATCTCTGGAGTCATGCAACCACTGTGAAGGAAGGGTGTTGCGTGATCGCGAACTGTTTGTGACCTATGGGTAAAGCATGCTCCGCCCCATTTGCTGCATTTTCTACTTCGGGACCTGCGTGATGGGGGCCGCCGTCCGCGCCGAGTCGGCCGGCCGCTGCGCTTTCACCGCACCACGCCGCACCGCCTGGCCCGGGTGCGCGCCCGACCCGGCCGTATCGGGCCGGCCTCGCGCGGCGAGCGTCGGCAGGGCGTCCACGGCGGAGGAGCCGGGCCTCCGCGTGCCATGCGCCGAGCCCGTACGCCACGCACAGGTATGGCCGTGCGCACCTTGTCGTGCAGGGTCACGAGGAGCAGGTCGAGGCTCTCGCGGGCGTCGGGCGTGCCGTAACGGGTGCTGCGAAGCGGGCATCGAGACGCGGCCAGTGGGAGTCGTCCCCGGTCGCCCGCCAGCGATGCGCGACGACCGGTGCGAGCGCCTCGCGCAGCGCGTCCGGGGCCCGGTAGGCATGGCGCACCAGACCGTCCAGCGTCCGCTCGAACGCCGCGACGCCGTCACGGGCGGACGCCGGCAGCGCCCCGGCCTCCTCGGCCGGTTCCACCGCCGTCTCCGGCGCCGGCGGGAGCCGCACCGGCTCGGGGGCGGGCGGCACCACCTCGTCGTACACCGCGAGCAGCTTCGCGGCCGTCACCTGAGGCGAGGTCTGAAAAGCCGACGTTTCCAGCCCGAGTCGGCGCCCGTCCGCGACGGACTTCGGCGCGGAGGGTCGGCGACAGGCCACGGCCTGCAGTGATCGTGTCATGGAAAAACCGTAGAGGCGACCACTGACAATCGGCCTGAGCTGCGAAAACGCCGATGCGCTGGGGGAGTTGCGGTGCCGCGCTCCGGGGGATGACGCCGGTGCGCGGCACGAAGTGAAGGGTACGGGACCCGGCGGCCCCGCCGGTGCCTACTGGCCGACCCGGCCCGGCTGGAGCGTCTGCGTGAACAGCACGGTGCCGTCCTGCTCCCGCAGCCGTACCGTGAGCTCGCCGCTGCCGCCGTCGATGTCGACCTCGCCGAAGAACTGGTACCCGCCCGCGGGCGAGACGTTCGACGCGGTCGGCGCCTTCACGAACACCCGCTCCGGGCCGAAGGTGTCGTCCAGCGCGCTCGCCGGGAACGCACCGGCGTTGAGCGGCCCGGAGACGAACTCCCAGAACGGTTCGAAGTCGGTGAACGCGGCCCGCGACGGCTGGTAGTGCTGGGCGGAGGTGTGGTGCACGTCCGCCGTGAGCCACAGGGTGCCGGTGATCCGCCGGTGCTTGATGAACCGCAGCAGCTCGGCGATCTGCAGCTCGCGGCCGAGCGGCACGCCCGGGTCGCCCTGGGCCACCGCCTCGAAGTTCGGCCGGTTCTCGGTCGCGTCGGGCACCACCAGCCCGATCGGCATGTCGGCGGCGATCACCTTCCACACCGCACGGGAGCGGGCCAGCTCCCGCTTGAGCCACTCCAGCTGCTCACGGCCCAGGATGCCCTGCGGGTCGACGGCCTGGCCATCGGTGGAGTTGGCGTTGCGGTAGGTCCGCATGTCCAGCACGAACACGTCCAGCAGCGGGCCCTGGCGCAGCACCCGGTAGACGCGCCCCTCCCGCGCGCCAGGCCGCAGCGAGGAAACAGGGAAGTACTCGCTGAACGCCCGCCGGGCGCGGGCGGCGAGGACGTCGATGCTCTTCTCGGTGTACCGGGTGTCGGTGGCGGCGATCACCTCGCCGGGGTACCAGTTGTTGCGCACCTCGTGGTCGTCCCACTGGATGACGGAGGGCACCTGGGCGTTGAACCGGCGCAGGTTCGCGTCGAGCAGGTTGTAGCGGAAGTTGCCCCGGTACTCGGCCAAGGTCTCGGCGACCTTCGACTTCTCCTCGGTGGTGATGTTCCGCCAGGTGCTGCCGTCGGGCAGGGCCTGCGTGGCGGTGATGGGGCCGTCGGCGTAGATGTTGTCGCCGCTGCACAGGAAGAAGTCGGGGTCGAGCTTGGCCATCGCGTCGTAGATGCGGTAGCCGCCGCGGTCGGGGTTGATGCCCCAGCCCTGGCCGGCCAGGTCGCCCGACCACAGGAACCGCATGCCGTCGCGCCGGTGCCGGGAGACGGTACGGAAGGTCCCTGTCACCGGCTCGCCGGTGCGGCGCGGGTCGTCCGGGTCGGCGAGCAGCACGCGGTAGTGGATCTGCTCGCCCGACGGCAGTCCGTGCAGCCGGGTGGTGCCGGTGAAGTCCGTGTCTGCGCCCAGCAGCGGGCCGTGCCATCTGCGCGGGTTCCGGAACGACTCGGTGGCCGAGGTCTCCGCGATCATCCGGGCCGGCCGGTCCGACCGCACCCACACCAGACCGGAATCGGCGCTCACGTCGCCCGTCTGCACGCCCCAGCCCGCCTGGGGGCGCCCGGAGCGGGCGAACGCCGGGGCCGCGCCGAGGCCCACGGGCAGGGTGAGGGCCGCCGACGCGGCGAGGGAGCCGCGCAGAACGCTGCGGCGGCCGGGGAACGGACGGTGTGACATGGCTGCGCCTCCAGGGACGGGATCCGGCCAGTGTGCAGAGCCACACCTACTGGGGCGCTGCGGCGCGCACGGAAACCCGAAGTGAACAACGGGCCGTTGGGGGCCGGGGGTTCCGGTCGGGGGCGGGCGCTGTGGCCGATGGCCCGTCGGCCGGACGCCCGGGGGCCTCCGGGACCGGCCGCTCCGCGAAACCGCCGGTACGCGCGCGTGCGACAGCGTCGACACAGGCGGAGGGCCGTTCCCCCCGGACACCGGCCACCGTGCGCGCCGTCCTCTTCGTGGGGTCGGACAGCGGGGTGCGTGATGCCGGCTCGTCCGCCGTCCTCTTTGCCGGGCCGGGCAACCGGTGCGTGAGACTGGCCTGTTCACCATCCCCTTCACGAAACCGGGCAGCGGGTGCGTGGTGTGCCCGCCTGTTCGCCGACCTTTCCGCGACGTCGGCCGGCAGGCGCGCGCCTGCCGTTTGCCCACCGACCGCTCAGCGGCTGCCGTCCAGGATCACCCGCGCGACCAGCGCCGGGTCGTCGTTCATCGGGCAGTGGCCGCAACCGGGCAGCCGCACCAGCCGGGCGTGCGGGATCAGCTGCTTGGCGCGGATGCCCTGCCGGCGGAGGAGGAGCCGGTCGCGGGTGCCCCAGGCCACGGTGACCGGCAGGCCCGGCAGGTCGTCGGTGAACCGGACGGCGGCGCCCGCCCGCAGGGTCGCGTCGAAGCCGGTGGCTCCGACGAGGGCGAGCGTCTCGGCGACCACGGCTTCCGGCGCCCGGCGGGCCGGGCGTCCGTAGATGGTGCTCGTCAGCGCGGTACGGCCGGCCGCGGTGCGGCTCAGCCGTTCCACCAGCGGCAGCGGGAGACGCTGGGCGATGCCGCGCATCGCGAGCAGCACCGCGAAGGCGTACCGGCGCTCGGCCTCCGTCCAGAAACCGGCCGGGGACAGGGCCGTGACGGACCGTACGCGCTTCTCGCGGCCCAGTTCCAGGGCGAGCAGGCCACCCAGCGAGTTGCCCGCTATGTGCGGGCGGTCCAGGTCCAGTGTCTCGAACAGCGAGCCGAGCACCGAGTTGGTCGTGGGCAGGTCGTAGGGGAGGTCGCCGGGCAGGGCGGGGGAGGCGCCGAAGCCCGGGAGGTCGACGGCGATCACCTCGCGCTCGGTGGCGAGGATGTCCACGACCGGGTCCCAGGCCTGCCGGTGATGGCCGATGCCGTGCAGGAGGACCAGCGGTTCGCCGTGTCCCACGCGCTCGTAGGACACGGTCACGTCCTTCGGGCCGTGCGGGGTGGGGACCTTGAAGGAGACGGTGGCGGACATGGGGTGCTCCTCGTCTGGGTGCTGACGGACGCCGTAGACAGCTTGTCAGCAATTGCTACCGACGGGTAGCCCCAGGGTGCTTGCACCACACCGGCGTACCGGCCCTCAACGCGCCCGGCGCACCTCGATGTTGAAGTCGGCGTTCCCGAACCCGCCGAACAGGGTGAGCCACAGCGGCAGATACATCTCCACCGCGCGTGCCGACCGGATACCGCCCAGATCCAGCACGCGCTCCGCCGGCCACCCGAACTCCGCCAGCAGCGCCGTCACCTGCTCCTTGGCACCGGCATCCTCACCGCATACGAAGACGTTGTGCTCACCCGGCACCCGCCCCGGCTCCACCATCACCTGGCAGTTGACGGTGTTCAGCGTCTTCACCACGCGCGCGTGCGGAAAGGCCCGCTGGATCTGCTCGCCCACGCTGTCCGACTCCACCGGATCCAGGCGCGGCTCCCCGTCCTCGAACGCCAGGGGATTGGAGACGTCCACCACGATCTTGCCGTCGAGGTGCTCCGCGCCCGCGGCCCCCAGGGCGTCGAGCGCCACCCGGCCGCCCACCGCGTTGATGACCACCTCGGCCGCCGCGGCGGCCTCCGCGAACGTCCCCGCGTGGGCCCGGCCCGCCGCGACCGTGGCCCACTCCCGCGCCAGCGGGTTGTCCTTGGAGCGAGATCCGAGCGTCACCTCGTGCCCCAGCTCCACCAGCCTGCCGCCCAGCGTGCGGCCCACCTCGCCCGTGCCCAGCACCGCGTACCGCATCGGACCCTCCAGGTCGCCGGCCGCCGGCCACCGGCGGTCCGCGGTCATTGTGGTCCGGAGCGGCCTCGGACACGCCCATTCCGGGTGGACACCCACTGGGCGTGTCGGATGGGATGGGGAGGTGAACGCCGACCTCACGACCGATGTCTTCGAAGAACACCGGCCCCTGCTCACGGGGGTTGCCTACCGCATGCTGGGCCGGGTCGCCGACGCCGAGGACGTGGTCCAGGACGCCTGGCTGCGCTGGTCCGGCGCGGACCGCGCGGAGGTCCGCGAACCCCGCGCCTACCTGGTGCGCATCACCACCCGCCTGGCCATCGACCGGCTGCGCCAGGTGCAGGCGCGCGGCGAGGCGTATCCAGGGCCCTGGCTGCCCGAGCCGTACCTCACCGAGTTCGGCGACACCGCCCCCGACACCGCCGACCGCGTCGTGCTCGCCGACACGGTCTCCCTCGCCGTTCTCGTCGTCCTGGAGTCCCTGTCGCCTCTGGAGCGGGCCGTCTTCGTGCTCCGGGAGGCCTTCGGCTACCCGTACGCCGAGATCGCCACCCTCCTCGACCGCGGCGAGGCGGCGGTACGGCAACTCGCCGGGCGGGCTCGCCGGCACGTGGCCGAGCGGCGACCGCGCTACGAGGTCGACCCGGCCCAGCGGCGGGACCTGACCGAACGATTCCTCGCCGCCGCGGGCGACGGCGATCTGGAGGGGCTGATGTCCCTGCTCGCCCCGGACGTCCGCCTGGTCGGCGACAGCGGCGGCAAGGCCAAGGCACCGGTGCGGACGCTGCACCTCGCCGACAAGGTCGCCCGTTTCCTCGTCGGGGTCGCCCGCACCGCCGGGGCGCTGTCCTTCCGCTTCCTGGAAGTCAACGGCGGGCCCGCCGTGCTGGCGCTGTCCGGCGACAAGCCCGACAGTCTGTTCCAGGTGGACGTCGTCGCCGGCCGCGTCGCCACCGTGTACATCGTCCGCAACCCCGACAAGCTGCGGCACCTCGTCGACCGCTGAGCCGCGCGCCGTGAGCCCCCGTCGTACGACGGGGGCTTTGCCGCGATGTCACACGCACCGTCCCGTACGAACGCCTCGTGAACGCTCAGCGGCGCGCCGTCCGTGCGTCGCCCAAGGCGACGAGGATTGGTCTTGACCAAGGGTGTCGGCGGCCCTATGGTCGCAGATAAGTGCAACAACCTTTAATAAACAAGGGCGCTAAAAACCGCCGGACCACGGCTCTTGCGGAGGACAGGGTGGGGACCACGCAGCTGGAATCGGTGCCGGAACCGAAGTACTGGCATCTCAAGACCGTGCTCAGTGAGGCACTCGACTCCGAGTTCTCGGTCGGTGAGATCCTGCCCAACGAGCGCGAACTCGCCGCCCGCTTCGGCGTGGCCCGTGCCACGCTCCGCCAAGCCCTCGAACAGCTGGAGCTGGAGGGTCGGCTGCAGCGCCGACGCGGCGTCGGCACCACCGTCGCGCCCCCGCGCGTGGGCGTGGCCGTCGGCACCGAGCAGCACACCTGGCCGGGGGCCCCCTCAGACGACTGGCAGCCCGTCGACAGTGCCCTGGCGGTCCCGCCGACGGCCGTCGCCGCGGCGCTGGAGACCGGCTCGGACGAGCCCGTCCACACGGTCAGCCGCTCCCGCACGTCCCACGGCCAGCGTGTCGCCACCGAACTGCTCTACATCCCCGCGGCCTCGGTGCCCGACCTCACCGCCATCGACGCCCCGTCCGGCACCGCACGCGCGCGTGCGGTGCTGCGCGAGTTGCAGCACCTCGAGCTGGAGGGTCAGGACCGCGCCGTCGAGCTGGGCTCCGCGCGCGCGGACGACGCCAAGGAACTCGACCGGCTCCCCGGCTCGCCCGTCCTCGTCGTCACCACCCGCTTCTTCGCCCAGGGCCGTACCGCGGCCCTGTCCGTGGCGACGTACCGCGCGGACACCTGCCGGCTGACCTTCGGCGACTCGGCCGGCGTGGAGATAGACCACGACCCCGAGCGGCAGGCGTCCTGAGCCCCGCGCGAACCTCCGCCTGGCGGTAGGTGAGCGCCCTGGCGAACGTGCAGCGGGCGTCCTGACCGCGTCCGCCGCACGCGGCTCGGCGCTCGCGCAGCGGCTGATCGGCAGGGAGCGGGCGCCTTGAGCCTGCTTGCCGCACGCCGCGCGGTGTTCGCCCAGCCGTCGGCCGGCCTCCGGCGGACGCCCTGAACCCGCCCGCCGGAGCGCCCCGCATCGCACCGACCGCGCCCCGGAACTCCACCGGGGCGCGCGGCGTTTCACCGGTGACGGGCCGCTGGCGCGGGCGGCGAGCGCCGGGCGCGGGCCGCTGTCGCGGCCTCGCCCGACGCCCACCGGCCCGGCGCCACAGCACCGTGGAGCGGGGCGTCACAGGTGACTGGGCCGCGAGTCACACGTGACCAGCGCCGGTCGCATCGATGTCCGAAGAGGGGAGCCAGACGGGGAATCAGACGCGCCGGGGCCGGGAGCGACCCGCACCAAGAGTGGAGCCGGACGCACCGGGGACGGGAGCCGGACGCATCAGAGGTGGGAATCACCGATGACCTGAGCCGGCTGTCGGCGAGGTCCGGAGCCGGCCGGCACACCGATGTCCGTAGCCGCGTGTCATCGCTACCCGACCGGGTCAGCGCCGTGCCGTCACCGTGCCGTCGACCGCGAACAGCTGCTCCTCGACGTGGTCCAGGGCGAGCCGCAGCGCGCCCGTGGACACGGCCGCCTCGCCCAGCAGGGACAGCGTCACCTGGGGTGGCCGCAGGCAGTAGCGGGCCAGTTCCCGGCGCAGCGGTTCCAGGACGCCGTCGAGACCGGCCGCCCAGCCACCGATCACGACCAGTTCCGGATCGAGGGCAAGCACCAGCGCGGCCACGTCGTGCACGAGCCGCTGGATGAACCGCGCCACGGCCGCCCGCGCCCGCTGGTCGCCCCCGCGGGCCAGCGCGAACACCTCGGCGACCGCCTGCTCGTCCAGCGGATGCAGCGGCTGGTCAGTGGTGGACAGCAGCGTCTCCGGCGTCGCCTCCCGGCCCAGCAGATGCAGCGCCCCGATCTCCCCGGCCGCCCCGCCGTAACCGCGGTGCAGCCGCCCACCGATCAGCGCGCCCGCCCCGGGACTCAGCCCGGCCAGCACGAACACCACGTCGTCGGTCTCGGTCGCCGCCCCCTTCCAGTGCTCGGCTACGGCTGCCGCGTTGGCGTCGTTCTCCACCAGCACCGGACACTTGAAGGATCGGCTGAGCCGGTCACCGAGCTTGAGGCCCGTCCACTGTGGCAGGGCCGTGCTCAGCCGTACGGTGCCGTCGGCCTCGACGATGCCCGGCGTGCCCACGCCCACCGCCCGCAGTGAGCTGCGCGCGATCCCGGCCCGGCGCAGGAGCTCGGCGACCGCGCCGCGCAGCCGGTCGAGCCGCTCGTCCGCCGGGGCGGTCTCGTCCACCTCCTTGGCCTGCGCGCCCAGTACCCGCCCGTCCAGGTCGGACAGGAGCGCGGCGACCCGGTGCGGCCCGATCTCCAGGCCCAGCAGATGCCCCGCCTCCGCGCGGAACCGGAACCGGCGGGCGGGCCGCCCCTGACGGCGCGCGGTGCTGTCGTCGGCCGCCGTCTCCACGACCAGCCCGGCCTCGATGAGCCCTTCGACGACGCCCTCGACGGTCGGCCGGGACAGTCCGGTGACCCGGGTGACCTCGGTGAGCGTCGCGCACTCCGTGGCACGCAGCGCGTGCAGCACCACCGCGGAATTGATCCTTCGCAGCAGCGAGGGATCGCCACCGGTCAGCTGCCCCACCGTCCGTCCTTCCAGCTCGCCGGGCGTGTTGGCCGGATCGTACTCGGCCCGGCCCACCCCGGCGAGTGCCGGGCTTCGCCAGGCCCAGCGGACCACCCTGAACCCGGCGCGGCACGACGAGCCCGACGCGTGGGCCGGCCGCCGTGGAACACCGGCAGTGCGGCAGAGTCGGACGGGCGGGGCCGTGGAGCACCGGCAGTTCCGGGACGCACCGGCAGTGCGGCAGACCCAGGCGCGTGGGCCGCCGTGGAACACCGGCAGCGCGGCAGAGCCGAACGCGCGGGCGGCCATGGAGCACCGGCAGTGCGGCAGAGCCGAACGCGCGGGCGGCCATGGAGCACCGGCAGTGCGGCAGACCCGGACGCGTGGTCGGTCGTGGAGCGTCGGCAGTGCGGCAGACCCGGACGCGCGGGCTCCGTAGAGCACCGGCAGTGCCGTAGAGCACCGTCATCCCAAAGCCCCGAAGACCCGAACGCGCAGGCCGCCGTCGAACAGCGCCGCGACAGCCGGGTCGCCGAGCGCTCTTCGTCAGCGTGGCGCCACGAATCCCGACTCGTACGCCGCGATCACCGCCTGCGTGCGGTCGCGCGCGCCGAGCTTGGCCAGTACGCCGCTCACATGCGACTTCACCGTCTCGGTTCCCACCACCAGCCGCTCGGCGATCTCCGCGTTCGACAGCCCCCGCGCCATGAGCCGCAGCACCTCCGCCTCCCGTTCCGTCAGCCGGGCCCGCTCCAGCACTGCACGGGCCGGGCGGCCGCCGTCGCCGTACCGGGCGGCGAGTCGTCGCACGGAGGCGGGGAACAGCAACGACTCGCCCTCCGCCACCAGACGCACCGCGTGCACGATCTCGGCCGGCCGGGCCCGCTTCAGCAGGAAACCGTCGGCACCCGCGCGCAGCGCCTCGTACACGAACTCGTCGTCCTCGAAGGTGGTCACCACGAGGATCCTGGGCGGCGCGTCGACGGTGCGCAGCACCGCACGGGTGGCCTCGATCCCGTCCATCAGCGGCATGCGGACGTCCATCGCGACCACGTCCGGGCGCAGTTGGCGGACCAGCGGGATGACCGCCGCCCCGTCGGCCGCCTCGCCCACCACCGCGATGTCGGGCTGCGCCTCCAGCACGGCGCGCAGTCCCGCGCGGACCAGGGGTTCGTCGTCGACGAGGAGAACGGTGACCGGCATCCGGTCAGCGTAGATCAGCCGAGCGGCAGTTCCGCGCGCACCTGCCAGTCACCCTCGTCCGGCCCGGTACGGGCGCTGCCTCCGAGCAGAGCGGCGCGCTCCCGTATGCCGCGCAGCCCGCTGCCCCGCCCGGACCCGGGCGGGGCAGCCGGCAGTGGATTACGGACCTCCAGGGCGAGCGTGCCGCCGGCGACGGCCACCCGGACCCGCACGGGCACGGCACCCGCGTGCCGCAGCACATTGGTGAGCGCCTCCTGGAGGATGCGATATCCCTCGTGCGAGACCGGCCCGGGCACCGCCGCCACGGGGCCGGCCACCTCGGCGTCGACCTCGGCACCGGAGGCGCGGGCCGACTCCAGGAGCCGGTCGGCGTCGGCCAGCGTGGGCCGGGCGCTCACCGGCCGTTCCGACTCGCGCAGCACCCCGAGCACCCGTTCCAGGTCCGCCAGAGCGGCGCGTCCGGTCTCCTCGATGGCATCCAGCGCCCGGTCGGTGAACGCCGTATCGCCCGCCGCCCGCGCCGCACCCGCCTGCACCACCGCCACCGTCAGGGCGTGCCCGATGGAGTCGTGCAACTCCCGTGCGATTCGGGTGCGTTCGAGCAACTGGTCGGTGCGTTCCGCCAGGGCGGCCAGCCGCTCGGCGGCCGACGGCCCGAGAAGGCCGCGCGCGCAGGCCGTGACGAGCAGGCCGAGTCCGACGACGGACCCGTACAGGGCGAGCAGCGGCAGGGGGACCAGCAGGGCGTACGCCCGGTTCGGCGGCAGCCGGTCCAGCAGCGGAACACCGGAGGGCGCCTGTCCCCAGCCGCACCTCCCCAGCTCGTAGGCGACCATCAGCGGCCACACCGTGGCCATCGCGGTCAGCCAGCCGAGCGCCATCCGCAGCTCCAGCCACAGCATCGTGCGCAGCCGGTCCCGCCAACTCGCCGAAGGAGTCACGGAGATGCCCGGCTCCGCCGGGCCCGGCGTCAGCAGCAGCCGTGCCTGCACGCCCTCGCCCATCCGCACGGCGGGCACGAGACCGAACGGGACGATGAGGAGTGCCGGCACCCAAGGAGTCGACTTGTCGATGAAGAGCCACACGCTGACGATCAGCATGGGCACCCACAGATGCAGCAGGCGTGTGTACGTCGTCCCGCGCAGCAGCGGGCGCAGGAAGTGGTTCATGCGGCCATCGTCGCAGCCGGCACCGACAACGGGCCTCCCCCGCACGGGGGAGACGATCCCCACCGGCGGGGGAGGTGCCGACGCGCCCGCCCGGCCACGCTGGTGGTCATGACCAGCATCGACGTACGCGACCTCACCAAGGAGTACGGCGGACGGCGGGCCGTGGACCGCCTCACCTTCAGCGTCCGCCCCGGCCGTGTCACCGGCTTCCTCGGCCCCAACGGCGCCGGCAAGTCCACCACCATGCGGCTCGTCCTCGGCCTCGGCCGGCCGACCTCCGGCACCGCCGTGATCGGCGGCCGCGCCTACGCCGAACTCCGCGAACCCCTGCGCCGGGTGGGCGCCCTGCTGGACGCGGGGGCCGCACACGGCTCGCGCACCGCGCACGACCATCTGCGCGCCCTGGCGGCGAGCAACCGCATCCCCGCCCGCCGGATCGACACGGTCCTGGAGGAGACCGGACTCGCCGCGGTGGCACGGCGCCGGGTGAAGACCTACTCCCTCGGCATGCGCCAGCGACTCGGCATCGCCGCCGCCCTGCTCGGCGACCCCGAGGTGATCCTGCTCGACGAGCCCGCCAACGGCCTCGACCCCGAAGGCATCGTCTGGGTCCGGACCCTGCTGCGCCGACTCGCCGCGCAGGGCCGTACCGTCCTGGTCTCCAGCCACCTGATGAACGAGACCGCCGTCTTCGCCGACCACCTGGTCGTCCTCGGCCGCGGGCGCCTGCTCGCCGACACACCGGTCCAGGACTTCATCCACGCGCGTGTACGGCCCCACGTCAGGATCCGCACCACCGAACCCGGCGCCCTCGGCGACCTCCTGGCCCGGCACGGCCACGAAGCCTCCCGCGGGGAGGACGGGACGTGGACCGTGCGGCACGCGCGCGTGGAGGACCTCGGCCGTCTGATGGCCGAGGCGGGCATCCCCGCTCTGGAACTGGCCGCCGAGCAGGCCACCTTGGAGCAGGCCTACCTCGACCTGACCGCGGCCGAGGCCGAGTTCACCGCGCAGCACCAGGAGGCCTGACCATGCCTTTCGCACCCCTGCTCCACTCCGAGTGGATCAAGATCCGGACCCTGCGCTCGCTGCTCGGCGGTCTGGCGGCGATGCTGGTCGTCACCGCCGCGTTCGCCGCGCTCGCGCCGGCCGAGGCCGACGGGGGCGATTCCGACCCGCTGTTCTCGGTGTTCTTCGGTATCGGCTTCGGGCAGGTCGCCGCGATCGCCTTCGGAACGGCGGCCGTCGCGTCCGAGTTCAGGGCCGGTGCACTGGGGCTGACGCTGGCGGCGGTGCCCGACCGGCGGCGCTGGTTCGCCGCGAAGGCGGCGGCGATCGCCCTGTCCGTGCTGGCGGTCGGCCTGCTCACCGGCGTGCTGACGCTGCTGGTCGGCAGGACCCTCCTCGCGGACTCCCGGCCGACTTGGGAAGAGGGGCTGCGCGGTGCCGTCGGCTGCGGGCTGCATCTGACGCTGATGGCCCTGTTCGCCGCCGGACTCGCGGCCGTGCTGCGCAGTGGGGTGGTGACCCTCTCCCTCTTGATCCCGTTCCTGCTGATCGTGTCCTTCGTCGTGGGCGACCTGTCCGGTGGAGTGGCCGACTTCCTGCCCGACCGGGCCGGCCAAGTGGCCCTGCACAGCACCTGGGACGGCCCCCTCGGCCCGTGGAGCGGGCTCGCGGTCACCGCGCTGTGGACGGCGGCGGCCCTGCTCGCGGGCGCATGGACCCTCGACCGCAGGGACGCCTGACGGGCCGCCAATTGTCAGTGGGTCCCGCTTTACTGGATCGCATGGACATCGCGAACCACCTTGCTGTGATCGACCGGCTGTGCGCCCGGGACTTCCCGGCCGAGCGCGGCAGGACGGACGTCGGCACGGGCGGCCCGGGGTACCTGATAGCCGAGTTACAGAGCAGCGCCGACTTCTCGGACGACGACGGCACCGAGCGGGAGGAGGCCGAGGCGCAGTACGAGGCCGACCGGGACGCGCTGGCGGAGCGGCTCACCGAGCGCTGGGGGCCACCGCAGAACTTCAGCCTGTACAGCGTCCTGGAGCGGACGATCGTGGGCGAGGACGGGGCGGAGCCGTGGGCCGGGCTGAGCGGTCATGTGCCGGACGTCCACCTGTGGCGGGTGCCGGAGGCGGACCGCTGGATCGCCCTCGGGGTGTCCCGGTGGGGCGATGAACTGCCGTTCCAGCTGCTGGCGGTTATCACGGAAACGGACCCTCCCTGACCGGCCGGAGCGGGCACTCGACCGGCCGGGGCGTGCCTCGACCGGCCGGACCGGGACTGCGCCCGCCACCGTGAGCAGCCGGGCGCTCAGCCCCCGCAGCCAGGCGTTCAGGCTTCCGCCGCCGTGCGCAGGCGGGCGAACTCCTCCGCCATCGTCGCCGCCGTCCAGTGCGCGTTCAGGCCGCTGGGATTGGGCAGCACCCACACCCGGGTGTCCCCGATGGTCCGCTCCTGCGGCCCGACCCCGGCGGTGCGGTCACCGAACGCGGCCCGGTACGCGGTCACGCCGACCACGGCCAGCCACCTCGGCCCGAGCCGCGTCACCTTGGCGGTCAGCAGCCGCCCGCCCTCGACGTACTCCTCGGCGGTCAGCTCGTCCGCACGCGCGGTCGCCCGCGCCACCACGTTCGTGATGCCCAGCCCGTACGCGAGCAGTTCCCGCTGCTCGGCCGGCTTCAGCAGCCTCGGCGTGAACCCGGACAGGTGCAGCACCGGCCAGAACCGGTTGCCCGGGCGGGCGAAGTGGTGGCCCGTCGCCGCCGTCATCAGTCCCGGGTTGATGCCACAGAACAGCACATGGAGGCCGCCCGCGACCACGTCCGGGACGAGACGGTCGCGGGCGGCCTCCAGCTCCGCCTTCGTGAAGCGGGGACAGCGGGTCAGAGGATCGCCCCGGGGGTGTATCCGGCGGCCTCCGGATGCCGCTTGACGATCTCCTCGATCCGGCCGACGACCACACCGACCTGGTCCGCCGCCGCACCGGTGAAGGACAGCTTGTCGGCCATCAGCGCCGCCAGCTGCTCGCGGTCGAGCGGCAACCGCTCGTCGGCGGCGAGCTTGTCGAGCAGATCGTTGCGCTCGGCGCCCTGCTCGCGCATGGCGAGCGCGGTGGCCACGGCGTTCTCCTTGATCGCCTCGTGCGCGACCTCGCGGCCGACCCCGGCCCGCACCGCGCCCATCAGCACCTTGGTGGTGGCCAGGAACGGCAGGTACCGGTCCAGCTCACGGGCGACGACGGCCGGGAAGGCGCCGAACTCGTCGAGGACCGTCAGGAACGTCTCCAGCAGACCGTCCAGTGCGAAGAACGCGTCCGGCAGCGCGACCCGGCGCACCACCGAGCAGGACACGTCGCCCTCGTTCCACTGGTCGCCCGCCAGCTCACCGGTCATCGAGGCATAGCCGCGCAGGATGACCATGAGGCCGTTGACCCGCTCGCAGGAGCGGGTGTTCATCTTGTGCGGCATCGCCGAGGAGCCGACCTGACCCGGCTTGAAGCCCTCGGTGACCAGCTCGTGCCCGGCCATCAGCCGGATCGTCTTGGCCAGCGAGGACGGCGCCGCCGCCAGCTGCACCAGCGCGGTGACGACCTCGTAGTCCAGCGAGCGCGGGTAGACCTGGCCGACCGAGGTGAACGCCTGCGAGAAGCCCAGGTGCCGCGCGATCCGGTTCTCCAGCTCGGCGAGGTTCGCCGCGTCACCGCCGAGCAGGTCCAGCATGTCCTGCGCGGTGCCGACCGGGCCCTTGATGCCACGCAGCGGGTAGCGGTGCAGCAGCTCCTCGACTCGGCCGTACGCGACGAGCAGCTCGTCGGCGGCGGTCGCGAAGCGCTTGCCGAGGGTGGTGGCCTGGGCGGCGACATTGTGGGAGCGGCCGGCCATGACCAGCTCGGCGTACTCACCGGCCAGCTTGCCGAGGCGCGCCAGCACGGCCACCGTGCGGTCGCGCATCAGCTCCAGCGAGAGCCGGATCTGCAGCTGCTCGACGTTCTCGGTGAGGTCACGGGAGGTCATGCCCTTGTGCACGTGCTCGTGCCCGGCGAGGTCGTTGAACTCCTCGATCCGCGCCTTCACATCGTGCCGGGTGACCTTCTCGCGCTCGGCGATCGAGGCCAGGTCGACGGTGTCGAGGACACGCTCGTAGTCGGTGATCGCCTCGTCGGGCACCTCGATGCCGAGGTCCTTCTGGGCCCGCAGCACGGCGAGCCAGAGCTGCCGCTCCAGTTTCACCTTCTGCTCGGGGGACCAGAGCGTGGCTAGCTCGGCCGAGGCGTAGCGTCCGGCGAGGACGTTCGGGATGCGGGGCTTGGCGGGCGCAGAAGTCACGTGTCCAGAGTCTACTGGCGGTTCGTGCAGGCCAGCGCCACGGGGTTGTTCGGCGGAAGCTACGAGACCCCGGTCACCTCGTCCGGCTGGGGCAGGACATCCGCGTGGCAGGGCTGCGGTGCGCACCGGCTGGCCGGCGCCTTGCCGCACACCTCGGCGACCAGGTCCAGCTGCTCCGGCTGGTCCGCCGGGTACCTCTGCTTCATCGTCCGGCGGCGGCCGGCGCGGACCACTCCGGCGGGCGCGTGCTCCGGCCGGGGACCGGACTCGTGCCTCCGGCCCCGGGCACCGATCACGCGGGTGGCCGTGACCGAGAGGCTACGCCGGGCCCTCGTACGGCAGCAGCTCCGGCCGTTTCGCCGGGCGGCCGTCGCCGGAGGAGCGGCCGGTCAGGCGCCGGCCTATCCATGGCAGCAGGTGCTGCCGGGCGAAGCGCATGTCAGCCACCCGCCGGGTCATCCAGCCCGGTGGGAGCGTGGCCGCCATCGGCACATGCCAGTCGGTGTCCTCCGGTTCGTACCCGAGCGTCTGCCACACCGCCTCGGCGACCCGGCGATGCCCCTCCGTCGTCAGATGGAGCCGGTCCACGTCCCACAGCCGCGGATCGGCCAGCGAGAGCGCCCCGTACAGGTCGACGACCACGGCGCCGTGCTTGTCGGCCAGCTCGTCCACGCAGGCGAACAGCTCCTCCATGCGCGGTCGGAACCGCTCGAGCACCGGGCCCTGGCGGCCGGGGCTGTGCATCAGCACGAGCTGCCGGCAGGACGGGGCCAGCCGCTCCACGGCCTCGGTCAGCAGGGCCCGGACCCGGCCCATGTCGCACTTGGGCCGCAGGGTGTCGTTGAGCCCGCCGACCAGCGTGATGACGTCGGCGTTCATGGCCGCCGCCACCTCCACCTGCTCATCGACGATCTGTCCGATCAGCTTCCCGCGCACGGCGAGGTTGGCGTACCGGAACCCGGGCGTGCGGGTCGCCATGCGCGCGGCGAGCAGGTCGGCCCAGCCCCGGTAGGTGCCGTCGGGCAGCAGGTCCGACATGCCCTCGGTGAAGGAGTCGCCGACCGCGACCAGGCTGGTGTACATGGGGTGCGTGGGAGCTGTGGGATTCGTCTGCATGGCGACAGCGATGGTATCCCGGCTCCATACCCACCGGTCGGTCGCCCTCGGCTCCTCGCCAGAGGCCTCCGTGCCCGCCCGCGGAAGAGAGGTCTCACGCAGGCTGCCCGAACAGCTCCTGCAGCACGTCCTCCATGGTCACCAGCCCCGCCAGCCGGCCGTCGTCGCCGAGCACGGCCCCGAGATGCGTCCGGCTGCGCCGCATCGCGGTGAGCACGTCGTCCAGCGGGGTCCGCTCGCGCACCCGCGGGATGGGCCGCATGTCCTCCAGCCGGAACGGCACGTCCCGCGGAGAGGCGTCCAGCGCGTCCTTGACGTGCAGGTAGCCCACGATCCGCCGTGCCGCGTCGACCACCGGGAAGCGGGAGAAGCCCGACTCGGCCGACAGCCGCTCCAGCTGTTCCGGGGTGACGCCCACGCGCGCGTACACCACGCGCTCCAGCGGCACCACCACGTCCCGCACCGGCCGGCTGCCCAGCTCGAGGGCGTCGTGCAGTCGTTCCTGCGCCCGGTCGTCGATCAGGCCGGCCTCGCTGGCGTCCTTGACGATCTCGGCGAGTTCGGTGTCCGTGAACGTCGCGGCCACCGCGTCCCGCGCCTCCACGCGCAGCAGCTTCAGCAGCCCGTTCGCGATCGCGTTGACCGTGAAGATCACCGGACGCAGCGCCCGGGACAGCGCGACCAGGGGCGGGCCCAGCAGCAGCGCGCTGCGCACCGGTTCAGCGAGCGCGATGTTCTTGGGGACCATCTCGCCCAGCAGCATGTGCAGATAGGTCGCCAGGGTCAGCGCGATCACGAAGGACACGGCGTGGCCCGCGCTCACGGGCACGCCCACCGCGTGGAACACCGGCTCCAGCAGGTGCGCGATCGCCGGTTCGGCGACCACTCCGAGTACCAGGGTGCACAGCGTGATGCCGAGCTGGGCGGCGGCCAGCAGCGCCGACACGTGCTCCAGGCCCCACAGCACGCTCTTCGCCCGCCGGTCGCCCTCCTGGGCGAGCGGCTCGACCTGCGAGCGGCGCACGGAGATCAGCGAGAACTCGGCGCCCACGAAGAAGGCGTTGACGACGAGGGTCGCCAGGCCGATCAGCAGCTGTACGGCGGTCATCGCGCTCCCTCCGGCGTCTCGTCGGACCTGTCGTCGTCCAGCGGCGCGTGCAGCAGGACCCGGGCCGCCCGGCGGCCGGAGTCGTCCACCACCTCCAGCCGCCAGCCGGCGATCTCGACGGCGTCACCGTTCTCGGGTATCCGGCCCAGCTCGGCGGCGACCAGGCCGGCCAGGGTCTCGTACGGCCCCTCGGGCACGCGCAGGCCCACGCGCGCGAGCTGGTCGATGCGGGCGGCGCCGTCGGCCGAGTACAGGGCCCGGCCGACGGCGTCCGCCCCGGAGGGGGCGATGTCGGGCGTCTCGTGCGGATCGTGCTCGTCCCGCACCTCGCCGACGACCTCCTCGACGATGTCCTCCAGCGTCGCCACGCCGGCCGTGCCGCCGTACTCGTCGATGACGACGGCCATGGTGCGCCTGCCGGAGAGCCGGTCCAGCAGCCGGTCCACGGTCAGGGACTCCGGCACCAGCAGCGGCTCGCGCATCACCTGGGAGACGCGGCGGTGGCGACGCCGCTCGGCGGGCACGGCCAGTACGTCCTTGATGTGGGCGATGCCGACCACCGAGTCCAGGCTGCCCCGGTAGACCGGGAACCGGGACAGGCCGGTGGCCCGGGTCGCGTTGGCCACGTCCTCGCAGGTGGCCTGGGTGTCGAGGGCGATGACCTGGACGCGCGGGGTCATGACGTTCTCCGCCGTCAGGTCGGCCAGGTTCAGCGTCCGGACGAACAGCTCGGCGGTGTCCGCCTCCAGGGAGCCCGCCTTGGCGGAGTGCCGGGCCAGGGCGGCCAGCTCCTGCGGACCGCGCGCGGAGGCCAGTTCCTCGGCCGGCTCGATGCCGAGCCGGCGCACGAAACGGTTGGCCGTGTTGTTCAGGTGCGTGATGAAGGGCCGGAAGGCCGCGCTGAACCAGCGCTGCGCGCCGCCCACCCGCTTCGCCATGGCCAGGGGGGAGGAGATCGCCCAGTTCTTGGGCACCAGCTCGCCGACGACCATCAGGAACAGCGTCGACAGGCCCGTGCCCAGCACGAGCGCGACCGAACTCGCCGTGGTCGGGGACAGGCCCATCGCCTCGAACGGCCCGGCGAGCAGCTTGGCGACGGACGGTTCGGCGAGCATGCCGACCACCAGGTTGGTGACGGTGATGCCGAGCTGTGCGCCGGAGAGCTGGAAGGTCAGGTTCCGTACGGCCTTCAGGGCGCCCGCGGCGCCGCGCTCGCCGCGCTCGGCCGCCCGCTCCAGCGCGCCGCGCTCGACCGTGGTCAGCGAGAACTCCGCCGCCACGAAGGCGCCGCAGGCGAGCGACAGCAGGATCGCCACCAGAAGGAGCAGCACTTCGGTCATCGGGTCACCCCCGTCCCATGATCGGACAGGGCAGGGGAGGACGCGCGGTGTCGCGGCCCGGGAGGCTCGCCCATGGGCGGACGCTCACAACCTTTCATAGAGGGACGAGTGCTCCCTCTATGGTAAAGGATCAGCAAAGAGGGTGGTCGGTCTCAGTCGGTGAGCGGCTTCACCCAGCGCCGCCAGTGCTCCTCCGGCCCGTACCCGGCGGCCCGCCAGGCGTGCTGCCCGGTCTCGTTGCGGACCAGCACCATCGCGTCCGCCCGCCGCCCGCCGAGCCGTACGAAGCGTTCCTCGGCGGCGGCCAGCAGCGCCGAGCCGATACCCTGCCGCCGCCGCTCCGGACGCACCGCGAGCCGGTACAGATGGCACCGCCAGCCGTCGAAGCCGGCGATCACCGTGCCGACCAGCTCGCCCTCCGACTCGGCGAGGATGAGCGCCTCCGGGTCACGGGCGACCAGCCGCTCCACACCTGCCCGGTCGTCGCTGATGCTCGCGCCCTCGGCGGCCGTCTTCCAGAAGGCGAGGACGGAGTCGAGGTCGTCGGGGACGGCAGGGCGTATCCGCAGCTCGGTCATGCGGTCATCGAACCGCGACCGGCGTGCCGGCTCCGGGAAATTCCATCATGCGGACTCCTCCCGCAGCCGTTCCATCACCGGCGCGAACGCCTCCATGGACGGTTCCAGGACGGTCAGGTACGAGAAGCCGAACCGCTCGCGCTGCGCCCGCACCTTCGCGACCACGTCGTCGAGGGGGCCGGCCAGCACGATGGGCAGGGCCAGCGCCTGCTCCGCGGTCAGCTCGGACTGGTGCTCCAGCAGCGGCTTCACGACGGGTTCGGGATCCTCGGTGACGGCCACGAGCTGGAGCAGAAGATTCAGCTCGGCCGGTACCGCGCGGTCCGCCGCCAGCTCGCGGTAGCGGGCCACCCGCTCGTCCAGTTCCTCGGCGGTGAGGGGCTCCAGCGCGCCCGGAGCGCTCCCGGGACGGGCCCCGGTGAAGGCCGCGATGTCCGCGTGCTCGGCGGTCAGGCGCAGCATCCGGTCGCCGTTGGCCCCGATCAGCAGCGGCACCCGGGACTGGACGGGCCGGGGCTCGTGCCGGTGCTCGTCCGAACCCAGCAGCCGGTCCAGTTCCTCGACCGTGCGCCGGAGATGGTCCACCCGCTCGCGCGGCGAACCGTACGGCAGCCCGGCCGCCTCGTGCTCCGCCCGGACGTACCCGGTGCCGAGGCCGAGTTCGAGGCGCCCGCCGGTCAGCGCGTCCGTGGTCGCCACCTCGCGCGCCAGCAGCGCCGGATTCCAGAAGCCCGCATTGAGCACGAACGTGCCGAGCCGGGGCCGCTGGGTCGCCTCGGCCGCGGCGACCAGCGCCGGAAACGGCGCGACCAGGCCGAGGTGGTCGGGGACGAGGATCACGTCGTACCCCAGCTCCTCGGCCCTACGGCACTTGGCGCGCCACTCGTCGGCCGGCGCGGGAGTGAGCAGGTTGACCCCGAAGCGGAACGGACGCGGCATGAACTCTCCCCGTGAGTAAGTGACTTGACTCTGGCCCCGCGATTCCATCACGTCCGCGGCGCGCCCGGGAATGCGGCGCCGTCACTCGTGGGCGATCGCCGCCAGCACGTTCATCCGCGACGCCCGCAACGCCGGCAGCAGGGCCGCCACGACGCCCACCACCGCCGAGCCGATCACGACCGCGACGATCGTGCCCCAGGGGATCGCGAGCGCCGTCAGTCCGCGCAACTCCAGCACCTGCTGCATGCACACGCCCCACACGAGCCCCAGCGCCAGCCCCAGGACCGCGCCGAACACCGCGATCACCACCGACTCCAGCCGGATCATCCGGCGCAACTGCCGCCGCCCGAGCCCGATCGCACGCAGCAGCCCGATCTCCCGGGTGCGCTCCACCACCGACAGCGCGAGGGTGTTGACCACGCCGAGCACGGCGATGACGATCGCCAGCCCGAGCAGCGCGTACACCAGGTAGAGCAGCACGGCGATCTGGTCGTGGACGAGCTTCTTGTAGTCGGTCTGATTGCGCACCTGGACCTGCGGGAACGGCTTCAGCGCACGCTCCAGGCGGGGCCGCAGGTCCGCCGCCTTCGTCCCGGGGGCCGCGTTGACGTACAGCGCGGAGTCCTGCCCGTTCGGCACGTACTTCTCGAGCGTGCCGAGACCGAAGAAGATGCCGCCCTGGCTGCCGAAGCCCTCGGCCGAGCCCTGGTCGGTGAGCGCCCCGACCGTCAGCTCGGCCCGGCGTCCGCCCGGGAACTCGACCGGGACCACGCTGCCGGCCCGCACACCGTGGTCCGCGGCGAAGCCGGCGTCCATGGCGAGGTGCCCGTCCGCCAGCGCGGCCGCCGAACCGCCGCGCGCGTAGGTGATGTGCACGACGTCGTCGAGCCGGGGCCCGTATCCGGCGGCGTTCGTCCTGACCCGTTCGCCGTCCGGCAGCCGTACGGCGACGGGACTGAGCCGCTGCCTTACGACGAGCCCGACGCCGCGCGTCGCGCCCACCAGGTCCGTGACCTCCTTGGTGTACGGCGTGAAGTTGGCGTTCTGGACGATGAAGTCGGCGCCCAGCGTCCTGTCGATCTGCCGGTCGAACGACGCGGACAGGGAGGCGCTCGCCACCGACATCCCGGCGACGAGGGCGAGGCCGACCATCAGCGCGGCGGCCGTGGCTCCGGTACGGCGCGGATTGCGCAAGGCGTTGCGCTGACTCATCCGTCCGACCGGACCGAACAGCGCGGGGAAGGCCGCGCCCAGCACCCGGATCACCGGCCGCACCAGCAGCGGACCGGCGACGACGGTCGCGATGAGCGTCAGGACCACACCGAGCCCCAGCAGGGAAGCCGCCTGCGCGGTCTTCGTGGCCACCGCACACCCGGCCAGCGCGGCGGCACCGGCCGCCCCGACGACGGCCCCGGCGATCGCCCGCACCGTCAAGGGCTTGCCCACCCCGGCCGCTTCGGCGTCCGCGAGCGCCGCCATCGGGGAGACGGCCGCCGCGCGCCGCGCGGGCAGATAGGCGGCCACGAAGGTGACGCCGAGACCGACGACGTACGCCGCGACGGGCGTCCCCCAGCCGATCACCATCTCCGTCGCCTTCAGGTTCATCCCGAACGCGCTCATCAGCCGGATCAGCCCGAGGGCCAGCCCGATCCCGGCCGCGAGGCCCAGCGTGGAGCCGACCAGCCCCAGCAGCAGCGCTTCCGTGAGCACCGACCGCCGCACCTGTCGCCGGTCCGCGCCCAGCGCCCGCAGCAGGCCCAGCTCCCGGGTGCGCTGGGCGATGAGCATGGAGAAGGTGTTGACGATGAGGAACACGCCGACGAGCAGCGCCACACCGGCGAAGCCCAGCATCACGTACTTGATCACATCGAGGAAGGTGCCGAGGTTTGCCGCGGCCGACTTGGCGTGCTCGTTCGCGGTCTTCAGGTCGTAGGTGCCGGTGCCGATCGCCGCACCGATGCGCCGCTTGAGCTGCGCGTCGGTCACGCCCTTCGCCGCGTCCACCGAGATGCCGGTCGCCTTCGCGGCGGAGCCGAGCAGTTCCCGGCCGGCCACCGCCGGGTCCAGGTAGACCAGGGCGGAGCCCGGGTTCGTCGTGGTGAACGTGGCGATGCCGACGACCCGGACCTCGAACGTGCCCGGCTGCGCCTGCACGGTCAGCGTGTCACCGATCCGTACGTCCTTCCTGCCGGCGGTGTCGGCGTCCAGCAGCGCCTCACCCGCACCGTGCGGCGGGTGACCGGAGGTCAGCTTCACCGGGCTGCGGTGGCTGACGTGCCAGGAACTGGCGATGGTGGGGGCGCCGGTGGTCGGGCCGACGGACCTGTGGCGGCTGTCGACCACCACGACGTTCCGCACCGACACGTCCGCGTGGGCCGCCGCGACCCCGGCGACCTTCGCCACCCGGTCCCGGAGCGCCGCGGGCACGGTCTGCACCGCACCGGTCGACCGGGCCGACCGCAGGTCCTCCTTCGGCCCCACGGTCACATCGGCGGCGGTGGAGGCGAAGAGCCGGTCGAAGGTACGGGTGACGGTGTCGGAGAAGATCAGACTGCCCGAGACGAACGCCACGGACAGCAGCACGGCCAGCCCGGACAGAGCCAGCCGCCCCTTGTGCGCGAGGAAACTCCGCAGGGTCGCCCTGAGCACCGCTCAGTCCTCCTGGACGGTGACGTCGTCGCCGAGCCCGGCGCGGGCCACGGGGAAGCCGGGAGCCTGGGGGTTTCCCCCGGGGAAAACGCGCATGCGCTCCAGGACGGCCTCCGCCGTAGGCCGCTCCATCTCGTCGACGATCCGCCCGTCGGCCAGGAACAGCACCAGGTCGGAGTGGGCCGCGGCCCCCGGGTCGTGGGTGACCATGACGACGGTCTGACCGAGATCGTCGACGGCGCCGCGCAGAAAGCCCAGCACCTCGAGTCCCGCCCGCGAGTCCAGGTTGCCGGTCGGCTCGTCGGCGAAGATCAGCTCGGGCCGGGAGGCCAGCGCCCGCGCGCACGCCACCCGCTGCTGCTGACCGCCGGACAACTGCGCGGGCCGGTGCGTCAGGCGCTCACGCAGGCCGAGGGTGTCGATGACCTGGTCCAGCCACTTCTCATCGGGTTTCCGGCCCGCGATGTCCATCGGCAGCGTGATGTTCTCGGCGGCGGTCAGGGTCGGGATGAGGTTGAACGACTGGAACATGAACCCGATACGGTCCCGCCTGAGCCGGGTCAGTTCCCGTTCCCTCAGTCCCGTGATCTCGGTCTCGCCCAGCCACACCTGACCGGCCGACACGGTGTCGAGGCCCGCCAGGCAGTGCAGGAGCGTGGACTTCCCGGACCCCGAGGGGCCCATCACGGCCGTGAAGCGGCCGCGCGCGATGCTCACGTCCACCGAGTCCAGGGCGATGACGGCCGTCTCACCGGAGCCGTACGCCTTGGTCAGCGCGCGGGCGCGGGCCGCCGCACCGCCGTCCGGCGCGCGGCCCGGGGCGTGCTCCGCAGCAGATGTGGACAAGACCGCCTCCCGGTCGCCTCGACGTCCCGACTCGTTGGTCCGGGCTGAGCCTAGTGTGACCCGCCCCACAGCCGGAATCCCTCCACGGCCCGAGGACACGGCCCACGTGCGCGCGTTCACCGGGGCCCGCGGCACCGATGCCGGTGAAGGCCGCCACCGATCCCTTGGACGAACCGGGTATCGGCCTCGCCTGGCTGCTCATGCTCGCCGGACAGAGGACGCCCGGGGACCCGCAGGTCACCGACTGGGGCGCGCTGGTCTCGGCCGTCCCCTCTTCGCCTCGGCGGTCGCCTACGCCTACCTGATCGCCGACGGCGTCCAGGTCGCCACCACACCCGAGCAGGCCCGCGACCTCGCCCGGCTGGTCAAGGACGGCGCGGCGAGCGTCGACGGGATCGTGCGGGAGCTGCGCCGCTGGAGCAGCTGATCAGCGCGCGTCCGGCTCGTCGGGCCGCCAGGCGACACCCAGCGCGCAGTACGAGGTCGGCAGCGCCGGGCCCCGCTCCGGAAGCGACACCCGCCGGAGCGGGCCTAGCCGCAATGCCAGTGACTTAGCTGTCCTGCTCTCGTTGGTTGTGGTGTGGCGAGGGTGGGGCAGGTCAAGTCGCCTGCGGGTGAGCGG
>NZ_JBWKIR010000023.1:0-23814 GCF_056432605.1 Streptomyces sp. NPDC045022
ACGGAAGGTGCCGTGCGGCTGTGCGGCGGTGCCCTCGGAGCGCGGGAAGAACTCGTACCAGGAGCCGTACAGCGCGCGTTCACGCTCGACGAGCAGGGGCATCGGGTCGGACTCGGTGACCAGCTCCCGCAGCGGATACCGGTCGAGGACCGCCTCCACCTCCGGGGCCAGCGCCGCTGCCAGCCGCCAGGCGGCCGGACGGTTGTCGGCGCGCAGAGCCGCCACCGCGTCCAGCACGACCGGCCGCTGCCCCTCCGGGACTCCGGCGGCCGCACGCGCGTACAGCTCCGCGCCCTCCGCCAGGACCAGGCCGGTGTCGATGCCGGCCGGGATCTTGATCCGGGCGTGGTGCCGCCAGGTGGAGAGCGGGTCGGACCAGGCCTGAACCGTGTAGGTCCAGCGGCCGGGTTCGCCCGCGGTGACGGTGGCGCCCCAGCGGTCGGTGCCCGGGGCGAGTTCCCGCATCCGCGTCCAGGGGCCGGCCCGGCCCGCCGGATCCCGCAGCACCACGTTCGCCGCGACGGCGTCGTGCCCCTCCCGGAACACGGTGGCCGACACCTCGAACGACTCACCGGTCACCGCCTTGGCGGGCCTGCGCCCGTGCTGGACCACGGGGCGTACGTCGAGGACGGGGATGCGGCCGAGCGTGGTGGGCGTGTCCGGGGCGGCCCGCTCCCCGGAGGCGGGCGGGCCGGGAACGCCGGCGGCAGCTTTCCCGGCCGTCCTGCCCGTGGTCCTCTGTGCCGCTGCCTTGGCATTGCTGTTTGTCGTAGGTGCTGACGAGTGGTGCGTGGCGGGCATGACCGCTCCTGTCCGCGTCAACGTGGTGGTGGGCGGATGGCTATGGGGAGGTGGGTCCTGCGGTGGTGCTGGGTGTACGCCTGTGGGGTGTGTACCGGAGGAGCCTTCCCACCCTGCTCGGGTGGGCAATCCGGCACTTTGTTAACTACTGGCGCGTACGTCCACACACAAGACCGGCCTCTTTCTCCGAGTGCCCGACGACTGCGCCTTGACGCCCCGACACCCCCACCCGGCAGGTCCCCACCGACGCCCGGGTAACCACTACCGTCGAGGGTGACGACGAGACGTACAGCGCCGTGCGTCTCACCCCGCGACGCGTCGAGGTGGAATGTGAAGGCGATCCGTCGGTTCACCGTCCGTCCCGTACTCCCCGCCCCCCTCCGGCCACTGAGCGACCTGGCGCGCAATCTGCGCTGGTCCTGGCATGCGGAAACCCGCGATCTGTTCCAGTCCGTCGACCCCGAGGCCTGGGCCGCCGCCGCGGGCGACCCGGTGCGGCTGCTGGGCACCGTGCGCCCGGCGCGGCTCGCCGAGCTGGCCGGCGACCGGCGGTTCCTGCGCCGGCTGGCCGCGGTCGCCGACGACCTCGACGACTATCTGGCCGGCGACCGCTGGTATCAGACACAGGCCGACGGCCTGCCCGCCGCCGTCGCCTACTTCTCCCCGGAGTTCGGCATCACGGCCGCGCTGCCCCAGTACTCCGGCGGCCTTGGCATCCTCGCCGGCGACCATCTGAAGGCGGCCAGTGACCTCGGTGTGCCGCTGATCGGGGTCGGGCTGCTGTACCGGCACGGGTACTTCCGGCAGTCCCTGTCCCGTGACGGCTGGCAGCAGGAGCACTATCCGGTGCTCGACCCCAACGAGCTGCCGGTCACCCAGCTGAAGGACAGCGACGGCTCCCCGGCGCAGGTCTCCCTGGCCCTGCCCGGCGGCAAGGCGCTGCGCGCCCGCATCTGGCTGGCCCAGGTGGGCCGGGTGCCGCTGCTGATGCTCGACTCGGACGTGGAGGAGAACGACCTCGGCGAACGCGGGGTCACCGACCGGCTCTACGGCGGCGGCAGCGAGCACCGGCTGCTGCAGGAGATGCTGCTCGGGATAGGGGGTGTCCGGGCGGTGCGGACGTACTGCCGGCTCACCGGGCACCCGGAGCCGGAGGTGTTCCACACCAACGAGGGGCACGCGGGCTTCCTCGGGCTCGAGCGGATCGCCGAACTCTGCGCGGACGGGCTGGACTTCGACTCGGCGCTGGAGGCCGTGCGCGGCGGGACGGTGTTCACCACGCACACCCCGGTCCCGGCCGGCATCGACCGCTTCGACCGGGAACTGGTCGCCCGGCACTTCGGGGCGGACGCCGAACTCCCGGGCATCGACGTGCACCGGATCCTGGCGCTGGGCATGGAGACGTACCCGGGCGGCGAGCCGAACCTGTTCAACATGGCCGTGATGGGGCTCAGGCTGGCCCAGCGCGCCAACGGGGTCTCGCTGCTGCACGGAAGGGTCAGCCGGGAGATGTTCGCGGGCCTGTGGCCGGAATTCGACGCCGAGGAGGTGCCGATCACCTCCGTGACCAACGGGGTGCACGCGCCGACCTGGGTGGCGCCGGAGGTGCTGCGGCTCGGCGCCCGCCAGATCGGCGCCCACCGGGCCGAGGACGCGCTGACCGTCGGCGGCACCGACCGCTGGGACTCGGTCGCGGACATCCCGGACCAGGAGATCTGGGAGCTGCGCCGCACCCTGCGCGAGCAGCTGGTGCTGGAGGTGCGCGCGCGGTTGCGCGCCTCCTGGCGGCAACGCGGCGCGGGCGACGCCGAGCTGGGATGGATCGACTCGGTCCTCGACCCGGACGTCCTGACGATCGGGTTCGCGCGGCGCGTACCGTCGTACAAACGCCTGACGCTGATGCTGCGGGACCGCGACCGGCTGATGGAACTCCTGCTCCACCCGGAGCGGCCGGTGCAGATCGTCGTCGCGGGCAAGGCGCACCCGGCGGACGACGGCGGCAAGCGCCTCGTCCAGAAGCTGGTGCGGTTCACGGACGATCCGCGGGTCCGGCACCGGATCGTCTTCCTGCCCGACTACGGCATGGGGATGGCGAAGAAGCTCTACCCGGGCTGCGACGTCTGGCTGAACAACCCCCTGCGCCCGCTGGAGGCCTGCGGTACCTCCGGTATGAAGGCGGCCCTCAACGGCTGCCTCAACCTCTCGGTGCTGGACGGCTGGTGGGACGAGTGGTTCCGGCCGGACTTCGGCTGGGCGATCCCGACGGCGGACGGCGCGGGCACCGACGCCGACCGCCGGGACGACATCGAGGCGGCCGCCCTGTACGACCTGATGGAGCAGCGCGTGACCCCGCGCTTCTACGAGCGCGGGCGGGGCGGACTGCCCGACCGGTGGATCCAGATGGTCCGCCAGACCCTCACGTTGCTTGGTCCGAAGGTGCTGGCCGGCCGCATGGTCCGCGAGTACGTCGACCGCCTCTACGCCCCGGCCGCCCAGGCCCACCGCGCGCTGACCCCGGACACCGCCCGGGACCTGGCCGCGTGGAAGGCCCGGGTGCGGGCCGCCTGGCCCGCGGTGAGCGTCGACCACGTCGAGACGACCGCGACGACGGCCACCGCGGAACTGGGCACGACGGTGGGGCTGCGGGTCCGGGTGGGGCTCGGCGAGCTGACCCCGGAGGACGTGGAGGTGCAGGCGGTGTCCGGCCGGGTGGACACGGAGGACCGCATCACCGACGCCACGATCGTCCCGCTGAAGCCGACCGCCGCCCCCGACCTGGAGGGCCGCCTCCTCTACGAGGGCCCCCTGTCCCTGGACCGCACCGGCCCCTACGGCTACACGGTCCGCATCCTCCCCACCCACCGCCTCCTAGCCTCGGCCGCGGAACTGGGCCTGCTGGCGGTGCCGTCGGAAGAGGTGGTGGACGGGACGGGAGTGCTGCTGAGGTAGGCCGGCCCTTTCGGCCTACACGCTGTGTGAGCCCGTAGAGGGGGCGTTTTTCAGGGCGTCGATGAAGAAGACGAAGGACCCGGCCGGGAAGGTGAGCGTGCCGACGGCCGGGTCCTTGGAGTCGCGGACGGCGACGTGCGTGCGGGTGTTGGCGATCTCCACGCACTCGTTGCCATCGCCGGGGCCCGAGTAGGACGACTTCCACCAGTTGTCCATCGGCTTCCTCACAGCTCCTTCGCCAGCCTGTGGATGAATTCACGCGACTGTTCGGGTTCGAGTGACGTGGCCTCCACTTTACGGAAACTCGTTCGGTAGGTGTTGAGCTGAGCCTCGGAATCAATGAAGGCCGAGCCGTGCGGCGCGTCGCGAACCACGGTGTCCAGCTTGGGCAGGGGGCCGCCCAGGTACGTCATCGTGCTGGAGGCCCTGGCGAATCCGTCCAGATCGAAGGGGATGACGCGTACGGTGATGTGGTCCGCTTCGGACAGCTCAAGGAGTCCGGTGAGCTGGGCCCTTGAGGTTGCACGGTCGCTGACTCGGATCCGGAGTGCCGCCTCATGGATCACCGCTTCGTACGGGATGGTGAACTGCTGGCGCGCCTTCCGGTGCTGGATGCGCAACTCGAGTTCCTCACTGGTCAGCTCCGGCAGCCTGGACGAGAAGACGGCACGCGAGTAGTCCGGCGTCTGCAGTAGGCCCGGCACATACAGGATGGCCACGTGGCGCAGGAACCGGGCGTGATGCTCCAGCTCGGACAGGTCCAGGAATGACGTGGGCAGCAGCCCCCGGTACTCCTCCCACCAGCCGCGTGTCCGATCGGTGGCCATCGCCACCAGGGCGTCGATGAACTCCTCGTCGGTACAGGCGTAGTGGGAGGCGAGGCGGCGGACCCGCTGCTCGCTCACGCCCGCGAGCGCGGACTCGATATGGGTGATCTGGGTGGGGCCCACGCCGAGCAGCGAGGCGGCCTGGCGGGAGTTGAGACCCGCGGCCTCACGGAGCCTGCGCAGCTCGGTGGCCAGCCGCATCTGGCGTGCCGTCGGTTCGCGCCTTTTCACCATCGACTGGGCCTCCTAACGCGCCTGTGGGCGCGACTCGTTCGGCGTCAGATTACGCGATCGGCTTGCCGCGTCCCTAGATTTAGATCTACCGTCGGTGACGCGACGCACACACAGCGGAAGCGCACCGCCCCGTCGTGCCGTGACGGCAGCGGCAATGCCACCGCGCGCTGAATCCCCTTCTCATCATCGGAGTTGATGACGCATGCCCGAAATCGAGTCCTGGGACTACACCCTCTACATCCCCAACGACCTCAGAGCGGTGACCGTCTGCCGCCGAACCCTGCCCCTGATCCTCACCCTGCACGGCTTGATCGGTCTGGTCGACACCGCCGAGCTGCTGGCGACGGAGCTGGTGTCCAACGCCGTGCGGCACACCAAGGGGCCGGCCGCGCTCAGGGTCCGCCGCACCCCGGAGGGAGTGGTGTGGATCGGGGCGTGGGACACGGACCCCGGGCCGCCCCCTCCGCCGCGACCGCTGGACCTGGCGGTCGACCTGGAGGAGGGGCGGGGCCTGGGGCTGGTGAGGGCGTGCTCGGACTACTGGGGCTGGCAGCCCTCGGCGCGGTTCGGGGACCGGGGCAAGTACGTGTGGTGCGAACTCGCGGCGGCCTAGCTCGTTGATCACGTCGTACGGAGTCGTACGGAAAGGAGAGCTGATGGTCGGCTCGTCGCACGAGGCGCTGCACCGGATCTTCCAGAAGGACCCGGCGCTGCTGACCCGGGCGTTACAGCGGGTGCTGCACGTACCCTTCCCTGAACCCCGGGAGATCGCCGCGCTGAACGTGGACCTCACGGAGATCGAACCGGTCGAGCGCCGGGTGGACACGTTGCTGCGGGCGAAGACGGACGAGGGGACGTACCTCCTCGTCGTGGAGTCGCAGGGAAAGGTGGACGAGCGGAAGCGCGGCAGCTGGCCGTACTACCTCTCCTACCTCTACGAGAAGTACCGCTGCGAGCCGGTGCTGATCGTCATCACCCAGAGCAGCTCGACGGCGAAGTGGGCATCGCGTCCGATCCGGTTCGGTTTCCCCGGCTGGGACTCCCTGGCGGTACGGCCCCTCGTACTGGGCCCGGACAACGTGCCGGTGATCGCGGACGAGCGTCAGGCCGAACGGGACGTACCCCTTGCGGTGCTCTCGGCCATGACACACGGGCGTGGCCCGCAGGCTCCGGCCATACTGGAATCCCTGGCAGCGGCCCTGCGGACCATCGACTCGGACACCGCCGCGGTGTTCGTGCAGTTCGTCGACTCCTGCCTGGCCGACCCCCAGGCGAAGCAGATGTGGAGGGACCTGATGACAGCGATCCAGTACTTCTGGCGACACCCGCTGGCGGAGCAGGTGCGGGAAGAAGGTCGGGAGCAAGGCCGCGAGGAGGGTCGGGCGGAGGCGAAGGCCGAGATGGTCCTCCGCGTCCTGGAATGGCGCGGCATCCCGGTGCCTGAGGACGTTCGCGAGCGGGTCGAGGCCTGCACGGACCTGGCCCGGCTGGAGGTCTGGGCCCAGCGGGCCGTACACGCAACGGATGCGGTGGAGTTGTTCACCGAGGGATGAGTGGCCGTTGGGCTGCTCGCTTCGCGCGTCTCCCCCTGCGCACATCGTGGCTGTGGCGGCCGACAGCCCGTAGGCGAAAGGTGGATTTGTTCCAGGGGGGCGAGCAATGGTGCAGGTCCAGATGCTTCTGGTGATCTAGGTGTCGAGCAGGTGCGCGAGAGGGCCAGTCCAAGATTGTCAGTGGGTGATCCTCCGTTTCCTGCAACGGCGCGGCATCCTGTACCCGCCACCCGACATCGAACTGCGGGGTCGCTTCGGCTGCCGAGCCGAGTGCGGTGGACCTGGTCGATGTCTACGATTTACGAAGGCTCGATAATCGCTCGCTTCTCTTCCTCATAAACAGCGAGAGCCTGCGGGGCATGGTCATAGTAGGACTCCCAGAACCCGGGGAGACTCCAGGCTTCGGGGCACAAGGAGAAGGCCCCGTCGCTGGACTGGAAGAATCCCCATCTTGAAGGAAGGTCTGGGGACGTGATCTCGAAGGCCCCGCTCCTGAAAAGGGCGGGGTCTTCATTTTCGCTGAATTGGATGCGGAAGAAAGTGTCTCCTCCTCCGGAGGAGAAAACCTCCAGGATGACATATTCTGCACCCTCTCTCAGGGGAGAGGCGCCTTGCTCGGCTCCTGACTGTTCGGCCTTCTCCAACGAAAATTGCGCGCGCACCTCATCACCTTCTGGTAATGCCTTTCAGGCTTCGTCGGCGTAGCCTCCGAACGAGGCTCACCGGCTATCAAACCACCAAGCATCGGAGGCGCCGGAACCACGGTCACTCCAGACGCACAACTGGTACCACAGCAAGATCCTTCGCCCGGGTTATTTGAGGGACGGTGTCAAATGGCCGCCGAGGGAGTAGCCGGATCGTTCGATATCCTGCTCGATTGCCTGCTGATCCCCTTTATGTGCCGCTACCTCGCAACTGCCGCGCAACATCGATATCCCGCTGAAGTGCGCTGAGCCGGGGCGGTTTTCGGCTGGCGTCAAGGACGACAGTATGCAGTCGATCTCCAACCTGGGGCGGTGGGGTCCTCTCATCCCACCAAGAAGGATGCTTCACCTGATCGATGAAGCCGACTTCCCCGTCGGCGTCGACCTTTACCCCCACAGGGGCCACCGCGACCACGGTCACGTCAAGCTCCTGATGATTGCGGAACGTCATCTCGGTCCTCCAAATATGGAAATCCAACTACGGCCCTGAGTCAGCTTGTTGAACCGATCCAGTTTCCCCACCGGAATCTCGAACTCCAGGCGTGGTGCCCCATTGGGGCCGTTGTAATCGTGAATCTTTACATGCTCCTCAAATTCCTCAAGGAATGATGGATGCATGTCATATTTGACCATTCCTTTGGCGAAGTTGGTACCCGTCCGCCCGGCGTACTCTGCGGCGACGGCCCGTTCGCCAAAATAGATCTTCCCATCGGATATAATTCCGCCGCCGATGTCCACTCCAGGCTGATGGTTGGCCGGGTTTGGTCCATTCGCAAGTTCGTATTCCGCATGCGCTCCCTTCGGGGTCCGGTAGATCGGAATATAGTCCGGCGCCAGACCCAGGTAGTCCGTCCGCAGCAGGGGGTTTGACACATACGTCGAGGAGTTTGGTGCGGGGGTGAGGCCGAGGGGGTCGGACGTGAGGTACCGGGCCGTTTCCGGGTCGTAGTGGCGGAAGTAGTTGTAGTGGAGGCCTGTTTCGGGGTCGTAGTACTGGCCGGGGAAGCGTAGGGGGGTGTAGGTGGTGCTGTCGGTCGCCCAGGCCGTTGTTCCCCACAGGGTGCTTCGGGTGCGCCACGCTATGTCGCCTTGTTCGTCGATGAGTTCGCTGGGGGTGCCGACCAGGTCGGTGACTATGGCGAAGAAGCGGGAGTCGATTTCCTCCTGGGGGGCGTCGGCTGCCGTGATGCGTTCCGTTTGGGACAACGGGCGGAGGCCCTGGTGGTCCCAGGTGAGGGTGACCGGGTTGGGGAGGTCCGGGGAGGTCGTTGTCTGTTCGCAGAGGGTCGTGCCGTCCCAGGTGAAGTCGACCCTTTCCAGCACCGTTTCGCCGTCGTTCGCCAGGCGGAGTTTCGCCGTGCGGCGGCCCAGGGGGTCGTAGGTGTAGCGCCAACGGGTGCCGTCGGGGGTGACGACCGAGGTAAGGCGGTCCTCGGCGTCCCATTCGTAGCGCCAGGTGTCCGGCTTGCGGGACAGGCGGCTCTTCTGGCGGAGGGTGATGCGGCCCAGAGCGTCGTGTTCGTAGCGGACGTTGCCGGCTCGGGCGATGCGGGTGCCCGCGTAGGAGCGCGGGCCCCTTGCTTCACCGCCCGGGTGGTCCGACGGCCAGGACGCCTGGGTCAGGTTGCCTGCCGCGTCGTAGGCGTACGTCTCCGTCCAGTTCGCCGCGTGAACCGCCGTCACCCGGCCCGTCGCGTCCAGGTCGAAGCGGCGGGAGCCGGTCAGGTGGTCGTCGATGCCGATCAGGTTGCCGTCGGCGCGGTAGGTGTACGTCCGGTGCTGGACCCTGCGGCCCGCAGAGCCGGTTACGGACTGCGTGGTCAGGCGGCCAAGGGCGTCGAAGGTGTGCGCGAAGGTGATTGTTCCGGCGACGTGGCGGGTCAGTTCGCGGCCCGCCTCGTCGTACGTGAAGTCGATCACACGGCCCGACGCCACCATGCCCGTGCGGCGCCCGCACGCGTCGTACGACCACGTCGTCTCGGCGCCGGTCGGTGTGGTACGGCCCGTCCGGCGGCCCAGGGCGTCGTACGTGTACGTCAGTCTTCTGCCGTCGACCGTCTCCGAGCGCAGGCGGCCGTGGCGGTCGCGCAGGAGGGTCAGGGTCGTGCCGTCGGGGCCCGTGGCGTGAGCGAGTTGGTCGGTCAGGTCGTAGGCGTAGGTCGTGACCTGGCCTGCCGCGTCCTTGCGGAGCACCTGGCCGAGGGTGTTGCGTTCGAAGGACGTCACCTCGCCGAGCGTGTTCCGCCGCCCGATGAGGCGGCTCGCCGCGTCGTACTCGTACGTCAGCGTGCGGTCGTCGAAGTCCGTCTCCGACAGCAGGCGGCCGGCCGCGTCGTACTCGTACGTCCAAGTCAGGCCCTGCGGGTTCGTGACCTTCGTCAGGCGTAGTTCCGTGTCGTGGGTGAACTCGTAGCGGACACCGTCCGGGTCCGTGCGGGCCGTCAGCAGGTCGAAGTGGGTGTACTCGTAGCGGGAGATGCCGCCCAGGGGGTCGGTGTGGCTGGTGCAGTTGCCCTCGCCGTCGTACGTCCACGTCTCTGTGGAGCCGTCGGGGGCTGTATGGCGGGTCAGGTGGCCTTCGATCGACCATTCCAGCAGCGTCGTCGCGCCGGTCGGATCCGTGATCGCGATCGGGCGACCGAGGGCGTCGCGTTCGTAGCGCGTGGTCGCGCCCAGCGGGTCCATAACCTGGAGCGGGAGGCCCGCGCGGTCGCAGACCACCCTCGATGTGTTGCCCAGCGGGTCGGTCACGGACGTCAGGTGGCCGGCCTCCGTGTACGTGAAGTGGGTCGTCCGGCCCGCCGGGTCCGTCACCGACGTGCGGTTGCCCCGGTCGTCGTAGGTCTGACGGATCACGGTGCCGTCAGGGTTGACCACCTTCACCGGCAGACCCAGGGCGTTGTACTCCGCCCTCGCCTCGCGGCCGTCCGGGCGGACCACCCGCGTGAGGTTGCCCGCATCGTCGTACTCGAACGTCGTCGCGTGACCCAGCGGGTCCGTCGTGGAGAGCAGGCGGTTGTAGCGGTCGCGGTGGTAGCGGGTGGTCGCGCCCAGGGCATCGGTCTCCGCAACCACCTGCCACCTGTCGTTGATCAGGTAGCGGCGAGTGTGGCCTTCGCCCGTCGTCGCCATTGTGGTCCGCAGGCCTGTCGTCGGGTCCGGGTCCCCGTAGGCCAGGCGCAACGCCATGTGGCCCGCCGTGCCGCCCTCGGCGATGCAGCGGTCCTGGCCGTCGTACTCGTACGTGTAGCTGCGGTCGTTCGTGTCCGTCCAGGACGTGACCCGGCCCGCCACGTCGTACGTGAAGCGGAGCGGCAGGCCGGAGGAGTTGATGACCTCCGTGAGGTTGCCGTCCGTGTAGGCGAAGCGCTTCAGTTCCTCGCCCGTGGCGGCCAGGTGGTACGCCGTGACGCGGCCGGAGTCCGTGGTGATGCGGATGCCTTGGCCGCTGCTCGTGAACACGCCGAGCGGGGTGTCCTCCGCGTCGTACTCGAAGGTGATCCAGTTGCCGTTGCGGTCGTCTATCTGCTCCAGGACCGCCATGCCGGTGCCGCGATCGGCGAAGTGCCACACCCGGCCGGAGCGAGGGTCGGTGATGGTGTAGCCGCCGTCCACCCGGCCCAGGGCAAGGCGCGGGCCGTGGCTCGGCAGAGTCGGGACGCCCGGTGCCGGGTGAGGGTAGGAAAGGAGCAGGCCGTCCTCCGTGACGAAGACGACTCCCTCCGCGTCTATCTCCAGGCGCTGGTCCAGGGTCGAGGACCAGGACGGGCCGAACCAGCGGCCGAGGCGGTAGCCGGACTCCACCCGCCGGGTCAGGAGCAGGGGCAGCGTGCCGGGGAGCGTGACGTCCGTCTGCGGCAGGTACATCGTGCCGGTGGCGAGGTCGATGGGGTCGGTGCCGCCGCTGTGTACCGAGTCGCCCTCACGGGAGGGCTGGTGCGGGTCCTCGTTCACCCGGCCACGCCCCGTGGTTCCGGCGGCGTCCTCCGCCCCCGCCCGCGCCTCCCGAGTCGCCGCCGCTTCCGCCGCCTGGCGGGTGAGGCCGGCTTCCGCCGCGTCCTTCGCCAGGCCGGCCTCCATGCCGATTCCGTCCGTGCCGACCAACTGGGGCAGGAGGCGGCCGCCGAACTCGGACGGGTCCTTGCGGAACTCGTCCCACATGGTCTTCGCGGTCCGCTCGGGGTGGGCGGTGGTGGAGACCAGGCCGGAGAGCGTCATGCTGACGTTCTGCAGGTAGGAGGCGGGGTGGGTGAGGTTGTAGGGGTCGACGGGGTTCAGGCCGCGGACGAAGTTGACCAGGCCGGCCGTGCCCTTGAGGACGCCCCCGGCGAAGTGGGTGAGTTCGGTGCCCGTGGCCTGCAGGCCGTCGGTGAGGTTGTTGTTCAGGCGTGCCAGCGGCGGGGGTTCGGCGGGCGCGTGGGCGAGTGCCGCCTTCACCTTGCCCTGCGCCTCGGAGGCGACGGTGTTGCGCTGCTTGCGGGCCTGGGCGAGCTTGTGAACGGCTGCCTTGACGTCGGCCTTGCCCGCTTCGTGGTCCTGCTGGGGTTTCGGTCCCGGGTCCTCGGCGGCCTTGATCTTGTCGTTGTAGGCCTCGGCCTTCTTGTTGTACGCCTCGGCCGCGTCCTGGGCGGCCTTCACGCCCTTCTTGTAGCGCTCGACTGCCTCCTTGGCCTGGCCTTGCGCCCACTTGACGGTGTCGGCGTACGACTCCAGCGCCCCCGCCGCCGTCTTGCATGCCTCCGCGGCCTGCGCCCACTTGGTGGGGTGGACGCCGAACTTCTCCCGGAAGGCGTCACCGCCCTCGCCCTTCCAACCCGAGGAGTCGACCTTCTTCAGCCCCTGCCCGACCTTGTCGAACGCACCGTGGAAGTCCCGCAGGTGCCTGGCGCTCTCCCGGATCTTGGCGGGGTTGCCGTGGATCAGCTCGTTCGGCTCCTCGGTCTGGCCGAGTTGCTGTTCGCCCGGGGTGGCGCCGAGGTCGGAGGCGAGACCGTCGCCCCAGTCCTCGACGGCGTCCGCCCAGTCGTGGGCACCGACGTAGTCCAGGCAGTCGCCCAGCTTGTTCGTGGCGTAGTCGACGCCCTCGCCGACCTTCTTCTTGCCCTCGTCGTATATGTGTTCGCCGTAGCCCAGGCCCTTGTTGAGGCCGTCGCCGATGTCACCGAAGACACCCATCAGCCCTCACCGCCCCGCTGCTCGGCGGCCTTGGCGCGGGCCTCGGGGGAGGGGCCGAACGTGTCGTCCAGATACTTGGCGTACTCGGCGTCCGTCATGCCGAAGGTGTCGGCGCTGGGGCTCAGGGATCCGAGCATCTCCGTGGTCGCCATGTCCCGGCCGGCGTCCTTCCAGCCCTGCTTGCTGTTGGCCCAGGCCTGCTCGAAGGACTCCTTGCTGTAGTCCACATCGCCGCCGTACGCACCGGACTTGAAGATGTCGCCGTAGCCCATCTTCTCGACGTCCCCCTCGGAGGCGTACGGATTGCCGATGGCCGCGTTCTCGACGACCTTGAAGGTGCCCTCGACGTACTGGTCGGTCTCGTAGTACGTGCCCGCCGCCAGGCCCGTCTTCTGGGCAAACCCGTTGCCCTCGTTGATCAGCGACCGCACGCCCCACTCCCAGCGCTCGCAGAACGACTTGAACTCGTCCGTCAGCCCCTCATGCCCCAGCTCCAGCCCGGACAGCGCGATGTCACCGAAACCGCGACCGGCCCCGGCCTCGCCCACCATGCCGAGTTCCTTCAGCTCACCCAGCGCCTCGGTCAGGCCCTTGGCGATAAGCCCGAGCCCATCCGCCGTCAGGTCCTTGCCGCCACCGCTCACTCCACGTCCCCCGTCCCCGCCTCGATGTCGACCGCCGCCCTGTCCGGCACGATGCCGCGCACCGGCGGGAACAGCGCGCCGTCGCCCTCGCTGCCCACGTCCAGGGCCACCCCGCACGGCATCCCCACGGCCGGGACCGCCGCATCCAGGAGGCGCGCTCCGAGCCAGCGCTGGTACGCCCACTCCCGGTCGCCCTCGCCCCGCGCGAGCGCGAAACGGGCCAGGGCATGCTCGTCGGAGAAGGCGTAGATCCAGCGGACGCCGCCGTAGTCTGCGGTCAGCGGGCTTCCGTTCTCCGCGTCCAGGGGGACGAGTACGGGCGTGCGCCGGAACTCGCCCAGCAGTACGGCGAACTCGCGGCGCCTGCGCTCGGCGGCGTCCGGGGCATCGGGAAAGGCCGCCGCATGCTCGGGCAAAGGGGTGCCCTCGGATGCCGCCGGTCCCGTTGTGTCCCGCTGGTCGGTGCGGGCCAGGTCCACGTAGTCGTACAGCCGTGACCTGGGTATTGGTGCCGTTGTTTCGGCCTCGCCCCCGTGTTCAGCCATGCGTCGGATCATTACATCGGCAATTTGCCGACGGCAACGCGAAAGGGGGATCCGGCACCCAGGTCGACCGAATTCGGCCCCTGCGGCGTCAGGGCCGGGTCATGCCTCCGTCAGTCCCGCGCACAGCTTCCGCAGTACCGTCCCGCACCGCCGCGCGTACGCGTGCTGCAGGCCCCGGGTCGCCGGGCCGCCCGCGCGGGCGTACCACTTGGCCGCCTTGCTGAACGCCGCGACCGTCAGCCACACCGTGCCGTCACCCGTGCGGTCGACCACGAAGGCCTCCTCGCCGCACTCGGGGTGGCCTTCCAGGGTGCCGTAGGCCCAGCCGGCCCGGCGGGGATCCTCGACCGTCCAGACGATGCGGCAGGGGGCCTTGACGAGGCCGGCCAGGGTGACCGTGACGTCGACGCCGGGGGCCGCGCGGTCGGCGCCGGCGTCGATGCCCACGCCCATCGCGCGGTGCATCTCCCACGTGAGGACCGCCTCGGCGGCCCGCTGGAAGACCTCCTGGCCCTCGCCGAGGCGGGTGCGCACGAGCATCGGGTGGAAGCCGGGCGGGCAGAAGGCGAGGTCGTCGCGGGTCGCGCCGACCGGCTCATAGGTGAAGGGCGCCGAGGACATGGGTCACAAGGGTAGGGCGGTACCCGGGAGGCCTTCCTCCCGGGTACCGCCCTGACCCCGACCGCTGGTGACTAGCTGACGTTGACCGCCGACCAGGCGGCCGCGACGGCCTTGTACTCGGCGCTGGTGGAGCCGTACAGGGCGGACGCCGCGGACAGGGTGCCGGTGCGGGCCGACTTGTAGTTGGTCGTCGACGTGAAGTACGTCGTCAGCGCCTTGTACCAGATCTGCAGCGCCTTGGCGCGGCCGATGCCGGTGACCGTGGAGCCGTTGTACGTCGGCGAGTTGTAGCTCACGCCGTTGATCGTCTTCGCGCCGCTGCCCTCGGACAGCAGGTAGAAGAAGTGGTTCGCGACGCCCGACGAGTAGTGGACGTCCTTGTTGCCGACGGTGGAGGACCAGTTGTCCGCCGAGCCGCCGTCCTTGCTGGGCTTGTCCATGTAGCGCAGCGGGGTGCCGTCGCCGTTGATGTCGATCTTCTCGCCGATGAGGTAGTCACCGACGTCGGAGGCGTTGTTCGCGTAGAACTCCACGCCGGTGCCGAAGATGTCGGAGGTGGCCTCGTTCAGGCCGCCCGACTCGCCCGAGTAGTTCAGGCCGGCGGTGTTGGCGGTGACGCCGTGGCTCATCTCGTGGCCGGCGACGTCGAGCGAAGTCAGCGGGTCGACATTGCCCGAGCCGTCGCCGTAGGTCATGCAGAAGCAGCTGTCGTCCCAGAAGGCGTTCACGTACGCGTTGCCGTAGTGGACGCGGGAGTAGGCGCCGACGCCGTTGTTCTTGATGCCGTTGCGGCCGAAGGTGTTCTTGTAGAAGTCCCAGGTCTCCGCCGCGCCGTAGGCGGCGTCGGCGGCCGCGGTCTGGTCGGAGGAGGAGCTGGAGGCGGTGCCGGTGCCGAAGACGTTGGTCGAGCTGGCCACCAGGGTGCCCGTGCCGGACGTCTTGCGGGCCAGGTTGTAGGTCTTGTGATTGCCCCGCGCGCCGTCGGTGAGCTGGTACGTCGAGCCCGACTGCGTGGTGTTGAGGCTGACCGTGCCGGAGTACAGCGTCTTGCCGGTGCCGGTCGCGTTCTCGATGCCCTGGTACTCGAAGAGCTTCTTGCCGGTGGCCGCGTCGCTGATGACGTGCAGCTGGTTCGGGGTGCCGTCGTCCTGGAGGCCGCCGACGATCGTCTCGTAGGCGAGGACGGGCTTGCCGGAGCCGGCCCAGATCACCTTGCGGGCGCCGTCCGCGGTGGTTCTGGCGGAGCCGAGGGTCTTGGCGGCGGACACCGCCTGCTTCTCGGCCTTGGCGGCGGTGATCTGCGGCTTGAGCGAGGCCACCTTGACGGCCGACTTGTTCGCCTTGGTGACGCCCGAGGTCTTGCCCGACTTGGCGGTGTGGACGATCAGGTCGCCGCCGAGGACCGGCAGGCCCGCGTAGGTGCGCTCGTAGCGGGTGTGGACGGTGCCGTCGACGTCCTTGACGACGTCCTTGACGACCAGCTTCTCCTTGGCGCCGAGGCCTATCTGCCGCGCGGTCTCGGTGGCGTCGGCCTGCGCCTTCTGGATCAGGGTGGTGCGGGCAGCGGCGGACAGCGTGGTCGGGGCGGCCGCGAGCGGCTTGGCGGCGGCGGACCCGGCCGGGGTCTGGGCGGAGGCACTGGTGGTCAGACCAGTGGAGAGCAGGGCTCCGGCGGCGACAGCGGTGGCGATGGCCAGAGTGGTGCGCTTGTGACGCGCGTAGAGGGGGCTCACAGAAGCTCCTTCTCGTGGGGGAGTCCGGGCAGCGTGGGGTTGCTGGCCGGAGAGTGTGGCGTTGGGAAGTTGCTGTGCTGCTGCGGCGGGTGGAGAGAGAGTGACATCGGGGGCGCGTACATGTCAGGACCCTGAAGTGATGTTGGCCGAAAGTCGACTGTCCGGTAAACATTGCAGGCGTGTGAACACGGGCCGTCCGAGGGTGACGGGCCCTCGGACGGCCTTGTGTTCCCGGGGCTGTGGCGTGCGGTTTACGGGAACGTCAGCTTCCAGCCGTTGATCGTTCCCGTGTCGTATGTGGCTTGATCCTGCACCTTCAATTTCCAGGTGCCATTGGCCGGTTCGGCGGACGCGTTGACCGTGTAGGTCTCGTTCACGTTGTCGGCCGAGTCGGAGGAGCTGAAGTTCTTCAGGCGGTACGCGGTGCCCGAGGGGCCGACGAGATCGATCACCAGGTCACCCCGCCAGGTGTGCGTGATGTCGACGCTCACCTGGAGGTTGCTGGGCGCGTTGCCGCTCCTGCCGGAGACGGTGATGCTCGAGGTGACGGCCGGCCCGTTGTCCGGGACGGACACCGGCGTGGTGCTCTCGTACGACGTACCGCCGCCCCCGCCGCCACCGGAGCGTGAACCGACCGCCACGGCCGCCCAGGCGTCCTGTACGGCCTTGTACTCGGCGCTGGTGGTGCCGTACAGCTCGCCGGCCGCCGCGAGGGTGCCGGTGCGTGCGCCCGCGTAGTTGGTGGTGGACGTCCACTTGGTGGTCAGCGCCCGGTACCAGATCTGCAGCGCCTTGTCCCGGCCGATGCCGGTGACCGGAAGCCCGTCCGCGGTGGGCGAGTTGTAGCTGACGCCGTTGATGACCTTGGTGCCGCTGCCCTCGCTGAGCAGGTAGAAGAAGTGGTTCGCGGGGCCCGACGAGTAGTGCACGTCGACCCCGCCGATGCCGGAGTACCAGCTGTCCTTGGACGAGCCGTCCTTGCTGGGCTTGTCCATGTAGCGCAGCGGGCTGCCGTCGCCGTTGATGTCGATCTTCTCGCCGATGAGGTAGTCACCGACGTCGGTGGAGTTGTTGGCGTAGAACTCCACGCCGGTGCCCATGATGTCGCTGGTCGCCTCGTTCAGGCCGCCGGATTCACCGCTGTAGTCCAGGCCCGCCGTGTTGGAGGTGACGCCATGGCTCATCTCGTGTCCCGCGACGTCGATCGCGGTCAGCGGCTTGGAGTTGCCGGAACCGTCGCCGTAGGTCATGCAGAAGCAGCTGTCGTCCCAGAAGGCGTTCACGTACGCGTTGCCGTAGTGGACGCGCGAGTAGGCGCCGACGCCGTTGTTCTTGATGCCGCTGCGGCCGAAGATGTTCTTGTAGAAGTCCCAGGTGACCGCGGCGCCGTAATGGGCGTCCGCACCGGCGGTGGCGGCGTTGGAGTTGGTGCCGTTGCCCCAGGTGTCGGAGGACTGCGAGAACAGGGTGCCGGTGCCCGAGGAACCGTGGTTCAGGTTGTACGTCTTGTGGCCGCCGCGCGCCCCGTCGGTGAGCGTGTACGTCGAGCCCGACTGGGTCGTGGTCAGCGTGACCTGCCCGCTGTACTGGGTGTTGCCGACGCCGTTCTCGATGCCCTGGTACTCGTAGAGCTTCTTGCCGGTGGCGGCGTCGGTGATGACGTGCAGCTGGTTCGGGGTGCCGTCGTCCTGCAGGCCGCCGATCACCGTCTCGTACGCCAGCACGGGCTTGCCGCTCGCCGCCCAGACGACCCTGCGCACGGAGTCCGCCGCCGACTTGGTGCCGCCGAGGGCCCTGGCGCGCTGCACGGCCTGCTTCTCGGCCGCGGCCTTCGGCACGGCCGGGGTGAGCGAGGCGATCCTCAGCGTGGCGTTGGTGGCCCTGACGACGTCCATGGTCTTGCCCGACTTGGCCGTGCCCACGACCAGGTCGCCGCCGAGCACCGGGAGTCCGGCGTACGTCCGCTCGTAGCGGGTGTGGAGGGTGCCGTCGGCGTCCTTGACGACGTCCCGGACGACCAGCTTCTCCTTGCCGCCGAGGCCGATCGACTTGGCGGTGGCCGCCTTCGTGGCGTCGGCGTGACGTATCAGCTCGGCGCGCTGCGAGGGGGTGAGCTTGAGGGCCGTGTGGGCCGGATTAGCCTTGCCGGCCTGCGGCGTCGCCGGTGCGGCGGTGGCCGCGCCCGCCTGGAGGGCGGCGGCGATCAGGGCGGCCGCGCCGGCGAGGGCGACGGTGGCGGTGCGGCGGTGCGAGGCGGTGTGGTGCGGCGTGTGGGAGGTGCGTCCGCGAGAGGAATTGCTTCTCAACACTGACTCCTTCTGCATGACCGCGGGTTGCGCGGCCAGGGGAGACCGGACGGTGGGTTGGGACGTCCGGGCAGAACAGGGCGTTGCGCGGAACCACGTGCGGGTGCGGAGCCGGCCCACGCGAAGCGTGCAGAAGCTGTGGGGTTGCTGTGAGTCGGCCAAGGAAGAGTGACAGGGGATCACCACACCTGTCAGGACCGCGTCACAAACTTGGCCGGAAATGTTCCGTTGACCGGATGTTCATGTTCGGTATACGGACAGGTGGGGCGAGGTGGTCCGAGACGTGCGCCGGGTCGCGGCTGTTCCTACGGCCAGGTGCGGCCCGGCCGCGGGTGAGGTGTCCCGTTAGGGTGGCCCGGCACTTGTGCAGCGTGAGTGGGGGTCGCATGGACGAGCAGGGGACGCTGGGGCGCGGGACGCGGGTCGGTCTCCTCGTCGCGGGGGCACCGGCCCTGCCCTGGGCCGCTCTCTGCCTGACGGTCGCCGCGGCCGAGTTCCTCCGGGGAGGCGACACCGAGTTCGCCGCCGCCGACCTGCGCGCGTTCGCCCTGCTCGTCGGCGGCAGCCTGGTCACCGGCGTGGTGACGGGGCTCCTCCTCGCCGGCGCGCTGGCCGCCGCGGCCCGCCTGCTCCGTGGCACACAGGGGCTGGCGCTGACCGGGGCGCTGCTGTGCGGGCTGCTCTTCCCCGCCGAACTCGCGGTGGTCGGCGCGGCCACCCACGGGGGTTACGCGGAGATCGGGACGACCTTCCTGCTGTGGCCGGTGATGACGGTGGTGGCCGGTGCGCACAGTGCCGACATCGTGGGCCGGACCCGCAGGCGCCGCTGGCTGTGGACGCCGGGACCGGTCTCGCGGCTCCGCCAGGGCTGACGCTCCGCTGGACGCGGGCCCCGGCGCCGGGCCGTTCAGCGCTCCGCGGCGTCCCCGTGCCACGTCCGCCACAGTGCCGCGTACGCCCCGTCGGCCGCCACCAGGTCCTCGTGCGTGCCCAGTTCGGTGAGGCGGCCGTCCTCCATGACCGCCACCCGGTCCGCGTCGTGGGCGGTGTGCAGGCGGTGGGCGATGGCGATGACCGTACGGCCCCGGAGGACCGCGGCCAGGGCGCGTTCGGTGTGTCGGGCCGTGGTGGGGTCCAGCAGGGCCGTCGCCTCGTCGAGGATCAGGGTGTGCGGATCGGCCAGCACCACCCGGGCCAGGGCCAGTTGCTGCGCCTGGGAGCCGTCCGTGTGACGGCCGGCCGGGCCCAGACGGGTGTCGAGGCCGTCCGGAAGCGCGCGGACCCAGTCCTCGGCGCCCACCGCCGTGAGCGCCGCCCACAGGTCGGTGTCCGTGGCGGTGGGCTCGGCGACGAGGAGGTTGTCGCGGACCGTGCCGAGGAAGACATGGTGTTCCTGGGTGACCAGCACCACCTGGCGGCGCAGCAGCTCCGGCTCCAGTTCGGCGACCGGCACCCCGCCCACCGTCACCGTGCCGGTCCCGGGCCGGTCGATGCCCGCGAGCAGCCTGCTCAGCGTCGTCTTGCCGGCGCCGGAAGGGCCCACCACCGCGAGCCGCTCCCCGGGCCGTACCGTCAGGTCCACCCCGCGCAGCACCTCGCCGCCACGCTCGTAGGAGTACCGGACCCCGCGCACATCGATCCGGTCGTCCGCCGGTACCGGGGAACCATCCCCGGCAGCCCCGTGCGGCGCCCCCGCCAGCCCCTCCACGCGCGCGTACGAGGCGCCGCTGCTCTGCAGTTGCTCCACCCGCATCAGGATCTGGTCCAGCGGTTCGGTGAACTGCCGCAGATACAGTGCCGCGGCCACCACCGCGCCGACCCCGATCGTGCCCCGCGCGTGCAGCCACCCGCCGAGCAGCAGCACCCCCACCACGGGCACCGTGTACGTCACCTCGACCGCGGGGAAGAACACCGTCCGCAGGAACAGGGTGTGCAAGCGGGTCCGGCGGGACGTCTCCAGCGCGTCCCGGCTCGCGGCGACCCGGCGCCGCCGGAGCCGGAACGCCTCGACGGTCCGGGCCCCCGCCGCAGTCGACGCGACGATCTCCGCGACCTCCGAGGTCGCCGCGCCCTCGGCGAGATAGCCGTCCCTGGCCCGCCGCATGTACCAGCGCAGCGCCAGCCAGATCGGGGTCAGCCCGAGCAGCCCGAACGCCCCGAGCAGCGGGTCCAGCGCGAACACCGCGCCGAGCACGAACAGCGCCTGCACGCCGTTGACCAGCAGATCCGGTCCGACGTCCCGCAGCGTGGTACCGACGGTCGCCACGTCCGCCGTGCCGCGCGCCGTCAGATCGCCGGTGCCGGCCCGCTCCACCACGGACGCGGGCAGCGCCAGCACCCGTTCGACGTACTCCTCGCGCACCCGGGCCAGCGTCCGTTCCCCGAACCGGTGGCCCACATAGCGCGCCCAGCGCGCCAGCAGCAACTGCGCGAGCGCGCACAGCAGGATCCACAGGGCCAGCCGGTCCACCGGGCCGGTCCCGTGCCCGGCCCGCACCTCGTCGATGATCCGCCCGACCAGCCACGGCCCGACCAGCCCCGCGCCCGCCGCCAGCGCGTTCAGCAGCAGCGCGGCGGTGAACGCCCGCCCGTCGGCCCGCACCAGCCGCAGCGCGGCCCGTCGCACCTGTGCCCGGTCGGCGACCGGCAGCAACCCCTGACCCGTCGTCACCGCACGGCCTCCTCGGCGTCCGTCGCCCCCACGGCCCCGGCGTCCGTCGCCCCCACCGCCCCGGCGTCCGTCGCGTCGGCCACCTCCGTGTCCCGCCTCGTGTCGAGGTCGCGCGCCACCAGCGCCCGGTAGCCCGGCTCCCGAGCCAGCAGCCGCCGGTGCGGGCCGCTCGCCACCACCTTGCCGTCGACCAGGAACACCACCGTGTCCACGCGGTCCAGCACCAGCGGGGAGGTGGACGTCACCACGGTCGTACGGCCCTCCCGCGCCCCCCGGAGCCGTCCGGCGACCGTCGCCTCCGTGTGCGCGTCCAGCGCGGAGGTCGGCTCCACGGCGAGCAGCACCTCGGGGTCGGCCAGCAGCGCCCGCACCAGCCGCAGCCGCTGCCGCTGCCCGCCGGACAGGCTGCGGCCCTGCCCGGCCACCAGCGAGTCCGGCCCGTCGGGCAGTCCGCGTACGACGTCCTCTGCGGCGGCCGCGTACAGCGCCCGGCCGAGCGCCGCGTCGTCGGCCGGGCGTTCGGCGGCCACGACCTCCCGGAGCGGCCCCGCGAACAGGTCCGCCTCGTTGTCCGCGACCAGGATGCGTCCGCGTACCGCGTCCAGCGGGACGGCGTCGAGCCGTTCCCCGCCCCAGGTGGCGTCGGTCGGCCCGTACCGGCCGAGCCGGTCCACCACGGCGGCGGCCTCGGCGGGCCGGGCGGCGGCGAGCGCGGTCAGCCGGCCCGGCGGCACCCGCACCCCGGACGCGGGATCGTGCAGTTCGGCCGGCCCGTCGGGCGGCGGCAGCGTGCCCGTGTCCGGCTCCGGCTCCAGCCGCAGCAGCCGTACGACCCGGCGCGCGGCCACCACGCCCCGGTTCAGGTCGTAGGCCATCTGGACGAAGAACGCCACCGGTCCGATCAGCACCGCCACATAGCCGTACACCGACACCAACTCGCCGACACTGATCTCCCCCCGGGCCGCGAGGCGCGCCGCGAGCCAGGTCACCACCGCCAGGAACAGGGTGGGCAGGCCCACGCCGAGCGCCTGCACCCAGCTGGCGACCGCGCCCACCCGGTAGCCCTGCGCCCGCAGCCGCTGCGAGTCCTGCCGGAAGGCGTCCGCGAACAAGCCCTTCCCGCCGAGGCCGTTGAGGACGCGCAGCCCGCCCGCGAGGTCGCCGATGCGTGCCGTGAGCACCCCCTGCCGTTCCCGGTACTCGCTCTCGGCGCCCTGCAGACGCAGCGTCAGCGGCCCGGTGAGCAGCGCGATCACCGGCACGCCGAGCAGCACCACGGCGGCGAGCGGCGCCGAGACCGCCAGCAGCAGCCCGGCCACCACCACGTACACCACGACCGAGCCGGCGCCCGGCCCGACCACGGTCAGCGCCTGCGCCAGGGTCTGCACGTCGCCGACCCCGATCGTCACCACCTCACCGGCCCCCACCCGGCGCGGCAGCGCGGCCCCGAGGCGTGCCACCTGCCCCACGACCACCTTGACCGTGCGGAAGTTGGCGTCCATCCGCACCCGGGTCATCGTCCGGTGCCGCAGGATGCTCAGCCAGGCGTTGACCGACCCGACCACGAACATCAGCGCGGTCCACCCGGCCAGCACCCGCAGCCGCCCCGGCACCAGACCGTCGTCCACGGCCCGCGCCAGCATGTACGGCTGCGCGGCCAGCAGCACCATCCAGGTACTGCCCAGCAGCGCCCCGGCCGCCGACCGGCCCGGCTGGCGCAGCACCAGCCACCCCAGATAGCGCCAGCCGCCACGGGTGTCGGGCGTGCCCGGATCCTCGTAGGCGTCGATCATCCGTCCCCCGATCCGTTCGGCTCGCCGGGAGTATGTCCTGGCGGGAAACGTCGAACCTATCCAGGGCGGGGGCGGTCGTTCCACGGAATATAGAGGCCGGCCGACGCCGCCGGCCACCGGTTGCCCCGGCCCCTCGAACAGGCAGGTCGTAGGACCAACGGCGGACCGGAGCCGGGCCGAAACTCGGTGGGCGTTGTCAGTGCCGGTCCGTAGGCTCGCGGTGATGCCCACGACACGTGCAACCACCGAGGACCGTTCCGCCGTACGCACCCTGCTGCGGCTGTGGCCCTACGTCCGCCCCGTCCGCGCCCGGCTGTTCACCGCCGCGTTCGTCGCGGTGGTCGCGTCCTGTACCGGACTGGTGATCCCGCTCGTCCTGAAGTGGATGGTCGACGGCCCGGTGGCCGGCCGGGACCCGGCGGGGGTCTGGCTCGGTGCGCTGTATCTGCTCCTGCTCGGCATCGCCGAGGCGGTCCTGTTCGGCATAAGGCGCTGGCTCGTGGCCCGGCCGCTGTCGCACGTCGAGGCGGAGCTGCGGGCGGCCCTGTACCGCCATCTGCAGCGGCTGCCCGTGGCCTTCCACGACCGCTGGGCGTCCGGCCAGTTGCTCTCCCGGGGCACGACCGACCTGATGCTGCTGCGCATGTTCCTCGCCTTCCCGCTGACGTTCCTGCTCGTCAACGGGGTGACCATTCTCGTCGGCGTGTCGATCATGCTGCTGCAGGACTGGGTCCTGGGTCTGGTCATCCTCGGGCCCGCCATCCCCGTGATGTGGACCTGCGTGGTCTTCGAACGGCGGTACGCGGAGGTGGCCCGGCGCGCGCAGGACCAGGTCGGTGATCTGACGACGGTCGTCGAGGAGAGCGTGCTCGGCATCCGCATCATCAAGGGTTTCGGCCACCACCGCAGCCAGGCGCGGGCGTTCCGCCGGCTGGCAGGCACCCTGCGCGGCACAGAGCTGCGCAAGGCCAGACTGCTGGCCGCCATCTGGGGTGTCATCGTGACACTGCCCGAGGTGGCGATCGGGGCGGCGCTGGTGCTGGGAGCGGTACAGGTGGCCGACGGGGACCTGTCGGCGGGCACGCTGGTCGCCTTCCTGAGTACGGCACTCGCGCTGCGGTGGCCGGTGGACTCGATCGGCTTCCTGCTGGCGATGAGTCAGGAGGCGGCGACGGCGACCGAGCGGTACTTCGAGGTGATGGACGAGGCGCCGGAGGACGACCCGGCCGCGGGCAGTCGTGCCGCCGGGGCGGCACCC
>NZ_JBWKIR010000023.1:23911-64228 GCF_056432605.1 Streptomyces sp. NPDC045022
CCCGCCCCGACGGGAGCGGCACCCGCCCCGACGGGAGCGGCACCCGCCCCGACGGGAGCGGCACCCGCCCCGACGGGAGCGGCACCCGCCCCGACGGGAGCGGCACCCGCCCCGACGCGAGCGGCACTAGCCCCGACGAGAGCGGCACCCCGCGAGCGCGGGCGGGCGACGTCACCCCCCGGCACCGGCACCGGCACCGGTACCGGCACCGGCCTCCGCTTCGAGAACGTGCGGTTCCGCTACCCCGACGCGTCCCCCGGCTCCCCGCCCCTCCTCACCCGCGTCGACCTGCACATCCGACCCGGCGAGTCCATGGCCCTCGTCGGGGCCACCGGCAGCGGCAAGACCACGCTCACCACGCTCGTCCCACGCCTGCACGAGGTCACTTCCGGCCGCATCACCCTCGACGGCGTCGACATCACGGCGATGTCCCGCGAGGAACTGCGCGCGAAGGTCGCAGTGGCCTTCGAGGAACCCACCCTCTTCTCCACGAGCGTCGGCGAGAACGTCCTGATGGGAGCGGCGGACGGCGCCGGGAAGGCGGACCTCGACCGGGCCCTCGCCGTGGCGCAGGCCGAGTTCGCGCACGCGCTCCCGCAGGGCACGGCCACCCGCGTCGGCGAGCAGGGGCACAGCCTCTCCGGCGGCCAGCGGCAGCGCCTCGCCCTGGCCCGCGCGGTGGTCGGCCGGCCGGAGTTCCTGGTGCTGGACGATCCGCTGTCCGCCCTGGACGTGCACACGGAGGCCGCCGTCGAGGCGGCGCTGCGGCAGGTCCTCGCCGACACCACCGCCCTGATCGTGGCCCACCGTCCGTCCACGGTGTTGCTCGCCGACCGGGTCGCCCTGCTGTCCGGCGGCCGGATCGCCGCCGTCGGCACCCACCACGAGCTGCTGCGCGGCAACGCCGAGTACGCCCATCTGATGTCCGGGGAACAGGAGGAATCCCGTTGACCAGCACGACCGCCTCCACTCCCGCCGTCGCCGAGGACGACGAACACGCCCGCCCGCGGGACCCGGGCGACCCGTTCGACCGGGATGTCCTGCCCACCCCACCCGGCGCCACCTGGGCGCTGCTGCGCTCGCTGCTCGCGCCCATGAAGGCCCGCGCCGCACTCACCACGCTCCTGCTCCTGCTGCAGCAGGCGGCCGTGCAGGCGGGCCCGCTGCTGGTGGCGTACGCCATCGACAAGGCCGTACCGGCGTTCCGGGACGACCGGCACGGCCCGCTGATCGCGGTCGCCGTCGGCTATCTGCTGTGCGCCCTCGTCTCGGGTGCGCTGCAGTTCGCGTTCATCGAGACCTCCGCCCGGGTCAGCCAGGACGTGCTGCTGGACCTGCGCGGCCGGATCTTCCGGCACGCGCAGGCGCTGAGCGTCGACTTCCACGAGCGGTACACCTCGGGCCGGCTGATCTCCCGCTCCACCACGGACGTCGAGGCACTGCGGGAACTCCTCAACGACGGGCTCCAGGAGCTGGTGACCGTCGTGCTGTCCTTCGTCTACATCTCGGCGATGCTGCTCTGGCTCGACCTCGGCCTCGGCGCGGTCGCGGTGGCCTCCTTCGTGCCGCTGTATCTGCTGGTCCGGCTCTACCAGCGGCGCGCGGGGCGGGTGTACCGGGCGCGGTCCACGGCGATCGCCGCGGTGATCGTGAAGTTCGTGGAGACGGTGAACGGCATCCGTCCGGTGCGCGCCTTCCGCCGGGAGTCCGCGAACGAGACCGAGTTCGCCGTCCTCAACCAGCGGCACGAGCGGACGAACGGGGACGCGCTGCTGGAGATGGCCCGCTATGTGGTCGGATCCCGGCTGGTGGCCAACACGGCGGTCGCGGGGATCGTGCTGTGGGGCGCCGACCGGGTGGCGTCCGGCTCGCTGGAGCTGGGCGTGCTGGCGGCGGCGGTGCTGTATCTGCGCCGGCTGTACGACCCGATCGACCGGCTCGGCATGTTCCTGAACTCCTACCAGTCGGCCGCCGCCTCCCTGGAGAAGATCGCCGGACTGCTGGCACAGACCCCGTCCGTGCCCGAGCCGACCGTGCCCCGCGAACTGCCGCCGCTCGACGGCGGGTTCCCGGGCCGTGAGGTGTTCTTCGACGGCGTCCGCTTCGCCTACCGCACGGGCGGCGAGGTGCTGCCCCGCTTCGATCTGACCCTGCCGGCCGGGCAGACCGTCGCCGTCGTCGGCACCACCGGCGCGGGCAAGTCGACTCTGGCCAAGCTCCTCGCCCGGTTCTACGACCCCTCCGAGGGGCGCGTGCTGCTGGACGGGGTCGACCTGCGCGAGCTGCCCGTGCCCGAACTGCGGCGCGGAGTGGTGATGGTGACGCAGGAGGCGTTCCTGTTCTCCGGCACGGTCGCGGACAACATCGCCATCGGCCGGCCCGAAGCCGGCCGGGAGGAGATCGAGCGGGCCGCGAAGGCGATCGGCGCGCACGAGTTCATCAGCGCGCTGCCCGACGGCTACGACACCGACGTCCGCAAGCGCGGCGGGCGCATCTCGGCGGGGCAGCGCCAACTGGTGGCCTTCGCCCGGGCCCTGCTCGCCGACCCGGCGGTGCTGATCCTCGACGAGGCGACCAGTTCCCTGGACATCCCGGGCGAGCGGGCGGTGCAGCGGGCGATGTCGACGGTGCTGCGGGGCCGTACGGCGGTGGTGATCGCGCACCGGCTGTCGACCGTGGAGATCGCGGACCGGGTGCTGGTGATGGAGCACGGCCGGATCGTCGAGGACGGGCGTCCGGACGAACTCGTCGCGGGCACGGGCAGGTTCGCCGGCCTCCACAAGGCGTGGCGGGACAGTCTGGCCTGACCCCGCGAGGCCGTCTTCGCGACAGCGGGGATCACGGCACTCCCAGTTCGAACAGGGCGTATCCGGCGTACGAGCCGGAGGCGAGCGCGGCGATGCCGAGGAGCGTGCACTGCAGGGGCAGGCTCAGCCGGCGCAGCGCGAAGGCGAGCGGCAGGAACAGCGGGAAGCAGGGCAGCAGATAGCGCGAGATGTTGGCGACGATCTGCTGGCTGCCGAGGACCAGGACCAGTGTCAGCACGGTGTGCACGACCAGCACCGCCGGCGGGCGCAGCCGCAGCAGCAGGGGCAGCAGCGCGAACGCGAGCAGGATGACACAGACCGAGATGACGTCCGCGAAGGGGTAGGCGAACAGATAGTCGAAGTGCCCCACCGGCACGGACGTCAGCACGTCCGCGGTCTGGTCGCCGTAGTCGAAGCTGTGCGCCCAGGCGCCCGACTGCAGCTTGAAGTAGCCGCCCAGGTCGCCCATGCGGTTGCCGACCCAGAGCAGGTAGCCGAGCAGCCCGAGCGGGGCCAGGGCGAGGGCGAGAAGGGGGCGCAGGGCGCCGTCCTCGCGGCGGCGCAGGGCGAGCAGCGCGGCGACACCGAGAGCGGCGATCAGCGCGGCGGCGGTGGGCCGGTTGAGTCCGGCCGTGAACGTGAGGACCCCGGCGGTGAGCCAGCGGCGGGTCATGACGGCGTAGCAGGCCCAGGCGGCGAGGGCCACGTAGAGCGAGTCGGAGTAGACCGCCCACTCCACGCCCGAGCCCGGCCACACCGCCCACAGCCCGGCCGCGGCGAGCCCGGCACGCCGGCCGCCGAGCCGTTCGGCGATGGCGTAGATGCCGAGGGCGGCGGCGAAGGAGGCGACGATCGAGACCAGCAGCCCCGCGCCGTACGGACCCAGTCCGGTGAGCATGGAGGTCAGCCGCATCAGCGCCGGATAGAGCGGGAAGAACGCCGCCGAGTTGCCCTCCAGCGTGATCAGGCCGGTGGCGCCCGGGACCGGGACGAGCCTCGGGTCGTAGCCGTGCAGGGCGATCTGCTGGTACCACCAGCCGTCCCAGGTGGCCAGCACGTCCCAGGCGTGCGCTCCGCCGCCGAACCGCGGGTGCTTGGTCCGGTAGTCCCCGGCGGAGGACAGCAGGTACATGAAGGAGCAGAAGCCGGCCAGCTTGAGCGCGCCGAACAGGGCGAGCACGGGTCCGTGCCGGCGGGCGGCGGCCTGGAGCCGGGAGCCGGGCACGGGCCGGGGGGCCGGCGCCTGTAGGTGGGGCAGCGTCGCGGTCACGAGGTCACCGCTCCGGTACGCGGCCGGCGGCGGCGGTCGCGGCGCATCCGGGCGATCCCGCGCAGGTCGGCCAGCGCGGTGGCGAGGATGTCGACGCTGCTGTCCGGGTCGTCGACCCAGTCCACCGGGACCTCGTGGATCCTGAGGCCCGCCCGCTCGGCGAGCACCAGCAGCTCGGTGTCGAAGAACCACTCGCCGTCCCGCACCAGCGGCAGCAGCCGCTCGGCGACCTCGCGGCGCACCGCCTTGAACCCGCACTGCGCGTCGGAGAAGCCGACATCGAGGGTGCAGCGCAGCAGGACGTTGTAACAGCGGGATATGGCCTCGCGCTTGGCCCCGCGCACCACCCGAGCGCCGGGGGCGAGCCGGGTGCCGATGGCCAGGTCGGAGTGGCCGGATATCAGCGGGGCGACCAGCGGCAGCAGCGCGGTGAGCCCGGTGGACAGATCCACGTCGAGGTACGCGAGCACGGGCGCCCGTGAGCCCGACCAGGCCGCCCGCAGTGCCCGGCCGCGGCCCTTCTCGGGCAGCCGGAGCGAGGTCACCTCGGGCAGTTCGGCGGCGAGCCGGGCGGCGATCCGCGGGGTGCCGTCGGTGCTCGCGTTGTCGGCGACGGTGATCCGGAACGGGTAGGGGAAGGTGTCCCGCAGATGCGTGTGCAGCCGCCGGACGTTCGGCTCCAGGTCCTTCTCCTCGTTGAACACCGGCACGACCACGTCCAGGACGGGCTCATCGTGCTGCGTCGGCAGGGGCGCGCGCCGGGGCAGGGGAGCCACGGCCGGTGGCCGGCCCGGTCGGATGTCTGTCACGTGAGTCCCTGGTTCTTGTCGGTTGTCGGGCATGCCGAGGGCACATGAGGAGGGGAAGGGCGGTGTGCGCTAACCGCTCGGGCTGACCGCCGAGGACGGGTCGTCCGGCGGCACCGCCGAGGTGCTCACCGGTGCCGTGGCCGGCGGTGTGGTGGGGGCGCCCCGGGCGGTGGCCGTCGCCGTGGGCGGCGGGTGCCCGGCGGTGGCCGAACTCCCGGTCGTGGAGGGCGGCCCGGAGGTCGTCGAGGTCCGGCCCGGGCTCGGGGGGGTCGTCGTCGCGGACGCGGACGGCGGTGTGCCCGGCGACTGCGACGGCGAGGACGACGTGCTCGGGAGGGACGTCGGTTGGGTCACGGGCCGGGGATGCGGCGCGCTGGGCCGGTCGACGCTGTGGCCGTGCGGCCACAGGAACAGCCCCAGGCCCAGCCCCGCCACCGCCAGCACGGAACCGGCGGCCCGGCGGGCGGCCCGCGCCCGGCGGCGCGCCCGCACTCCCGCCCGCAGCCGGTCCCGGTGCCGTGCGTCGAAGGACGCCTGCTCCCGGGTGGTGTGCATCAGCAGGGTGAGCTGCCGCTCGAAGCGATCCCGATGATCCGGGTGATCCGTCCGGTCACCGCGCCCCGTGCGATCCACGTGGTCCACGTGCTCCGTGTGGTCCATGTCCCTCCCTCACCCCACCGGCTCGATGACGTCGGCCAGGAGCCGGCGCAGCCGGGCCACCCCGCGCGCGGCATGGGACCGGGCCGTGCCCACCGGGCAGCCCAGGGTCTCCGCGACCTGCCGGTCGGGCAGGTCCTGGTAGTAGCGCAGGACCACCGCGGCCCGCTGCTGCGGCGTCAGCTGCGCGAGCGCCGTCTCCAGCCGGGAACGTTCGGCCACGGTCGCCGACATGTCACCGGACGCCGCCACCTCGGGCAGCTCCTCCACGGGCCGCTCGCCCCACCAGCGCCGCCGGGCCGAGCGGGCCGCGGCCCGCGCCAGCACCTTGCGCACGTACGCCTCCGGAGCCTCTTCGGCGACCTTCGGCCAGACGAACCACAGTTTGACCAAGGACTCCTGCAACAGGTCCTCGGCCCGGTGCCGGTCCCCTCCGGTGAGCAGACGGGCCAGATGGAACAACACCGACCAGCGGGCCGCCACGAACGCGTCGTACTCACCGGCCCTGGTCTGCTCCATCCTCACGGTCCCCGTTCTCGCCGGCTGCCTACACCAGGAGAAAGGGCCTGAACCCCCTCGCGCGCTGCACTCGGCGAGCGTGATCCGCGTCACGCACAGCCGTCACACAGCTCAGGGGGGTGCCGTCCGGGCAGGTTCAGGCGACCCGCAGCAGCAGCACCGACCGGGCGGGCACCGTGATCTGCGTGCCCGCCCGGTGGGCCGTGCCCGGCGGCTCGGCCTGGTCCTCCCGGGAGGTGTCCACGACCACCTCGTACCGATCGGCCCACGGCGGTCCGGGCAGGAGGAAGCCCGTCGGCCGGTCGCCCGCGTGCAGTACCGCGAGGAAGCTGTCGTCCACGACCGGCGCCCCCCGCTCGTCCCGGCCCGGGATGTCCCGCCCGGAGAGGTACATGCCGAGCGTCGCCGCGGGCGCGTACCAGTCGCCCTCGGTCATCTCCGCGCCCCGCGCGGTGAACCAGGCCAGGTCCCGCAGCCCGTCCGCGGTCTGGGCCCGGCCGGAGAAGAAGGCCCGCCGGCGCAGCACCGGATGCCGGTGGCGCAGCGCGATCAGCCGCGAGGTCAGATCGAACAGCGCCCGCCAGCCGGGCTCCTGAAGCAGTGACCAGTCCAGCCAGCTGATCTCGTTGTCCTGGCAGTAGGCGTTGTTGTTGCCGCGCTGGGTGCGGCCCAGCTCGTCACCGGCGACCAGCATGGGCACGCCCGTGGAGAGCAGCAGGGTGGTGAGGAGGTTCCGGAGCTGCCTGCGGCGCAGCGCAACGACGCGCTCGTCGCCGGTCTCGCCCTCCGCCCCGCAGTTCCAGGAGCGGTTGTCGTCGGTGCCGTCCCGGTTGTTCTCGCCGTTGGCCTCGTTGTGCTTGCGCTCGTACGACACCAGGTCGCGCAGGGTGAAACCGTCGTGCGCGGTGACGAAGTTGACCGAGGCGTAGGGGCGCCGGCCGCCCCAGGCGTACAGATCGCTGGAGCCGGACAGGCGGTAGCCCATCTCGCGGACGTCCGGCAGGGCGTGCCGCCAGAAGTCCCGGACCGCGTCGCGGTAGCGGTCGTTCCACTCCGTCCACAGCGGCGGGAAGGCGCCGACCTGGTAGCCGCCGGAGCCGATGTCCCACGGTTCGGCGATCAGCTTCACCCGGCGCAGCACCGGGTCCTGCGCGATGACCGCGAGGAAGGGGGAGAGCATGTCGACGTCATGCATCGAGCGGGCCAGCGCCGCCGCGAGGTCGAAGCGGAAGCCGTCCACGCCCATCTCGGTCACCCAGTAGCGCAGTGAGTCGGTGATCAGCCGCAGCACGTGGGGCTGGACGACGTGCAGGGTGTTGCCGCAGCCGGTGTAGTCGGCGTAGCGGCGGGCGTCGTCCTGGAGCCGGTAGTAGCCGCGGTTGTCGATGCCCTTCAGGGACAGGGTCGGCCCCAGCTCCCCCGCCTCCGCGGTGTGGTTGTAGACGACGTCGAGGACGACCTCGATGCCGGCCGCGTGCAGGGCCCGCACCATCCGCTTGAACTCGCCGACCTGCCCTCCCGTCGTACCGGAGGCCGCGTAGGCGGCGTGCGGGGCGAAGTAGCCGATGGAGTTGTAACCCCAGTAGTTCCGCAGGCTCCGGCGCAGCAGGTGGTCCTCGTGCGCGAACTGGTGTACGGGCAGCAGCTCGACCGCCGTGACGCCCAGGCGCACCAGGTGCTCGATCGCGGCGGGGTGGGCCAGTCCGGCGTAGGTGCCGCGCAGTTCCTCGGGGATGCCGGGGTGGAGCTTGGTGAAGCCCCGTACGTGCAGCTCATAGATCACCGAGTCGGCCCACGGCGTCTTGGGGCGCCGGTCGTCCGACCAGTCGTCGTCATCGTGGACGACGACACCCTTCGGCACATGCGGCGCCGAGTCCCGCTCGTCCCGCACGGTGTCCGCGACCTGCTGCTCCGGCCAGTCCCGGACATGCCCGTACACCTCCGGCGGGAGGCGGAACTCCCCGTCCACCGCTCGGGCGTACGGGTCCAGCAGCAGCTTGGCCGGGTTCCAGCGGGCGCCGGTCCACGGGTCCCAGCGGCCGTCCACCCGGTAGCCGTACCGCTGACCGGGCATCACACCGGGCACGAAACCGTGCCAGATCTCGTGCGTCAGTTCGGTCAGCGGAACCTGCGTCTCCCGGCCCCGCTCGTCGAACAGGCACACCCGGACCGCCTCCGCCCCGGCCGCCCACAGCGCGAAGTTGGTGCCCGCGATCCCGTCCGGGCCGACCCGGAACCGGGCCCCCAGCGGGGTCGGCGCACCCGGCCACACCGCCGGGCCGGGCGGTACGGCACGCCGGGTGCCGTTCATCGCCGCCGGTTGCCCGCTCCCGGCGGCCGGCTCCCCGGCCGGTGCCCGCTGCTCGGCTGCGCTCGTCACCTGTCGGCCCCTCTTTCAGTGGCTCGCCCCGGGGGCGGCGCAGCAGGCCGCGCCCGGGCGCCGAGCGCGCCTGTCGGCGGACCCGGCGCCCGGTACGGCTGCGCCCCGACGGCCAGGGGGCGTCTTCCGGATCCGCCTTGCCCGGCTCCGTTTCAGCCGACCTGACCCAGAAAACACCCCCTGACACGGGCACGGCGGCTCCCCAACGTGTCGTCCTTCCCTCTGTTCTGCCCAGTGCGTGCGTCGCACTCACGTTTCCCCGGAGCGGGCCCGGTCGTTGAGCCCCGCGTGAGGCACGTACATGGACGCGCACGGCGCACGTGGGCCGCGCTGGCGGCGGTAATGGTGGGAACAGGGCTCTTGGCCGGCTGTTCCCCGGACGGCTCAGGACCACTGGGCATGGGCGGGGCGCTCGGCAAACCCCGAGCCCCCGAGGACGTCATCCGCGTCACCCCGGAGGACGGCAGCAGGGAGGTGCGCCCAGGTGACCGGCTGCGGGTACGGGTGCCCGGCGGGCGCCTGGAGAAGGTGAAGGTCGTCAAGTCGCAGGACGCGCAGGACTCCCCGGTCCCCGGGCGCGTCAGCGACGACGGCCTGACCTGGGAACCGGACGAGGGCCGGCTGGCGCTCGCCGCCAAGTACACCGTCGACGCGGTCGCGCTGGACTCCCATGGCCGCCGCTCCGCCCGGCACACCGTCTTCACCACCTACGTCCCCGACCAGCGGTTCATCGGCTACGTCACCCCCGAGAACCGTGCCACCGTCGGCACCGGGATGATCGTCTCCCTCTCCTTCAGCCGGGAGGTCGACAACCGCGCCGCCGTCGAACGCGCCGTCCACGTCAGCGCGCAGCCCCCCGTGGAGATCCGCCCGCACTGGTTCGGCAAGGGCCGCCTGGACTTCCGCCCCGAGCGCTACTGGAAGCCCGGTACCGAGGTCACCGTCGACCTGGACCTGCGGGACGTCGAAGGGGCGCGCGGGGTCTACGGGCTGCAGGACAAGACGTTCGCCTTCACCGTCGGCCGCAGCCAGGTCTCCCTGGTCGACGCGGCCAAGCACACCATGGACGTGCGGCGCGACGGGCAGCTCCTCGCCACCGTCCCCATCACGGCGGGCGCCCCCAAGCACCCGACCTACAACGGGAAGATGGTGGTGATGGACATGCTGGAAGTCACCCGCATGAACAGCCGTACCGTCGGTTTCGGCGGGGAGTACGACATCGCCGACGTCCCGCACGCCATGAAACTCACCGACTCCGGCACCTTCCTGCACGGCAACTACTGGGCCCCGGACGCCCCCGGCCAGGTCAACGTCAGCCACGGCTGCGTGGGTCTGCGGGACGTCAAGGGCGGCGGTTCGGACACCCCGGCGGGCTGGTTCTTCGACCGCAGCCTCATCGGTGACGTCGTCGAGGTCATGAACAGCAAGGACAAAACGGTCGCGCCCGACAACGGCCTCGGAGGGTGGAACATGACCTGGAAGGAGTGGAAAGCGGGCAGCGCGGTGAAGTAACCAGGTGAGGGGGCCGGGTTCGGGGTGACGGTGCCCGGCGGAAGTTGCGACGCAACGGTGACATTCGCCTGACACCTTGCTCAAAACCCGGCGGTTAATATGCGCGCACAAGTGTGGTGGGGAGCGGACCTGATCAGGTCCGGCGAGGGGAGACAACTTGAACGTGCGGCCTATATCGGGGGCGTCGGCGGGGGGCCGGGGGAGAGGCCGTAAGGGGCTGGTGCTGATATCCGGCGCCCTGCTGATGGCGGTCACCGCATGCGGTGGGGGCGGTGACTCGGGGTCCGGCTCGGGCGACGGCAAGGGCACGGACGGGGCGCGGCAGGGCAAGCAGTCGACGGCCGCCGTCAGCATCTCGCCCCGGTCCGGTGCCACGGGCGTCGACACCAGCGACGCCCTCAAGGTGAACGTCAGCAAGGGCAAGCTGACCGAGGTCACCGTCAAGGACGCCAGGGGCGCGAAGATCGACGGCACCATAACCGGTGGCGGCGCCACCTGGGCGCCGTCGACCCACCTGGCCGCCGGCACCAAGTACACGGTGCACGCGGTCGCCAAGGACTCCGAGGGCCGGGAGGCCGCCGAGGACTCCTCGTTCACCACGCTGACCCCGAAGAACACCTTCGTCGGCCACTTCACCCCCGAGGACGGTTCCACCGTCGGTGTCGGGATGCCGTTCTCCGTCCGCTTCACCCGGGGCATCACCAGCCCGCAGGACGTCGAGAAGGCCATCACCGTCAAGACCGAGCCGGCCGTGGACGTCGCCGGGCACTGGTTCGGCAACGACCGGCTGGACTTCCGCCCCGAGAAGTACTGGAAGGAAGGCACGAAGGTCACCGTCGACCTCAACCTGGACGGCGTCGAGGGCCGCGACGGCGTCTACGGCAAGCAGCGCAAGACCGTGAAGTTCACCATCGGCCGCAACCAGGTCTCCGTCGTGGACGCCAAGAAGCACACGATGAAGGTCACGCAGGACGGCAAGGTCGTCAGGACCGTCCCCGTCACCACCGGCAAGCCCGGCTACGACACCTGGAACGGCCAGATGGTCATGAGCGAGAAGCTGGCCGTCACCCGCATGAACGGCGAGACCGTCGGCTACGGCGGCGAGTACGACATCAAGGACGTCCCGCACGCCATCCGCCTCACCGACTCCGGCACCTTCATCCACGGCAACTACTGGGGCGGCGGCGCCTTCGGCAACTACAACGCCAGCCACGGCTGCGTGGGCCTGCGCGACGTGCGCGGCGGCTACGACAAGAACGTGCCGGCGGCCTGGTTCTTCGACCACTCGATCCTCGGTGACGTGGTGGTCGTCAAGAACTCCCACGACCGCACGGTGGACCCGGGCAACGGCCTCAACGGCTGGAACATGTCCTGGGCCGACTGGAAGAAGTGAACCCCGCTGACGTACGGGCCCGGTGCTGTGACCTACGGCACCGGGCCCACCGTCGTTAGTGGCCGTTAACCTGCTCTGCATGACCGTGAATCTCGAAGTCGCCGAAGGTGTCGGAACCCTGCGTCTGGACCGTCCGCCGATGAACGCGCTCGACATCGCCACCCAGGATCGGCTGAAGGAGCTAGCCGAGGAGGCCACGCGCCGCGACGACGTGCGGGCCGTGGTGATCTACGGCGGCGAGCGGGTGTTCGCGGCGGGCGCGGACATCAAGGAGATGCAGAACATGGACCACGCCGGGATGGTCCGGCGCGCCCGCGCTCTGCAGGACTCCTTCACCGCCGTGGCCCGCATCCCCAAGCCCGTCGTGGCCGCCATCACCGGCTACGCGCTCGGCGGCGGCTGCGAACTGGCCCTGTGCGCCGACTACCGCATCGCCGCCGACAACGCCAAGCTCGGCCAGCCCGAGATCCTGCTCGGCCTGATCCCGGGCGCCGGCGGCACCCAGCGGCTGCCCCGGCTGATCGGCCCCTCCAAGGCCAAGGACCTGATCTTCACGGGCCGTCAGGTCAGGGCCGACGAGGCCCTCGCCATCGGCCTGGTGGACCGGGTCGTCCCGGCCGCCGAGGTGTACGAGCAGGCGCACGCCTGGGCCGCCAAGCTCGCGCAGGGGCCGGCGATCGCGCTGCGCGCGGCGAAGGAGTCCGTCGACACCGGTCTGGAGACGGACATCGACACCGGACTCGCCGTCGAACGGAACTGGTTCGCGGGTCTGTTCGCCACCGAGGACCGCGAGCGGGGTATGCGCAGCTTCGTGGAGGAAGGGCCGGGCAAGGCCAAGTTTCTCTGAGCGTCAGCGGTGTGACCGCCCCGTAACTCCCTTGGGGGCCGCGGGGATTGACGGGTTGTCCCATCCGAGTCCCTCGATGGGGCGGTTTATGGGAGCCTTAAGGCAACCTTAAGCCTGCCTTGTCGAGGGAGCTTGACGCTTGCCCGGAAGTGAGCCGTCGCCGCAGGTCAACCGGGCTGCGCCGGATATCGGTATGCCCTCGGCATATGCCGATCAACGAGGGCGCGGAGGGGGCGTGCGGGGGGCGCATTCCTTTGGAACGGCCCCCAGGGCGGCTGCGGGCCGCCATCATGGGGGCATGGCGGGGCTGGAGGGCATCGAACAGCCACGGGGACACAGCCGTGCGGCCGCGGCGCGCTGGTCGCCCGCGGTCGAGGACGAACAGGCGCTCAAGGCGCTCGAACTGTTCGGCAACCCGACGGAGGCGGAGGTACCGCTGCCGTCCCGCCCGGAGTCCGCGGCCACCGCGCGCCGGCTCGCCCAGGTCGTCGTCCTGCGCACCTGGCGGCTGAGCCCCAGGCTCACCGAGGACGCCGTCCTACTCGTGTCGGAACTCGTCGGCAACGCCGTGCGGCACACCGGCGCCCGCGTCTTCGGCCTCCGGATGCGCCGCCGCCCCGGCTGGATCCGCGTCGAGGTCCGCGATCCCTCGCGCGGGCTGCCCTGCCTGATGCCGGTCCAGGACATGGACGTCAGCGGCCGCGGGCTGTTCCTCGTGGACAAGCTCTCCGACCGGTGGGGCGTGGATCTGCTCCCGCGCGGCAAGACGACCTGGTTCGAGATGCGAGTCGCCGACCGCTAATGCCTTTCGTTTGGATCATGCCGGATCAGGGAGCGGGGCCAGGCCCCGCGAGCCCGGCATGATCCAAACGAGAGGCCCTAGGTTCGGCCGGCTTCCGGTGCGGCTGTGCGGGAGGTTCACTCCCTGAGGGCCGCGCCCCCGGACCCCCGCTCCGGCCCGAGCGGCCGCGTCCTCGAACGCCGGACGGGCCGAGCGCGGGCGCCGCGACCCGGGAACACCCCCAAACTGGCCAAATAGGCGGTTTTCTCGCCTGTCGCCCCTTAAATGGTGCGGGTGACCACGACCAACCGACGCGGGGTGCTGCGCGCGGGCGCCGGGCTCGTCGCCGGCGGCGCGCTCGCCGCCGGTTGCGGCTCCGGCCAGGCCGCCCCGCCCACCGCCCCGGCCTCCGTGTCCGACCCGTCCCCGTCCGCCGCCCGCGCGTCCAGCCGGCTCGCGGCCACCGTGCAGGCCACCCCCGCCCCCCGCGCCTACCCCGGGCAGCCCGCCCAGATCACCCACGGCCCGCGCACCCGCCCCCAGGTCGCCCTCACCTTCCACGGCCAGGGCGACCCCGTCCTCGCCCACGCCCTGCTGACCGAGGCCGAGAAGCAGGGCGCCCGCCTCACCGTGCTCGCCGTCGGCACCTGGCTGGACGAACACCCCGACGTCGCCCGGCGCATCCTCGACGGCGGCCACGACCTCGGCAACCACACCCAGCGGCACATCGCCGTGAACGCCCTCGCCGAGGCGGACGCCCGCAAGGAGATCACCGACTGCGCCGACCGGCTCGAGCGGCTCACCGGCTCCATCGGCACCTGGTTCCGCCCCTCCCGGGCGCCCACCGCCACCCCGCTCGTCGTCCGGCTGGCCCGCGCCGCGGGCTACCCGCATGTGCTGTCGTACGACGTCGACTCGCTCGACTACACCCGGCCCGGCGCCGCCGCCGTCACCCGCAAGGTCCTCGCCGACGTGGCGAACGGATCGGTGGTGAGTCTGCACTTCGGATACCCGGACACGGTCGCCGCCCTGCCCGACGTCCTCCATGAACTCGACCGCCGTGGACTGCGCGCGGTCACCACCACGGAGCTGCTGAGCTGATGCGAACCACGAAAGCCGCCCGCCTGCTGGCTGCCGGTGCCGCCCTGACCGCCCTGACGCTGCTGTCCGCGTGCGGCGGCGGGGACCGCCACCACGAGGACGCGGCCCTCGGCAGCAAGGCACCGGTCCAGCCGCAGGTGAAGAAGGACCGGGTGGACGTGCTGCCCGGGATGCCGCCGGTGGAGGACCCGGCCGACATCTACTCCGCCGACCGCCCGAACCGGCTCTCCCCGGCCGTCAGGGACTTCCCGACCCGGGTGTACGTCCCCAACACCAACTCCGACACCGTCACCGTCATCGACCCCGAGACCTACCGGATCCTCGACACCATCCCGGTCGGCCGCCAGCCCCAGCACGTCGTACCGTCCTGGGACCTCAAGACCCTCTGGGTCAACAACGACCTCGGCAACAGCCTCACCCCCATCGACCCGCGGACCGGCCGGGCCGGAAAGCCGGTCGACGTGCACGACCCCTACAACCTGTACTTCACGCCCGACGGCAAGTACGCCGTCGTCATGGCCTCCATGGACCGGCAGCTGGTCTTCCGTGACGCGCACACCATGGAGGTCGTCAAGACCGTGCCGGTCAGCTGCTACGGCGTCAATCACGCCGACTTCTCCGTCGACGGCCGCTACTTCATCGTCTCCTGCGAGTTCAGCGGTGAGGTCCTCAAGGTCGACACCGCGAAGATGAAGGTCATCGCCCAGGAGAAGCTGCCGTTCCACGGCGCCATGCCGCAGGACGTCAAGATCTCCCCGGACGGCAAGCTGTTCTACATCGCCGACATGATGGCCAACGGGCTGTGGATCCTCGACGGGGACAGGTTCACCCGGCCCCGGTTCCTCGCCACCGGCAAGGGCACCCACGGCCTCTACATCAGCCGGGACTCCCGCGAGATGTACATCTCCAACCGGGGGGAGGGCTCCATCTCGATCTTCGACTTCTCCCGGAACCGGCTCACCAAGAAGTGGCACCTGCCCGGCGGCGGCAGCCCCGACATGGGGGGCGTCTCGGCCGACGGCAAGGTCCTGTGGCTGTCCGGCCGCTACAACGCCGAGGTGTACGCCATCGACACCCGCACCGGCGCCGAGCTGGCCCGCATCAGGGTCGGCAGCGGCCCGCACGGACTCGCCGTCTATCCGCAGCCCGGCCGCTACTCACTCGGGCACACGGGCATCTTCCGCTGACGCGAGGTCAGCCGGCCGGGCGAGCAGCAGCGCCTCCGCGCCCACCGGACGGTACCCCGCGGCCTGGAACGCCCGCACGCTGCGGGCGTTCCCCGGCGCGACCTGCGCCCACAGCGGCTCGGTGGCGAGCTGCCGGGCGGCGGTCACCAGCCGCCGGCCCAGCCCCCGGTGCCGGGCGTCCTCGTCCACCTCGACCGACACCTCCAGCCGTCCGGCGACCCCGCGCCCCATCACCAGCACCCCGCCATCGGCCGTCCAGGTGCGCACCTCGTCCCGGCGCCCACGGGCGTAACGGATCCGGGCATGGCCGGGGTCCTCGATCTCCGTCAGCGCCGGCGGCGGCTCACCCGGCAGCGGGGACCCCACGAACACCGCGTCGATGGTCTCGGTCCGGCGGCCCGTCCGGTCCATGAGGGCGGCCAGGAACCGCGGGTTCATCGTCGCCGCCAGGGCGTCACAGTCCAGGCCGCGCAGCGTCTCGTACACCCACCGCGGGTCCTCGTCCGTGAAGACGACCGAGTGCGCGGTGAACGACATCACCCCCGCGTCCCGGGGCGACGGCTGCGGTACGACCGTCGTCCGGCCGTCCGCCGGCGGGAAGACGCCGTGCGCCGCCGCGTCGAGAATGTCCCGCAAGGTCTCCAAGGCCGCTCCTCGAGTCTCCACCCACTGGGAGGCCCAGACTCGCAGACTCGGTGAGCCGGCCCGCGCCATGGCCCGGCGAGGGGGTGCTCCGGCGGTGATAAATTGCCTGGCCGGGCCGTTAATCTGACCTGCGTCAGTACGCCAGCACGGCATGAGAACACGACCAAAAGGGGCGGATCGGTGGCGGACATCGAGGAAGCACGCAAGCAGTTCCAGCGGATCGACGCGGATGGTGACGGATTCATCACCGCCGCGGAGTTCAGGTCCGCCCTGGCTCAGGGTGGTGACTGGAACGTCACCGAGACGGTGGCGGAGGCCATCATCAAGTCGCGTGACCTCAACGGCGACAAGGTCCTGTCGTTCGACGAGTTCTGGGCCCACCTGAGCAAGTGACCTGCCCGTAAGGGGGTGCCCTGTCCGCGAGAATCCGACGGGGAGGGCACCCCCTTCGTCATGCCGTCACACCGCCCGCCGGGTCCGCACGCTCCAGCGGCCCTCCAGCCGCTCCAGTGCCAGCGGCAGGTCGAAGCATGTGCCGACCTGGTCGCCGGTGAGGACCGTCTCGACCGGTCCCGAGGCCAGCACCAGCCCGTCCTGCGAGTGAGCCCCCCATGAGGGCGAGGAGGAGGCCGCTGACTTCGCCGACCCGAACCCGCCCGATTGCGCAGCCGCGGAATACATCCCCGCCCCGCCGGGTTGCCCACCGTACAGACGCATGCACATGCATGCACCGCTTCTCCGAAGGGCGTGTCATGAAGATCGGCATCATCGGCGCGGGCAACATCGGCGGCAACCTCACCCGGCGGCTCACCGCTCTCGGGCACGACGTCTCCGTGGCCAACTCGCGCGGCCCCGAAACGCTCAAGGAACTGGCCGAGGAAACCGGCGCGACCCCGGTCCGCGTGCAGGACGCGGCCAACGGCGCCCAGGTCGTGGTCGTCACCGTCCCCCTGAAGGCGGTACCGGGACTCCCCGCCGGCGTGCTGGACGGCGCGGCCGAGGGTGCCGCGGTGATCGACACCGGCAACTACTACCCGCAGCAGCGCGACGGCCGGATCGCGGCCATCGAGGACGAGGGCCTCACCGAGAGCCGCTGGACCGAACGGCACCTCGGGCATCCGGTGATCAAGGCCTTCAACGGCACCTACGCCCAGGACATCCTGGAGCGCCCCCGCCCCGCGGGTGACCCCGAGCGCATCGCCCTCCCGGTCGCCGGCGACGACGAGGCGGCCAAGCGGGTCGTCCGCGACCTGATCGACGAACTGGGCTTCGACACCGTCGACGCCGGCGGCATCGACGACTCCTGGCACCAGCAGCCCGGCACCCCGGTCTACGGCCTCCGGGAAGGCACCGAGGGTGTCAAGAAGGCCCTCGCGGCGGCCTCCCCGGAACGCCCGGCGGACTTCCGGGCCTGACCTCGCCCGCTCGCCGGCGGGGCTCAGGGGGTGGCCCACCCGCGCAGGTCGTCCTTGTCCGCGAAGTGGGCCACGTCCTTGTCACGGGGCCGGCTGGTGTACTGGTGGAACAGCCACTTCGCCTTGATGCGGGGCTTGCCCGCGGTGACGTAGTCGGCGATCCACAGGCCGTCGCCGGCGTAGGAGGTCGTGTCGACGTTCAGCCAGAAGTCCCGGTTCGCGTACAGCAGGACACGGTTGCCGGGCCGTAGCTCCTTCACCTTGCGGATGAAGCGGTCCTTCTCCGCGTTGCTCGCGTGCGTGCCGTCACCGGTCGTCTCCCAGTCGAGGGCGAGGAGGTCACCGGGGCGGTCCGGGGCGTGGCGGACGAAGTACTCGGCCTGGGCGGTGATGTTGCCGGGCCACACGAAGTGGTAGAAGCCGACGACCAGTCCGGCGTCGCGGGCGGTCTTCGTCTGGGCGGTGAGCCGGGGATTGACGTACGAACGGCCCTCCGTCGCCTTGATGAAGACGAAGGAGAGGCCGTCCGTGTCGTACGCGGAGGACTGGAAGGCGCTTACGTCGATGCCGTGCAGCATGCTGGAGTTGTGCCCCCTCCGGCGGCAGCCGGAACCTCAGCCTCGGGTGGTCACCGAACTCAGCACGGGCGCCGGCTTCGCGGCCCAGTCCGAGGTGATGAGACTCGCGTGGTTCTTGGCCAGCAGGGTGAGCCGGGAGGCGACTTCGGCGTCCGTCGGGCTGGTGGCGGAGATGGCGGGGGACACGTTGTGGGCGTCCGTCATGATGAGCACGTAGTGGTTCGTGGAGTAGAACGAGGTGTCGTAGCCGTTGTTGACGTAGGTGGCCGCGTCACCGTCGAAGAAGACGAACCAGGGCCGGATCGAGGCGTCGTAGCGACTGCCGCGCGGATCGCCGTTCCCGGCGCCGAGCACGGCGGGGAAGGCCTGGGCGGCCGAGATGTTGCCGGCCGCGTACAGGTCGCGCAGATGGTCCCCGTACTCCTCGTCCGTCCAGTAGTGGTCGAACGGGTTGGACTGCTCCACCGTGCCCGGGATCAGATCGAAGAGGAACTTGCCCTTCAGGGAGTCGCGGGCGGGCCAGGCGTTCGCCTTGGCGGCGGCGTCGAGGGAGGAGTGCGTCCCGCCCAGCAGGTCGGCCGGCTTGTACACGCTGCTGCCCAGCTTCTGCGCGACGAGCGTGTCGAACTCGTCCGGTCCGAGGCCGGCCTTGTCGTTGAAGCCCACCTTCATCTCGACCTTGAAGACGATCGGCGCGTGGTCGGGGTGGAGCTGGTTCCAGGCGGCGATGTTGTCCAGGCAGCTGCCCAGGTCCTGATTGCGGCTCTTGCTGTACAGCTCGCCCGGGGTCTTGGCGGCCTCGCAGTTGTTGTCGTCGCCCAGCGGGTTGCTGTGGCTGACCCGCCAGCGGTGGCTGATGCTGTCGACGTACACGTCCAGCTCGAGCAGCGAGGCGCCCGAGTCCAGCGCCTGGGCGAAGTAGGCGTACTTGGCCCTGTCGTACGCGTTGTGCGTGCCGATCGCCGTCGTCTCGGAGAACTTCGCCGACGCCGCGTGGGCGTTCCCCGGCAGCACCACCAGTAAAGCGGCAGCCCCCGTGAGCGCCGCCGACCGTCTCACCGCACGAACCCTGGACATCCCTGAACTCCCTTTCGCCGAAGCCGAGTTGGCCGCAGCGTAGGGCCGAGCGGTTACCGCGCGGTAGCCCCTGGAGGAACATCGGTCTCCGGCGATCCCGCCGCGGACGCGGGCGGGCCCCCGCCGCTTCTGCTCGGAAGCGGCGGGGGCCCGTGTCGGTGGTCGTGCGTCAGCGCAGTGCGCCGGCCTCGCTCGCCGACAGCGTCCGCGGATGGACGTGGACATCGGCGACGGAGCCGGGGAACGCCATGGACGGGGTCGTCGGCGGAGTCGTGGGCGGCATCATCGGCAGCGGCGTCGGCGAGAGCATCGTCGACGGGATCGAAGACCTGTTGAGGATGGCGATCAGCCGGACCGCTACGGGGTCATCGGGTGGTGGCGTCATCGACGTGGCCGTTCCTGTCAGAAGATCCCTGACGGGACGCAGGAGGGCTGACACCGGGCAGACGCTCGTGACAGCGGCGGCCCCGCCGGTCCTCCCGGCGGGGCCGCCGCTTCGCGCGCCCGCGAAGGCGCGGCGTATCCGCTCAGCATTCGATGATGTTGACCGCCAGACCCCCGCGCGCCGTCTCCTTGTACTTCACGGACATGTCCGCGCCCGTGTCCTTCATGGTCTTGATGACCTTGTCCAGCGACACCTTGTGGGAGCCGTCGCCGCGCATCGCCATCTTCGCGGCCGTGACCGCCTTCACCGCGGCCATGCCGTTGCGCTCGATGCACGGGATCTGGACGAGGCCGCCGACCGGGTCGCAGGTCAGGCCCAGGTTGTGCTCCATGCCGATCTCGGCCGCGTTCTCGACCTGCTCGGGGGAGCCGCCCAGGACCTCCGCCAGCGCGCCGGCCGCCATGGAGCAGGCGGAGCCGACCTCGCCCTGGCAGCCGACCTCGGCGCCGGAGATGGAGGCGTTCTCCTTGAAGAGCATGCCGATCGCGCCCGCGGCGAGCAGGAAGCGGACGACACCGTCCTCGTCGGCGCCGGGCACGAAGTTGATGTAGTAGTGCAGCACCGCCGGGATGATGCCCGCCGCGCCGTTCGTGGGGGCGGTGACGACTCGGCCGCCGGCCGCGTTCTCCTCGTTCACCGCCATCGCGTAGAGCGTGATCCACTCCATCGCGTGCGCCAGCGGATCGCCCTCGGCGCGCAGCTGGCGGGCCGAGACGGCCGCGCGGCGGCGGACCTTCAGGCCGCCGGGCAGGATGCCCTCGCGCGACATGCCGCGCCGCACGCACTCGCGCATCACGCGCCAGATCTCCAGCAGGCCCGCCCGGATCTCCTCCTCCGTGCGCCAGGCCCGCTCGTTCTCCAGCATGAGGGAGGAGATCGACAGGCCGGTCTCCTTCGTGAGGCGCAGCAGCTCGTCGCCCGTGCGGAAGGGGTACTTCAGGACCGTGTCGTCCAGCTTGATGCGGTCCGCGCCCACCGCGTCCTCGTCCACGACGAAGCCGCCGCCGACCGAGTAGTAGGTCTTCGAGAGCAGTTCGGCGCCCTGGGCGTCGTACGCCCAGATCGTCATGCCGTTGGCGTGGTAGGGCAGGGCCTTGCGGCGGTGCAGGATCAGGTCGTCGTCGAAGGAGAAGGGGATCTCGTGCTCGCCGAGGAGATTCAGGCGTCCGGCCTGCTGAATCGTTTCCACCCGCTGGTCGGCCGTTTCGACGTCCACCGTGCGCGGCGAGGCGCCCTCCAGGCCCAGCAGGACCGCCTTGGGTGTGCCGTGACCGTGGCCGGTCGCGCCGAGCGAGCCGTACAGCTCGCAGCGCACCGAGGCGACGGAGCCGAGCAGGTCCTCGTTGCGCAGCCGGCGGGCGAAGATGCGCGCCGCGCGCATCGGGCCGACCGTGTGGGAGCTGGACGGGCCGATGCCGATCGAGAACAGGTCGAAGACCGAGATGGCCACGGTGACTCCTCAATGCAGGGTGGTGCGGGGTGGTGCGGAGGGGGTGTGGTGGTGCGGGGGTGAGCACCGGCGGGACATCGCGCACACCTTTCGGGTTCCAGTGTGCGCGATGCCCCGCGAAGGCGACCTACTTGTTCAGAGCCGCGTACAGCGGGTGCTTGTCGGCGAGCGCCTTCACACGGGCCTTCAGGGCCTGCGCGTCGTAGGACGGCTTCAGCGCCTCGGCGATCACGTCCGCGACCTCGGCGAAGTCCTCGGCCGTGAAGCCGCGGGTCGCGAGGGCGGGGGTGCCGATGCGCAGACCCGAGGTGACCATCGGCGGCCGCGGGTCGTTCGGGACGGCGTTGCGGTTGACCGTGATGCCCACCTCGTGGAGGCGGTCCTCGGCCTGCTGCCCGTCCAGCTCGGACGCACGCAGGTCCACCAGGATCAGGTGCACGTCGGTGCCGCCGGACAGGACGTTCACGCCGGCCTCGCGGGCGTCGGGCGCCGTGAGGCGCTCGGCGAGGATGCGCGCGCCCTCCACCGTACGGCGCTGGCGCTCCTTGAAGTCCTCGCTCGCCGCGACCTTGAAGGAGACCGCCTTGGCCGCGATCACGTGCTCCAGGGGGCCGCCCTGGAAGCCCGGGAAGACGGACGAGTTCAGCTTCTTCGCGAAGTCCTTCTTCGCGAGGATGATGCCGCCGCGCGGGCCGCCGAGGGTCTTGTGGGTCGTGGAGGTGACCACGTCCGCGTGCTCGACCGGGTTCGGGTGGAGACCGGCGGCGACCAGGCCCGCGAAGTGCGCCATGTCGACCCACAGGTACGCCTCGACCTCGTCGGCGATCCGGCGGAACTCGGCGAAGTCCAGCTGGCGGGGGTACGCCGACCAGCCCGCGATGATCACCTTCGGGCGGTGCTCCTTGGCGAGCCGCTCGACCTCGGCCATGTCGACCAGGCCGGTCTCGGCGTCCACGTGGTAGGCGACCACGTCGAACTGCTTGCCGGAGAAGTTCAGCCGCATCCCGTGGGTCAGGTGGCCGCCGTGCGCCAGGTCCAGGCCGAGGATGGTGTCCCCGGGCTGGGCCAGCGCGAACAGGGCCGCCTGGTTCGCGGACGCGCCGGAGTGGGGCTGCACATTGGCGTACTCGGCGCCGAACAGCTCCTTGATCCGGTCGATGGCGATCTGCTCGGCGACGTCGACGTGCTCGCAGCCGCCGTAGTAGCGGCGGCCCGGGTAGCCCTCGGCGTACTTGTTGGTGAGGACCGAGCCCTGCGCCTCCATCACCGCGAGCGGCGCGAAGTTCTCGGAGGCGATCATCTCCAGAGTGGACTGCTGGCGGTTCAGCTCGGCGTCGACCGCGGCGGCGATCTCCGGGTCCAGCTCGTGCAGGGGCGTGTTCAGGACAGTCATGGGGCTACGACTCCTCAGCCGGCGATGTGGGCGGCGTACTCGTCCGCGGAGAGCAGGTCGGCCGGCTCCTGGGTGACGCGTACCTTGAACAGCCAGCCGCCCTCGAAGGGGACGGAGTTCACCAGCGACGGGTCGTTGACGACGTCCTCGTTGATGTCGGTGATCTCGCCGGTGACCGGCGAGTACAGGTCGGAGACCGACTTCGTCGACTCCAGCTCACCGCAGGTCTCGCCCGCCTCGACGGTGGAGCCGACCTCGGGGAGCTGGGCGTAGACCACATCGCCGAGCGCGTTGGCCGCGAACTCGGTGATGCCGACCGTCGCGACGCCGTCCTCGGCGGCCGACAGCCACTCGTGCTCCTTGCTGTAGCGCAGCTGCTGGGGGTTGCTCATGGCCTGAATTCTCCTGTACGCGCGGGAGTGCTGGTGAAGGGGGGACTGCTGGAGCTGCTCGTGAGCAGGGGGAAGTGCGCACGGTCACGTCCTCGGGACGTTCCGCGCCCAGTGTCTACTTCTGGCGCTTGTAGAACGGCAGCGCCACGACCTCGTACGGCTCGTGGCTGCCCCGGATGTCCACACCGACGCCCTCGCTACCAGGAGCGGCGTGGGCCGCGTCGACGTAGGCCATGGCGATCGGCTTGCCCAGGGTGGGGGAGGGGGCGCCGGAGGTGACCTCGCCGATCACCTGGCCGCCCGCGACGACGGGGTACCCGGCGCGCGGCACCCGGCGGCCCTCGGCGGCCAGGCCGACCAGGACCCGGGGAGGCTCGGAAGCGGCGCGCTCAGCGGCCTCGGCGAGCGCCTCGCGCCCCACGAAGTCGCCCTCCTTCTCGAACTTGACCACCCGGCCGAGACCGGCGTCGAAGGGGGTCAGCTCCGTGGTCAGCTCGTGCCCGTACAGCGGCATGCCCGCCTCCAGGCGCAGCGTGTCCCGGCACGACAGGCCGCACGGGACCAGGCCGACGCCCTCGCCCGCCTTGGTCAGCGCCTGCCACAGCTCCACGGCGTGCTCCGGCTTCACGAACAGCTCGAAGCCGTCCTCGCCGGTGTAGCCGGTACGGGCGATCAGCGCGGGGACGCCGGCGACGGTACCGGGCAGGCCGGCGTAGTACTTCAGGCCGTCCAGGTCGGCGTCCGTGAGCGACTTCAGGATGCCGGGGGACTCCGGACCCTGGACCGCGATCAGCGCGTACGCGTCACGGTCGTCGCGCACCTCGGCGTCGAAGCCGGCGGCGCGCTCGCTCAGCGCGTCCAGCACCACCTGGGCGTTGGAGGCGTTGGCCACGACCATGTACTCGGTCTCGGCCAGCCGGTAGACGATGAGGTCGTCCAGGATGCCGCCGTCGGCCTGGCAGATCATGGTGTAGCGGGCGCGGCCGACGCCGACGGAGGCGATGTTGCCGACCAGGGCGAAGTTCAGGAAGGCGGCCGCCTCGGCGCCGGTGACGGTGATCTCGCCCATGTGGGAGAGGTCGAACAGGCCGGCCTTGGTCCGCACCGCGAGGTGCTCGTCGCGCTCGGAGCCGTAGCGCAGGGGCATGTCCCAGCCGGCGAAGTCGGTCATCGTCGCACCGAGCGAGCGATGCAGCGCGTCCAGGGCGGTGTGGCGCGGCTCAATGGGTTCGGTACTGCTCATCGGTCGGTCGTCTCCCAGGGCATGACGGGCGAGGAACGTTCCTCCCCATCTGTCATCGGAACCTGAGAGGTTCGCCATGACCGTCACAGGGACGACCACGGCTTGCACCTTGGGTGGAGCCACTGTCACAGCGGCCCGCTTTTCAGATGTGCCTCGCCCGCGCGGTAACGGGGCCTGAGAGATTCAAGGGAGGGACTTGCTCCTTCGGCGCCCCAGTGGCTGGGGACTCTCCCGCGCGGATTCAAGCGGCCGGTATGCAGTTGGCGGGGCCATCATTGCACGCCGCGCCCCCGCCCGTCAGGGCCCGCATCTGTAACCGACCTGTGGCCGTACGCGCACCGAACAGCCGACCCTGTCCCATTACCTTCTCTTTACATACAGCGGGCATGGGTATGACCGAGCCAACAGGGGGAGGACGATCACGGTGAAGAGGACCCCGGCGTATGCCGCCACCGCCACCGCCACCGCCACCACGACCGGCGTCGCGGTGCCGCAGCAGCCCTCCGCCCCCGCTCGCGAGCACTGCGCGAAGCACCCCGTCCCGGTCGTCCGCGATCTGCGCGACCGGGCCGGCCGCGGCCCTCGCGCCCTGGTCTTCGGCCCCCGTGACGTCGTCGTGGTCACCGGCCTGCCCGGCAGCGGCAAGTCCACGCTGATGGACCGCTCGGTCTCCGGCCGCCGCATCGACTCCCAGGACGCCCGCGACCGCTTCGCGGCCCGCGTGCCCCGTGGCCTGCCGTACGCGCTCTACCGCCCCCTGGTCCGCCTCGCGCACTACGCCGGACTGCGCCGCGCGCTGCGCACCGAGGAGGGTGTCGTCGTGCACGACTGCGGCACCCAGGCCTGGGTGCGCGCGTGGCTCGCCCGCGAGGCCCGCCGCCGCGGCGGCACCCTGCATCTGCTGCTGCTCGACGTCACCCCCGAGACCGCCCGCGCGGGACAGCGCGAGCGCGGCCGGGGCGTCTCCCGCTATGCCTTCCGCCGCCACCGCCGTACGACCGCCCGGCTGCTCGGCGCGGTCGAGCGGGGCGAACTGCCGGCGGGCTGCGGCTCGGCGGTCCTGCTGGACCGGGCCGCGGCGGACACTCTGCACCGCATGGCCTTCTCCGGCTGAGCACGTCACCGGGCACGGGCACCGGACGCTGTCACAGCCACCCGCTAGCCTTCTTGCTCACACCAGTGGTTCCCAGCAGGCGGTAGGCAGATGGACTTCCCGGCGGACATTCCCGCGGACTTCCCGGCACAGGCGCACCCCCACCCGCACGGCGGTTGGCCCGGCAACGAGCTGGAGGAGGTGCTCTCGGCCTCCCTCGGCGTTCCCTCCGCGGGCGGCCGGATCATCGAGGTCCTCGGCCGGAGCTTTCTGTGGATACCCCTGCCCAACGGCGGAGGCCCGGACAGCGGCCCGCTCGACCTGCCCACGATGGACATCGGCGGCCAGGCATACGTCCCGGTGTTCAGCTCCGAGGAACAGTTCCGCCAGGCGGCCGGCTCCCACATGTCGTACACCATCGCCCCCGCCGTGGAGTTCGCACAGGGCCTGCCCCCGCAGGCGGGCCTGGCCGTGAACCCCGGCGGCGTGGTCGGCGTCCCGCTGCCGCCCGAGGCGGTGGCCGAGCTGTGCCGCGCGGGCCGCACCCCGCTCGACGGCCCCGGCACCGGTGGCCGGGTCCGTCTCTTCGAGCCCGACTGGCAGGACGACCCGGTCGACTTCCTCTCCGCCGCCTCCGCCGAGTTCGCAGGGACCGGCGTGGTCCTTACCGCCCGCCGCTGCCTCGCCGCCGTCGAGACGGCCGACCCGGTGATGTTCGTGGGTGTCGAACTCTCCCGGTGGGAGGGAGACCTGCGGGCCCTGCCGCTGGAGGCCCTGGGCAGGGCGCTCGGCAAAGTCCCGGTCAAGTGGCCGGTCAACCTGGTCCTGCTCGACGTCGCCCAGGACCCGGTGTGTGACTGGCTGAAACACAACGTCCGGCCCTTCTACCAGCACGGGCAGTGAAATCTCGCAGGGGTGCGGGGAACTGCGCGACGAGCCACGACGCCCCCGCACCCGCGCACGAACACGAGGGCCCCGAGCCACCAGGCGCTTAAGCTGTCCCCAAAACGCGGGGAACTCCCAGAAGGGCCGGTACGACAGGTGAGCGCGAGCCACAGCGGCAGCGTCGAGCACATGCTGCGCCAGGTCACGCCCGGACGCTACGACGCCTACGAGGCCCTGCTGCGCGCCCTCGCCACCCCGTCCTCGGGCCAGATCTGGATGCTTCTGTGGCACGGCCAGGCCGGTTCCCCGGACGCCCAGTACGGCGACATGGAGGTCGACGGCTTCCACTACGCCCCCTGTGTGACCTCCGCCCAGGAGCTTTCGGCAAGCGGCTGGAACCGGTCGTACGAGGTGGTCGACGGACTCGGCGTGGCCCGCACCCTCTACCCGGACCGCTACGGCCTCTGGCTCAATCCGCACGCCCAGGGCGGCGGCGTCGGCATTCCCTGGCTGGACCTGCGCCGCATCGCCACCGGCCTGGACCGCCAGCCCGCCGGCCCGCTCCGGCTCACCGAACCCGGCATCGAGATCCCGCAGTTCTACGCCCTGCTCGCGCAGAACGCCCATCGCACCCCGGCCCTGCGTTCGCTGCGCCGGGCCTGGGTGCAGCCGGCGCTCGGGGAGCCGTATCTCGCCCTCGGCCTGGACGTGTACGACACCTCTCCCGCCGCGGTCGACTCGGTGCGCGCCATGATGCAGCAGTCGGTCGGGGCGGTCCCGGAAGGGCTGCCGGTGTCGACGGTCGCGATGACCGACGACCACGACCCGGTGGTGATGTGGATGCGGGTCAACGCCCGCCCCTTCTACGACCGCGAGGCCCACGCGGCCCCGCCCCAGCTTCAGGCCCCGTCCCCGTCGCAGGCCCCGGCCGCCGGCTACGGCTACCCTCCGGTGCGCGGCGGCTACTGAGCAACTTCACCCCGCGCCACGTCCCTTGAGGGCGAGCGCGGAATCTGGACAGGTGACGTACTTCTTCGCGCGTAGACATGGACGGTACGTCCCGAACTGAGTGGAATTCACCGTCTTGTCCCAACTGGCCCGCGTCCGAGGGCCGTTACCCACTGTTCGGATAACGGAATCCCCTGCACTGCATCACGGTTGCGCATACTTTCGCCGTCAACTCTGGCGGGTGATCACGACGACGCTGAAGACTCGCGACTCAGACAGGAGGTCGAGACCTCCTGATCGATGGCAAGTCGACAAAGCCGCAATCCGCGGCAGGCGCAGGCCGGTCACCACCGGCGAGAGGGGTCGCTCACCGTGACCGCACCGATCGAGACCACCGGGGCGGCAGCCGAGGCACAGCCGGAGGCTGTGCTGGAGGGTGCCGGGAAGGGGCAGATCGAGGGTCGTTCCCTGGGCCGGATCGCCTGGACCCGGTTCAAGAAGGACAGAGTCGCCGTCGTCGGCGGCGTCATCGTGATCCTGCTGATCGCCCTCGCGATCCTCTCGCGCCCGCTGCAGGCCCTGCTCGGCCTCGACCCGAACGCCTTCAACCAGGACCTGATCACTCCCGACACCTCGCTGCCGAAGGGCGGTTGGGGCGGCATGAGCCTGGACCACCCGCTCGGCGTGGACCCGAAGTTCGGCCGTGACATCGCCACCCGTGTCCTGGAGGGCTCCTGGGTGTCGCTGGTGGTCGCCTTCGGCGCGACGATCCTGTCCAACGTGATCGGCGCGATCATGGGCGTCATCGCGGGCTACTACGGCGGCCGGGTCGACTCGATCATCAGCCGGCTGATGGACACCTTCCTCGCCTTCCCCCTCCTGCTGTTCGCCATCGCCATCTCCGCCACCCTGCAGGGCGGCGCGTTCGGCCTCAACGGACTGCCGCTCCACCTGAGCGTGCTCATCTTCGTCATCGGCTTCTTCAACTGGCCCTATCTGGGCCGGATCGTGCGAGGCCAGACCCTCGCCCTGCGCGAGCGCGAGTTCGTCGACGCCTCCCGGGGCATGGGCGCCAGGGCCCCGTACATCCTGTTCCGGGAGCTGATGCCCAACCTGGTCGGCCCGATCATCGTCTACTCGACGCTGCTCATCCCGACCAACATCCTCTTCGAGGCGTCCCTGAGCTACCTCGGCGTCGGCATCCAGCCCCCGCAGGCATCCTGGGGCGGCATGCTCCGCGAAGCGGTCACCTACTACCAGGTCGACCCCGAGTTCATGATCGTCCCCGGTCTCGCCATCTTCGTGACCGTCCTGGCGTTCAACCTGCTCGGTGACGGTCTCCGCGATGCTCTCGACCCGCGCAGCCGCTGACACCGGCCGCCGAGAGCCCGAAAATTTTCCAACAATGGAGGGGAAAGCGCCCATCATGCGAAGGTCAGCGCTGGCCGCGATCGCGGCCATCGGCTCCGTCAGCCTGCTTCTCGCAGGCTGCAGCAAGGCCGATGACAACAAGAACGAGAACGGCACCAAGTCGGCCGGGGCCAACGCCGCGACCAAGGGCGTCGTCAACGCGTCCGACAAGAAGGGCGGCACGCTCACCTACGAGCTGTCCGACGTCCCGGACTCGTTCGACCCGGGCAACACGTACTACGCCTACATGTACAACCTCAGCCGGCTGTGGGCCCGCCCGCTGATGACCTTCCAGCCCGGCGCGGGCGAGAAGGGCAACACCCTCGTCCCGGACCTCGCGGCGAGCAAGGGCGTCCCGAGCGACGGCGGCAAGACCTGGACGTACAAGCTGCGTTCGGGCCTGAAGTACGAGGACGGCTCGCCGATCTCCTCGAAGGACGTGAAGTACGCCGTCGAGCGCTCCAACTTCGCGCGTGACGTGCTCTCCCTCGGCCCGAACTACTTCCAGCAGTTCATGGCCGACGGCGACAAGTACAAGGGCCCGTACAAGGACAAGAGCGCCAAGGGCCTGTCCTCCATCGAGACGCCGGACGACACCACGGTCGTCTTCCACCTGAAGCAGGCCTTCCAGGAGTTCGACTACCTGGTCGCCGCCCCGCAGACGGCCCCGGTGCCCCAGGCGAAGGACACGGGCGTCGACTACGTCAAGCACATCATCTCCTCGGGCTCGTACAAGTTCCAGAGCTACGAGGACGGCAAGCAGGCCGTCCTGGTGCGCAACGACAAGTGGGACGCGAAGACCGACCCGCTGCGCAAGCAGCTGCCGAACAAGATCGTCGTCAAGCTGAAGGTCAACCCGGAGACCATCGACCAGGACGTCCTGGCCGGCGACGCGATCGACCTGGCCGGTACGGGTGTCCAGGCCTCCACGCAGGCCAAGGTGCTCACCGACGCCGACAAGAAGGCCAACACGGACAACACCTACGGTGGCCGTCTGGTCTACATGGCGATCAACACCCAGGTGAAGCCGTTCGACAAGGTCGAGTGCCGCAAGGCCGTGCAGTACGCGATCGACAAGGTCTCGGTGCAGACCGCCGAGGGCGGCCCGATCCGCGGTGACATCGCCTCCACGGTCCTGCCGCCGGACATCCCGGGCTACGAGAAGTCCGACGTCTACGCCAGCAAGGGCAACAAGGGTGACGTCGCCAAGGCCAAGGAGCAGCTGAAGGCCTGCGGCAAGTCGTCGATCTCGACGAACATCTCGGCCCGCTCGGACCGTCCGCAGGAGATCGACGCCGCCACGGCGATCATCAACTCGCTGAAGACGGTCGGCATCAACGCCACCCTCAAGCAGTACCCGTCCGGCAAGTACTTCACCGACTACGCGGGTGTGCCGAAGTTCACCAAGAAGCAGAACATCGGCCTGGAGATGATGCAGTGGGGCGCCGACTGGCCCTCCGGCTACGGCTTCCTGCAGCAGATCCTGAACGGCAAGGCGATCAGCCAGTCCGGCAACACCAACCTGTCGCAGTACGACAACAAGGACGTCAACGCCCTGCTGGGCAAGGCGATCGGTACCCAGGACAACACCGAGCGCAACAGCCTCTACACGCAGATCGACAAGAAGACCATGGACGATGCCGTCCTCGTCCCGCTGACCTACTTCAAGGTCCTGCTCGCCCGCCCGCAGAACTACACCAACCTGGTTTCCACGGCGGCCTTCAGCGGTCAGTACGACTACCTCAACATCGGCGTCGCGTCGAAGTAGCAGCCCCGGAAGGCAGGTGAAGGCATTGGTGCCCGCGGGCTTCGCGGCCCGCGGGCACCAGCGCCGGTCCCCGTGATCTCGTACATCCTCCGCCGGACGTTCGCGGCAGTGATCCTGTTGCTGGTCGTCTCCGCGGTCACCTTCGCCATCTTCTTCCTGCTGCCGCGGCTCGTCGGCCAGACAGCGGACCAGCTGGCGCAGCAGTACATCGGCAAGAGCCCGTCGCCGGCGGACATCGCCGCCGTCAAGCACAACCTCGGTCTGGACCAGCCCGTCTACGTCCAGTACTGGCACTTCATCAAGGGGATCGTGGCCGGCGCCACCTACGACCTCGGCCCCACCACGGTGCACTGCGACGCGCCCTGCTTCGGCTACTCCTTCAAGAACCACCAGGCGGTCTGGCCGGAGCTCACCTCACGTCTTCCGATCACCCTCTCGCTGGCCGTGGGTGCCGCCGTCCTGTGGTTGGTCTCGGGTGTCGTGGCCGGTGTCATCTCCGCGCTGAAGCCACGCTCGGTACTCGACCGGGGCTTCATGGGCATCGCGCTCACCGGCGTCTCGCTGCCCATGTTCTTCACGGGCAACCTGGCGATCCTGCTCTTCGAATACCAGTGGCCGATCTTCGGCAAGACCTACGTCCCGTTCACCGAGAACCCCTCGCAGTGGGCCAACACCCTCTTCCCGGCGTGGTGTTCGCTGGCCCTGCTGTACTCCGCCATCTACGCGCGGCTCACCCGCTCGGGCATGCTGGAGACGATGAACGAGGACTTCATCCGCACGGCCCGCGCGAAGGGCCTGCGGGAGCGCACCGTCGTCACCCGGCACGGACTGCGCGCCGCCCTCACCCCGATCATCACGGTCTTCGGCATGGACATCGGCCTGCTGCTGGGCGGTGCCGTGATCACGGAGTCGGTGTTCTCGCTGCCCGGCATCGGCCAGTACGCGGTGCAGGGCATCACCGACAACGACCTGCCCAAGATCCTCGGCGTGACCCTGCTCGCCGCCTTCTTCGTCGTCTTCGCAAATCTCCTGGTGGACGTGCTCTACGCCGCCGCCGACCCGCGGGTGAGGCTCTCGTGACCGAACTCTCCAAGACCGGCGCCGCGGTGGGCGAGCCCACCTCCACCCGCAAGGCGCCCGAAGCCTTCCTCGAGGTCCGCGACCTCAAGGTGCACTTCCCGACCGACGACGGTGTGGTCAAGTCCGTCGACGGGCTGAGCTTCTCGCTGGAGAAGGGCAAGACCCTCGCCATCGTCGGTGAGTCCGGCTCCGGCAAGTCGGTCACCTCGCTGGCCATCATGGGCCTGCACCGGCTCGGCGCGCGCGGCAAGAACGTGCGGATGTCCGGCGAGATCTGGCTCGACGGCAAGGAACTGGTCGCCGCCGCCCCGGACGAGGTGCGCAAGCTCCGCGGCCGCGAGATGGCGATGATCTTCCAGGACCCGCTGTCCGCGATGCACCCGTACTACAAGATCGGCGAGCAGATCGTCGAGGCCTACCGGGTGCACCACGACGTCAGCAAGAAGGTCGCCCGCAAGCGCGCCATCGAGATGCTCGACCGCGTCGGCATCCCCGAGCCCGCCAAGCGGGTCGACGGCTACCCGCACGAGTTCTCCGGCGGTATGCGCCAGCGCGCCATGATCGCCATGGCGCTGGTGAACAACCCCGAGCTGCTCATCGCGGACGAGCCGACCACCGCCCTCGACGTGACCGTCCAGGCGCAGATCCTCGACCTGATCCGGGACCTGCAGAAGGAGTTCGGCTCCGCGGTCGTCATGATCACGCACGACCTCGGTGTGGTCGCCGAGATCGCCGACGACGTCCTCGTGATGTACGGCGGCCGGTGCATCGAGCGCGGTCCGGCCGACGAGGTCTTCGAGCAGCCGCAGCACCCCTACACCTGGGGCCTGCTCGGCTCGATGCCCCGCATCGACCGCGAGACCTCCGAACGGCTCATCCCCGTCAAGGGCCAGCCGCCGAGCCTCATCAACGTCCCCTCGGGCTGCGCCTTCCACCCGCGCTGCCCGTACGCGGACATCCCCAAGGGGAACGTCACCCGCACGGTGCGCCCCGAGCTGGAGCAGGTGAGCACCGGGCACTGGTCCGCCTGCCACCTCCCGGCCGAGGACCGTGAGCGGATCTGGACCGAAGAGATTGCGCCGAAGCTGTGAGTGAGACCAAGAAGACGGATGAGGCCGCGGCCGTGATCCCGCAGCAGGCGCCGGCCCCCGAGGACGCCCCGGCGGAGCGCGAGGTGCTGCTCAGGGTCGAGGGCCTGACCAAGCACTTCCCGATCAAGAAGGGCATCCTCCAGCGCCAGGTCGGGGCCGTGAAGGCCGTCGACGGCATCGACTTCGAGGTGCGCAAGGGCGAGACCCTGGGCGTGGTCGGCGAGTCGGGCTGCGGCAAGTCGACCATGGGGCGGGTCATCACCCGGCTGCAGGACCCGACCGGCGGGAAGATCACCTTCGAGGGCCAGGACATCACCCGGCTGTCGGCCGGTCAGATGCGTCCGCTGCGCCGCGACATCCAGATGATCTTCCAGGACCCCTACGGCTCCCTGAACCCCCGTCACACCATCGGCTCGATCGTCTCGGCGCCCTTCCGGCTCCAGGGCGTGGAGCCGGAAGGCGGGGTCAAGAAGGAGGTCCAGCGGCTTCTCGAACTGGTCGGTCTGAGCCCCGAGCACTACAACCGCTACCCGCACGAGTTCTCCGGCGGTCAGCGCCAGCGCATCGGCATCGCCCGCGCGCTCGCCCTGAAGCCGAAGCTGGTGGTGGCGGACGAGCCGGTCTCCGCGCTGGACGTGTCGATCCAGGCGCAGGTCGTCAACCTCATGGACGACCTCCAGCAGGAACTCGGCCTCACCTATGTGATCATCGCGCACGACCTGTCCGTCGTCCGGCACGTCTCGGACCGGATCGCGGTGATGTACCTCGGGAAGATCGTCGAACTGGCCGACCGCACCTCGCTGTACGAGGCGCCGATGCACCCGTACACCAAGGCGCTGATGTCGGCCGTGCCGGTGCCGGACACGAAGCGCCGGGGCGTCAAGAGCGAGCGCATCCTGCTCCGCGGCGACGTGCCCTCGCCCATCGCCCCGCCCTCCGGCTGCCGCTTCCACACCCGGTGCTGGAAGGCGACGCAGATCTGCAAGACGACCGAGCCGCAGCTCGTGGAGCTGAGGCCGGGTCAGCGGGTCGCCTGCCACCACCCGGAGAACTTCGCCGATCAGGCACCGCAGGACACGGTCCTGCTGGCGGCGGCGAAGGCGGCGTCGGAACTGGTGCCGGATGCCTCCGGCGGTTCGGCGGCGGACGAGAAGCCGGTGTCCGAGGAGGCGGCGGTTTCTGCGGAGGCGGCGTCGGAGGACGCGGCGGTTTCTGCGGAGGTGGCGTCGGAAGAGGCGGCGGTTTCTGCGGAGGCGGCGTCGGAGGACGCGGCGGTTTCCGAGGAGGCGGCATCGGGAGCGGCAGCGGCTTCTGAGGCAGCGGCGGCTTCTGAGGCGGTGGCCGTGTCCGAGGAGGCGTCGGCGTCGGAAGAGGCAGCGGCGTCGGAAGAGGCAGCGGCTTCTGAGACGGCGGGGGCTCCGGAAGCGCCGGCCGTGTCCGAGGATGCGGCGTCGGAAGAGGCGGCGGCCTCCGGCGAGAAGACCGGTCCCGGTGCGAAGGTCTCGACCGAGAAGGCCGTGCCCGCGGCCGACGGTCCGGCCGAGGAGCCCACCGCCGCCACCGGCGGCGCCACCGACGCCCCCTCCGAGGAGCCGGAGGCCGTCGCCGAGGAGACGGCGCGCCGGGCCGGGACCGACTCCCAGGAGTCAACCGGCAAGTAGCACATGACGACTGGGCAAAGTCATGTACATGCCTGAGCGGGAGAGTGCAGAGTCGTCCGTGTCCGACCACTGATCGGCACACGCTCGAAAGGGACGACTCATGGCACTCTCCCGTTCGGCACGTTTCGGCTCGCTCGCCACCGCGGCGGCCTCCTTCCTCGTCATCTCCGCCTCCGCCGCCCCGACCCCGGGCGCCCCCGGCATCGGCGACCCCTACTTCCCGCAGCTGGGCAACGGCGGTTTCGACGCCCGCCATTACGACCTGGACATCGCCTACGCCCCGGACACCGGCCGCCTGGACGGCCGCACGACGCTCACGGCCCGCGCCACCCAGAAGCTCTCCTCCTTCGACCTCGACCTGCAGCAGCTGCAGATCACCAAGGTCGAAGTCAACGGCAGACGCGCCCGGTTCACCCGCGACGGCGACGAGATCACCGTCACCCCACGCACAACCCTGCCCAAGGGCCGCGACTTCACCGTCTCCGTCACCTACGGCGGCGTTCCCGAACCCCTCGGCGGCCCCATCGTCTTCGGTTCGAAGTACGGCTGGATGAAGACCGGCGACGGTGTCTTCGTCGCCTGCGAGCCAAACGCCGCCTCCACCTGGTTCCCGTCCAGCGACCACCCCGCCGACAAGGCCACCTACAACATCCGGATCAAGGCACCCAAGGGGCTGACCGCCGTCTCCAACGGCCGGCTCCTGTCGACGTACGACAAGGGCGGTTCGACATACACCCACTGGCGCGAGCGCAGGCCCATGGCCACGTACCTGGCGACCGCGACCATCGGGAAGTTCGACGTGCGCACCGGGCGGACCCCTGGCGGCACTCCGATCTACGTCGCCATCGACCCCGTACTGAAGAACAGCAACAGCGTCGACGTGTACGCCGTCACCGCCGCCGCCACCGACTACTGGTCGCAGGTCTTCGGGCCGTACCCCTTCGAGGAGACAGGCGCGATCGTCGACGACATGCCCGAGGCCGGGTTCTCGCTGGAGGTGCAGAGCAAGCCCGCCTACTCGGCCGTGCGCAACGAGACGACCATCGTGCACGAGCTGGCCCACCAGTGGTTCGGCGACTCGGTGAGCGTGGCGCGGTGGAAGGACATCTGGCTCAACGAGGGCTTCGCCACCTACGCCCAGTGGCTGTGGGCGGAACACCAGGGCACCCGCTCGGCGCACGACTCCTTCCGGGCCGGTTACGACTCCCGCCCCGCCGACTCCGCCTTCTGGCAGATCAAGGTGGCCGACCCGCAGCGGGACACGATGTTCGCGTCCGCCGTCTACCAACGCGGCGCGATGACGCTCCAGGCGCTGCGCGAGCGGATCGGCGACACCGCCTTCTTCAGGCTGCTGCCCGCCTGGACGAAGCTCCACCGGTACGGCAACGCGAAGACCGCCGACTTCATCCGGCTCGCCGAGCACATCAGTGGTCAGCAGCTGGACGACCTGTTCGGCGCCTGGCTCTTCACAACAGGGAAACCTGCCCTGTAGGCCTGGCTTTGTAAGGTTCAGGCACTCCGACGGGTGAGAATGTCAGGGTGCAGCTCCAGCAACTCTTCAGTCCCTCCGTCCAGCACACGCTCGATGTCATCGGCATCTTCGTGTTCGCGATCTCCGGCGCGCTGCTGGCCGTCCGGAAGAACTTCGACGTCTTCGGCATCGCCGTCCTCGCCGAGGTCACCGCGCTGGGCGGAGGGCTGTTCCGCGACCTGGTCATCGGGGCCGTCCCCCCGGCCGCCTTCACCGACCTCGGGTTCTTCCTCACCCCGTTGCTCGCCACGCTCGTCGTCTTCTTCCTGCACCCGCACGTGGAGCGCATCCAGGCGGCGGTGCTCGTCTTCGACGCGGCCGGCCTCGGCCTGTTCTGCGTCAGCGGTACGACGAAGGCGTACTCCTACGGCCTCAACCCGACCGCGTCCGCCACCCTGGGCCTCGCCACCGCCGTCGGCGGCGGTGTGCTGCGGGACGTGCTCGCCAACGAGGTCCCGTCCCTGCTGCGCTGGGACCGCGATCTGTACGCGGTCCCAGCGATCGTCGGCGCCACGATGGTCGCTCTGTGCATCCGCTACGACGCCCTGTCCCCGCTCACCAGCGGGCTCGCGGTCGTCACGGCTTTCGTGCTGCGGCTGCTCGCGATGCGGTTCCACTGGCGAGCGCCGCGCGCCTGGAACCGCCGTTCGACCGTGACCGAGGAGTAGACCCGGTGGATCCGGCCGCGGTCCCCGTGGATCCGGCTGCGGTCCTGGTGAGGGAACCGGTGGCGCCGGTCGGGGAGCGGTCCCGTCCCTCGGCGTGGTTCCGGCCCGTCTGCAGGGTCAGCCAGCGGAAGGCCGCCGGGACCTGCGGCCGCCACAGCGCCATGGTGTGACCGCCCGCGCTGCGCGGCAGGAACACCACGTGCACGGTCGTCGGCGCCTTGGCGACGGACTCCAGGGCCACACCCGCCTGGTAGCCGTCGCCCGGCTCGCCGGACACGTACAGCGCGATCCGGGGCGGTACGGCCGCCTTCTTCAGCAGTAGGTAGGGATTGTTCTCGGCGCGCAGCGCGGGGTTCTGCGCGGCCAGCGAACCGCGCTCGCCGATCGGGTCGTTGTAGCCGGACATGCTCACCGCCGCCCGGTAGCGGTCGGGGTGGGCCACGGCCAGCTTGACCGCGCAGTGCGCGCCCGCCGAGTACCCGGCCACCGCCCAGCCCCGCGGCGCCGGCTGGGCCCGGAAGTTGTCCATGACCATCTTGGGCACGTCGATGCTGAGCCAGCTGTCGGCGTTGACCTGGCCCGTGACGTTGGCGCAGCCGGTGTCGACGCCGGCCAGCAGGTTGGTGCGCGGGGCGACCAGGATGAACGGCGCCACCTGCCCGCTCCTCATCAGCGGCAGCAGCTGCTCGTGGGCCTTCATCGCCCCGAACCACGCCTTGGCCGAACCGGGGTAGCCCGGCAGCAGCTCCACCACCGGGAACTTCCTGTGCCGGTAGGCCGGGTCGTCGTACTGCGGCGGCAGCCAGACGTAGACCTCCGCGTTCACGCCCGAGACGCGGCCCTTGAGCTGGGTGACCCGCACTCCGCCGGCCGCGCGCATGCCGGGCCCGTCGGCCGCCGTGAAGGTCTGCTCGACCTTGGGCAATCGTTTCACCGAGATCCCGCCGGTGCCGTCCCGGCCGAGGTCCGCGGCCTGCTGGACGTGGTTGCCGGTTCCGAGCAGGTCGGCCCAGTCGTCGTACAGGTTGTTCTGGTTGTTGACCAGGACGAAGACCAGTGTGACGGCCGTGCCCTGGGCGAACAGCAGCATCAGCACCCGCGCCGCCATCCGCAGGGGCCTGGGCCCGCGCATCCGCGACCACAGGACGAGTGGCAGGATGAGGGCGGCCACGGACAGCACGATGGCCGTGTAGAGGAACGGCGTCCCGGTGAGGCTCATGTCCCCATAGAGGGCGATCCCGGGTCCCGGGTTGTGGACGTGTCCTGACACTTACCGAGAAATTGCCGGGACCTCGCCCGCAGGCCGCCATCGGGCCGATCGGCCGCGCCGGATCCGGCCATGTGGTCGGTTCCGCAAAAAGCTACCGCTTAGTAATTTCCTGTTGTACCGTTCATCCATGCCAGAAGCAGCTTCCGCCCCTGCCACGCGGGCCGTGATCGGCGACAGCGAGTTCGACCGTGACACGGCGGTCACCCGGCGCGCAACCGGTGTCTACGACATCGACCTCTCGGCCGGCTGGACCATCATCAACGCCGTCAACGGCGGCTATCTGCTGGCCGTGCTCGGCCGGGCCCTCGCGGACACCCTCCCGCACCCGGACCCCTTCACCATCTCCGCGCACTACCTGACCGCCTCCCAGCCGGGTCCGGCGGTCATCCGAACAGAGACGGTCCGCACCGGCCGCACCCTCTCCACCGGCCAGGCCTCGCTCTTCCAGTTCGACGACGAGGGCAACGAGGTCGAACGCATCCGCGTCCTCGCCTCCTACGGCGACCTCGCCACCCTCCCCGACGACGTCCGTACGACGGCCGCCCCGCCCGCGATCCCGCCGCCGGACCAGTGCTTCGGCCCCGACGACTCTCCTGCCCCGATCCCCGGGAGCTCGGCCATCACCGACCGGCTGATGCTCAAGCTGGATCCCGCCACCCTCGGCTGGGCGCTCGGCGCACCCTCCGGCAAGGGCGAGATGCGCGCCTGGTTCGGCCTCGCCGACGGCCGCGACGCCGACCCGCTGTCGCTGCTCCTGGCCGTGGACGCGCTTCCGCCCACCGCCTTCGAGATCGGCCTCAAGGGCTGGGTGCCCACGGTCGAACTCACCGTCCACGTCCGCCACCGGCCGGCCCCCGGCCCACTGCGTGTGTCGATCACCACCCGCAACCTGGCCGGCGGCTTCCTGGAGGAGGACGCCGAGGTCTGGGACAGCGAGGACCGCCTGGTCGCCCAGTCCCGTCAGCTCGCCCGGGTCAGGCTCGGATGAGCGGCGCGCGGCCCGTCCAGGCCGCCAGCTGCTCGTAGGAGCCCGCCTCTTCGGGGGTCTCCCGGCGGGCGTCGAAGGGCGTCTCCTCGTCGCGCGGCCGGGAGTCGGGCAGCACCCGGCGGGCGGTGGCGAGCGCGAACTCGGCGAGCGCGGAGTCGAGTTCGTGCGGGTGGCCGAGGGCCTCGGCGAGGTCCCAGGTGTGCGTGACGATCTCCATCACGTAACCCGAGAGCGCCGCGTGGCCGGGGACCTCACCCCAGGGCACGCGCACAGGGGCCGTCATCCGCTCGTCGCCCTCCCACGCCTTCAGGACGCGGACCCGTACCTCGTCGTAGGCCGCCGCCCAGCCGTCGTCCTCGACACCCTCGGCGATCGGGCGCACGGCGAGCCCGTCGCCGCCCTCGCCGACGACCGCGATGCGCCGGGTGCCGCCGACGACGTGGCTCAGCAGGGCCCGTACGTCGAACTCCGTACAGGGCGTCGGGCCGTCGAGCTGCTCGGGTCGCACCGTCTTGATGAGGGCCGCCGCCTGCTCGGTGGCGCGGGCGTAGACGGGGCGCGGGTCGGTGAAGCCGGTGGTGGTCATGGTGTACCTCTCCGTCGGTGGTCGGTACGACGAGGTTCCCGGGATAACCTGACAACTTCCGTCAACATTTGCGCGGACACGGCGACGGCGGGATCCTGGGGGCGTGAAGTCAGACCGGCTGCTGTCGATCCTGCTGCTCCTGCAGACCCGGGGCCGCGTCCCCGCCCACGAACTCGCCGACCGGCTCGAGGTGTCGGTCCGCACCATCTACCGGGACATCGAGGCGCTGTCGGCCTCCGGCGTCCCGGTCTACGCCGAGCGCGGCCGGCACGGTGGCATCGAACTCCTCGCCGGTTTCCGCACGGACGTCACCGGGCTGACCGCCGACGAGTCCCGCGCCCTGTTCATCCTGGCCGCCCAGGGCGCCCACGCCGCACTCGGCCTCGACGCGGCCCTCGGCTCGGCCCTGCGCAAGGTGATGGCCGCGCTGCCGGCGCCGCACCGCCCCGCCGCCGAGGTGACCAGCCGCCGCATCCTGGTCGACGCCACCCGCTGGAAGAGCGGCCCGCAGCAGACCGTCGACCTACAGGTGCTGCAGGACGCGGTCTTCTCCGACCGGCGGCTGAGACTGCGCTACCGGCACAGCGGGGAACGGGAGCTGCGGACGTACACCGTGGACCCGTACGGCCTGGTCGCCAAGGCCGGCGTCTGGTACCTGGTCGCCGACCGGCGCGGCGCACCGCGGCTGTTCCGCGCCGACCGGGTGGGCTCGGCCCGGCTGCTGGACGAGCCCGTACGGCGTCGCGACGGAGCCGAACTCGCCGATGTCTGGAAGGTGCTGCGCCGCCAGGTGGAGGAGAGGGAGGACGGGATCGAGGTCACCGTGCGGGTCCGGCGCGAGTATCTCGACATGTTCCAGCGGATGGCCGCTTCACAGCTGGCGGCCCCACCCGACGACGACGGCGAGAGCGCCTGGGTCACCGCCCGGCCGTCGTACCCGGTGCTGCGCGCGGTGCGCCAACTCCTCGCGTTCTCCGACCGGGTGGAGATCCTCGACCCGCCCGAGGCCCGCGCGGAACTGCTGGCGGGCGCCCGCTCCGTCACGGCCCTGTACCAGGAGGCGAGCCCGTCTCGCGGTTCTGGGAGCTGACCTCCGACGCATGCCCGTCTTCTTCTGCCGTCGCCCTGCGGGCCGCGTCCCCGCTGCCGCCTACCGTCTGCGGCTCAGGCGACTCCTCCTCCGTCAGCGGCGCCTCCGGTCAGCCACAGGCCTGTCGGGCGCCGCCGTCCGGAACACCGACGGGCGCTGCGCCCGGCCGGTCCGGTGGGCTCCCTCCGGCGCGCCCTCGGGAGCGCCCACGGCCGGGCCGACCGGCACGTGGGACACCGGCGGGCGGTGCGTCCGGCCGGTCCGGTGGGCTCCCTCCGGCGCGCCCTGGGGAGCGCCGCGGCCGGGCCGATCGGCGCGCCGAGCACGTCCGGCGGCACGTCTGGCGG